>CAZUJZ010000224.1:0-6597 GCA_964620665.1 uncultured Desulfofustis sp. | reverse complement strand
GTCGGCAACCACCACCACCGCTCCTTCCGGGTTCTCGGCCAGGGCACGTTCCACATTGGCCCGAACCGTTCTGATGTCGATTTCCCGGTTGTCGAAAAAGACCCGGTTGTCCTGGTCGATGCCTACCAGGATGGTCGCCTTCGGCTTGCTCACGGCGGTGGCCGCGGTCGGCCGGCTGACGTCGATGCCGGTTTCCTTGACGAAACTGGTGGTGACGATGAAAAAGATCAGCAGGATAAAGACCATGTCGATCAACGGGGCGATGTTGAGTTCAACGGCCGGGCGGTTGGCCCGGCGTGTCGCGGCAATGTGCAGCATGGCGGTCAGGTTCGTTGGGCGCGTGGCGCCGAGCTGGGGCGTTTTACTGTCATAAGTGTCTTCTCAAATAGAGCCCGGCGGCCCCGAGGCGCTTGGCGAGATTGGTGGCCCGGCGGTCGAGAAAGCCCTTCATGTACAGACCGGGAATGACCACCAGCAATCCGGTCTGCGTGGAGATCAGCGCCTCGGAGATGCCGCCGGCCATGGCCCTGGCGTTGCCGGTACCGAAGACCGCCATGACCTCGAAGGTGGCGATCATGCCGAGCACCGTGCCGAGCAGGCCAAGCAGCGGCGCGATGGCCGCCAGCACGCCGATGACCGGAAGGCGCGCGGAGAGCGAGCGCTGCAGGGTGGTTACGCTCTCGTCGAGGATGTGGCGATCCACCTCCGGTCTGCCGCTGCGGGCGGCGATAAACCGCTGCACCAGCAGGCCGGTGACCCCGCCGGCGTCGCCGGGGCGCACCAGGCGACCGCTACGCAGGTGTTCTGCGGCATCCTCGAAGCTCATGGGACGGCGGCGCAACCGCCTGATGAACAGGGCCCGATCGACGATGAGCAGCCACATCAGCACGCTGACCGCGATCAGCGGCACCATCACGATACCGCCGGCCCGCAGGTAGTCGCACAGTTGCTGGCCCAGCGCGAGCAGGTGATCAGTCAGGGTCATGACCGTTTTTCTGGACCAGGTTCACCAGCGTCATCGCCTTTTCTTCCATGTGCGCGATACGGTTGTCGATGGTACGGTTGAGCAGGGTATGCACGAGCATGATCGGAATGGCCACCGACAGTCCGAGCATGGTCGTCACTAGGGCCTCGGAAATGCCGCCGGACATCATGCGCGGGTCGCCGGTCCCGTAGCGGGTGATCACGTCGAAGGTACCGATCATCCCGGTCACGGTGCCGAGCAGGCCGAGCAGCGGCGCGATGGCGGCCAGCATGCCAAGCGTTGACAGGAACCGTTCCAGCGGCGGGATCTCGCGCAAAATCGCCTCCTGCAGCGCATTTTCCATCACGTCGCGCTGCTGCCGGTAACAGTCGAGGCCAGCGGCCAGTACCCGGGCCAGTGGTTTTCCGAGCCGACGCCGGCACTCGTCACGGCAGGCCGGCCAATTCCGGTCGACGGCAAGCGCGGTCAGCCGCTCGGTAAAGGCGTCGGCGGGAAGTCTGGTGCGCCAGAGAAACAGCAGCCGCTCGCCGACAATGAGCAGCGCTACCAGGAGAATGCCCAGAATCGGCCAGATCAGCGGCCCACCTGTGCCGATCTTCTGCCACAGGTTCAACTGGTGGGCCAGCTGGCCGAGGGCCGCGCCGCGAGTGATATCGAGCGGCACCGCCGCGGCCTCGCCGACCATGTAGCTGTCGAGTTGCCGACTGAGGCCGCGCGGCGGCAGGTTGGCCAGAGCGAACAGGGCGCCGCCGGTCGGGGAAGGGGAGAGATAGCCGACCTCCTCACCTGAGCGATAGGCGGCGGTGAAGTCGCCGACAACGAGGATGTCCGCCTCGACGGTCACCCCCGATCTGTCGACGATCGGGCCCCGCTGCAACCGTACGCTGGCCGCCCCGGCGATCTGTTGCCAGAGGATGTTTATCATCCCTGTGATGTCGGGCAGTCCCGGGAACCGGCCCTGTTCGGCGATGTCGCCGAGTTGCGCCGGCGGCCCGCCGTGCAGCGCAGGTTGCAGACTGGTGGAAAGATGGCCGGCGATGTCCTTGGCGAACATCCTGATAACCCCCACGAGTTCGCGGATAATGGCGTCGGTGGCCGTCAGCCGTTCGGTGAGCAGGGTTTCCCGTTCGGTGAGTTGCTTCCCCTGCTGCTCCAGGTCGGCCACCATTTCTTCCAGGGAGGCGACCTCTGTTTCGAGACGGGCGATTTCCTGCTCCAGCGATGCGCGGTCACCGGTGATTCTCTCCCGGCTGCGCCGGGCCTCTTCCCTGGCCGTTTCTTCCTCGATGCGGGCCTGGCGTTCAAGGTCGAGCAGCGCTTCGCGAGCAGCAATCCGTTCCTCCCGCATATCCTCGGTTGTGTTCGGGTCGGCTGGTGCGGCCGGCGCCGTTACCGGGATCGAGCAGAGCATCAGGAACAGTGCGCACCAGTGCGCTCGGAGCACGATGGTTTTCATTACAGGTGCATCCTCCCCAGCGGCAGGGTGAGTAGCTCGGCAGGGCGCCGTTTCGCGCCGATGTCCATAGCCGCTTCGATAGCCGTGTTGTAGCGGGCCGGCAGTTTCGTCCAGCGTGCCGTCGCCACGTTAAAATAGCCGCAGGCGGTGGCGTCGATGCTCTGGTAGAACAGGCCGATCCGGCCAAGCCGGAAGATATTGACCAGCACGTCGCGATCGTCCAGCCGGATGCTCTGCTGGTAGACCTCGATGGTGGCCCCGTATTCCGCCTCTATCAGCAGCGCTTCCATGGCCTTGCGAAACTGTTCACTGATGCTGATTGCCGGGTCGCCGGCCAGTTCCTGCAAGCGTTCGAGCCGCTGCTGCCGTTCGTCCGGCAGGAACGGCAGGTCTCCAGCAACAAAGGTTTCCAGGTTGGTGGTCAGTTCGTCGATGAGCGGTTTGATTTCACGCTGGATTTGCTCAATATCGTCGATTTCCTGCTGCTTTGCCGCTATTCGGCGGCGGGTTGCGTCATTGCCTGCCGTCACCTCCTGCCGGCGGGCATCCAGCTGCTCCCGTTTGGCCTCCAACTCTTCGTAGCGAAGCAGCAGTGCCTGTTTCTCGGTACGCCATTGTTCTTCCTGCTGCTGGGTGTTCTGGCGGATTCGGACGGATTCGAGCACCGGCTCTTCGACGGTTTTGGCAGGGTCCGAAGCCGGTGCCAACCCGGGCAGTAAGAAAAGGTGATATAAAAGCACAACAGGCACGACATGGTGGCAGCAGTACAGTGACATCGGTGTCTCCTTCTGGTAATACTAAAAAACAAAACGTGTTACCATGACCCTGAACCATCAACATGTCAAGAAGTTTTTTATTATCGGTACAACGGGGAGGTGATATGGAGATCATTGCCGACAATCTTGGCCGGTAAGAGATAAACTGTTGAACGTAAAACCTGAATCGAATAGACTTTATGATGATCTCTCTGCCCGGTTACTCTACACTCTGCACTCCGCCCCCGTCTTCGACAACTACTCTCGTAAACCTCAACGGAGAACCGATATGAGGAATGTGATGAATCGAACAGGATTCCTGAAGAATTCAATCAGCTCGAGAGCCTTCCTTCTCATCTTCGCTTTCATGATCACTGCCGCTCTTGCAGAGAATAGCGTTGCCGGGCAGGTCCTGTCCTGGGACGAGGCGGTCAGCGGCGCCCGCGGCCAGACGGTCGACTGGTATATGTGGGGCGGTTCGCCCGCCGTCAATGCGTATGTGAACGGTTTTCTGGCCGATGAACTGAAGCGGCGCTACGATATCACGCTGCGCCAGGTGCCGGTCAAAGATATTTCAGAGGTGGTCAGCAAACTGGTGGTCGAGAAACAGGCCGGCAAGGATGATGGGGGCAGCGTTGATCTGATGTGGATCAACGGCGAGAATTTTCGCACCTGCAAACGGCACGGTCTGCTCTACGGTCCGTTTGCCGAGGTTCTGCCGAATCAGCGCTATGTCGACTGGACCAATCCGACGGTGAAAAACGATTTCGGCACACCTGTTGACGGGATGGAGTCGCCGTGGGGCAGTGCCCAGATGGTGATGGTCTACGATCGTGCCCGGCTTGCCGAGCCGCCGCGCTCGGTCGGCGCACTGCTCGAGTGGATCCGTGCCCATCCGGGGCGCTTCAGCTATCCGGCGCCGCCCGATTTCACCGGCTCGGTGTTCATCAGGCACATCTTTTATCATGTCGCCGGCTCTGTTGATCGCTGGCAGGGCGACTATACCCAGGCCGAACTGGAACAGGCCGCCGAAAAAACGTATCGGGTACTTCGTGAGCTGCGGCCGGCACTGTGGCGGGGCGGTTCGACCTATCCGGAATCGCCGGTGCGGATGGACACGCTGTTTGCCGACGGCGAGCTGGACTTTTCCTTTTCCTATCATCAGGGGGACGCGTCGCGGAAAATCCTCGACGGGTTGTTTCCTGACACGGTGCGGACCTTCGTCTTTGACGAGGGAACGATTGCCAATACCCATTTCGTCGCGATCCCTTACAATGCAACGGACAAGGCGGCGGCGATGGTGGTCGCCGACTTTTTGCTGTCGCCCGAGGCGCAGCTGGAAAAAGCAAAGCCCGAGGTCTGGGGCGATTTTCCGGCGCTCAGCCAGCAAAAACTACCGCCGCAGTGGCAGCAGCGCTTTGTCGATCTGCCGCGCGGGCCGGCAACGCTCGAGGATTCCGAGCTGCAGGCCCATCAATTGCCCGAACCGCCGAGTGAGATCCTGATCCATCTGGAACAGGGCTGGGAGCAGCAGGTCTTGAAGAACCGGTAATGATCTATCCCTCCACGTCCAATGCCCCTGTCCGGCCGACGGGCCGAACGGCAACGGCGGGAACCCTCTGTTTTCTGCTTGGGCCGGCGCTGGCGGTGGTGATCGCTCTGTTTGCCGGTGGACTGGTGCTCGGCTTGCTGCAGGCCGGCGGTTATGCGCCGGGCCGCGGCTTTTCCTCGCTCACCGCAGAGCATATCCGGCGGGTTCTGCTCGATCCCGAACTGCTGCGCAGCTTCGGCCTGACCTTCTATATCTCGGCGACTTCGACGTTGATCGCCTGCCTGATCAGTGTGCTGCTGGCCATGGCCTTGATCAGTATGGCCGGTCGCAGCCGGACGATCTATTTCCTGTTGCAGCTGCCGCTCACCGTTCCCCATCTGGTGATCGCCATATCGGTGCTGCTGCTTCTCTCGCCGTCCGGTCTGATTGCCCGGCTGGCCGTGGCGGTCGGGCTTATCGCCGAGGCCTCGGCGTTTCCGCTGCTGGTCAACGACCCGCTCGGTATCGGTATCCTGGCTGTCTACGTCTGGAAAGAGATTCCCTTCATCACCTTCATGCTGCTGGCGGTCCTGAAAAATATGGGAACCGAGCTGCTTGAAGCCGGAGCGACCCTGAAAGCGACCAGGCGTCAACGGTTCTTCCATATCACCCTGCCGATCATCGCTCCGGCGCTGGGAGCTTCCGGACTCATCGTCTTTGCCTTCACCTTCGGTGCCTTCGAGGTTCCGTATCTGCTCGGTCGCACCCACCCGCTGCTACTGCCCGTCTGGGCGTATCGCAACTACAGCGATATCGACCTGCTCGCCCGGCCCGAAGGGATTGCGCTCGGCCTGCTCATTGCGGTGATCATCATCGTTTCGATTGTCCTGTCGCACCTGCTCCTCGGTTTTGCGCGCAAACGGGGGATCGGTGTATGAATGGGCGGGGACGACTGTTGTTCTGGGCGATCGTGCTGAGCGTCGCTGTGCCGTTCGTGCCGCTGCTGCTCTGGTCGGTCAGTGAGCGCTGGTTCTTCCCGGCACTGTGGCCGCAGGCCTTCGGCCTGCGGGCCTGGGGCTACGTTTTCGGCACCGCCGGCAGCCAGATTCTCGGCGGGCTGACGTCCAGTTTTCTGCTGGCGCTGACCACCACGGTGATCTCCCTGATCGTCGGCATTCCCGCCGGTCGCGCCCTCGGTCTCTATGATTTCCCCGGCAAGCGGTTGGTGGCCCTGCTGCTCATCCTGCCGATCATCGTGCCGCCGCTGGCCGTGGCGATGGGGCTGCACCTCTGGTTTATCCGGCTCGGGCTGGCCGAAACCTTTGCCGGCGTGGTGCTCATTCACCTGACGTTTTGTCTGCCCTACGCGGTTTTCGTGCTCTGGGGCGTCTTCAGCGATTATAACCCGGAAATCGAAGAACAGGCACGGACCCTGGGCGCCTCGGCCGGCCGGGTCGTCTGGTCGGTCATGTTGCCGATGATCCTGCCCGGCGTTACCGTGGCGGCCTTGTTCTCTTTTCTGCTGTCCTGGTCGCAATATCTCAGTACGTTGATCATCGGCGGTGGCCAACTGCTGACCCTGCCCATCCTGCTCTTTGCCCTGATGGACAGCGGTGACCGGCCGGTGGCTGCGGCGGTCAGCCTGGTGTTCGTGGTGCCGGCTTTTTTCGCTCTGCTGGCCAGTGCCCGGACCATCGGTCGGAGCGGCATTCAGGGGGTACGCTGATGGGCCGTCTCGAGCTGCGCGACCTGACCATCCGTTACGGGTCCAAAACAGTCGTCCAGGAACTCACGCTGCACCTGGAGGACGGTGAGATCCTCTCTTTGCTCGGACCGAGCGGCGCCGGCAAGAGCACGGTACTAAAAGCCG
>CAZUJZ010000223.1:0-6615 GCA_964620665.1 uncultured Desulfofustis sp. | reverse complement strand
GTTACTCCCAAATAAACCCCCTCCACGTTTTCTTAATTCTTTTTGATCCAATCTCGATTTTGATATTTCAATAAAACTAATTTTTGAGGAAATTTTTTATTAAAAAACAATGTCGTATATGATCCAAGCAGCAAAGAAGATGATTTTATAATATCATCCAACCATTGTTCTACAGATGCGGAGAAGTCTATGTTATCCATCAGGGTAAAGATAACTTCGCTGTCCACTGACCCGACCCGTTTTCTGCGAATATCTTTTCGTCTGTCAAGGGCAAGAAATATTTCGTCATCATTGGTAATAGTCCCATTATGGATTCCAACAATGTTACCAACGACTATGGGGTGATTGTTGTTGCTGTTGTGAATAGTGCCTTTGGTGGGACGGCGGGTATGGCCAAGAAGAATGTGGGTCCCTGTGCTGATGCCATGTTCCATAAATGCTTCGTACCTTCGATTCCGAACAAAGTCTGAAGCCGGAACAGGTTCTTTATCTATTGAGATAATCCCTTCCCTGTTGACACAAGCAACACCGGTTGCCAACCTTCCGCGCTCTTCATTGGCAACAAGGCTGGCGGTAAAAACATTCTTTATCTTCTCCATTGATTGCCAGTTTTGTCCCTCGCCGATCAATACACCAGTCAGCCCGCACATTATCGTAAAAACACCATTCTTCCCAAACCTGAGTCCCAGGCCGGTTCACGTCTTTTGTACGTTGCAATGCGTTTCCTGACAGTCTCTTTTGAGGTATCCGTATGCACTGCAACCAACTTGAGCCACTCTTCCAGATCAGTCACTTCCTCGATCAGTCCCAGCTCGATAATTTTAATGATACGTAGATCGATTTGGTCAGAAGATACGTTGTCGCCCCCCATATCCAACAGATTCAGGTTAATCTTCTCCCAGCTGTCTCCAGCTATTCTGCGGGGTCCGATCGGTTGCTCCGCAAGGGCCTGAAGCACCATCTCGGCCGGATTATCCATGAGCAGAAAAATGCTTTTCAAAAATTTGAGCAACTGCCGGGCATTATTCTGATATTGTTCTATGAACTCCAAGGCCCCAGAGGTATCACTGGTTGCCAGCTTGCCATCATTGTTACTGATCAAATCCATTAACTTCTTCTTCTGATTCCACTCACTGGTTCTGCCGACATGAAGCAGACCGAATTTGGATATTTCGACAGCCTTAAGCAGCAGCGCAAGAAAGAGAAATGTTTTCGCAGCAATTGAAACATAGGAAAAGTCGCCATCGGGGAAACGAAACTCAACGTGAAATACGTTAATGCGGCCATTTGCATCAAAACCTATGTGTTCCAGATTGAAAAAGTTCTGATGTTCCGGAACGTCCAGGCTTTTACGCAAATTCTCTTTAATGTCGGGCATGGACAGAATCATCGGTGAATTGCGAAGAAACTCCCGATGGGCGTTGTGTTGCCGCCGGCGACAGAGCCCCTGCCAGCTGTCCCCACCACAGGTGAGATATTTCAAACCGGGGGCAAAGGTCCGCATCATGTTCCACAAATTTGCCAGAATAATTTCAGGGATACTCTCAGCAATCCCGATTCCGATGAGATGAAAGTGGAGCCCGCACGTTGGCCGCATGCGGACCCCGAAAGTTAGAAGAGGCGTTAGTATCTGGCGGTATTGGGTCAATAGCGATTCCCAATGAGGGTGTCGGCCAATGATCTGAATTTCAACGCCACAGTGCTCCTTGACGACATCGTAGATACCGAGGTGTCCGAGGTTGTTCATGTCTTTGGAGGGGACCAGGAGGGCCTCGAGCATAGGCTGAAATTCCTGTCGAACCACCCCCTTGGGCAAAGCGACCTCCAATTCGGTCCCTATTTTAATTGTTCGGTATAAAAGGTCCTGATAATAACGCGCCTCCTCCAACGACAACGCATCATCACGTCTGCTAAAAACCGGTTGGCTCCCCATCACAATCGAACTCCACAAATCTTCCCAATCCCCGCTTTCCACTATTACTCTTCAATGGTGAAAATGATTTTGCTGCCTCGAACATCTTCTCGAGCTTCAATTCTTTTGTGTGCCGGTTTTCCAATTCGCATCAGAGCGGCCTGGCCGACATTCATGATGGGACAAGTGTAGGGAATCTCAACTCCCGTCTTCATGATTTGTTGGGTTAGATACCACCCCTTGCATTTGTCAACGCTTAACGAAATTGAGTTGCCATCGACTTCCACTTTGAAAGAATCAACATACCCGAACTCATCGGTGAAGATACGGCCAATTTCAGTCATGACATCCTCGGCTGATTCGCCATCGATCTCCAATCCCATCTCTTTTTCCATGATCTCGAGTAGGTCCTTTCCCACCTCGATCATGGTGGCATTAGCACTCTCGCCAAAAAGATCCCATAACGCTTTGGCCATGCCGGCAATCATCATGTTCTTCATACGGATCAGGTTTTCTTTTTTCTGTTCTTCCGTTGCCATTTTAAACCTCCTGCACGTTTAGTAAGAATAGAGGATATAATCTCGCTGTCGAATCAACCCAGTTCTGCCTGTAGTTTTTCGGCATAATTTTGCGCAACGACACGCACCATTCCAAGAGTGCCGTCTTTGGTAATAATGATGCTGAGATAGTAGTTTGCACCTACCATCTTGGTGTAGATGAAATTATTCTGGGTTTGCATAATATTCTCTTCTAATGTCCCGAGCTGTTTAATTTCTCTGGCGATATTGATTTCAAGCTTCATTACCATTGCAAACCGTGCAGCGAATTGTTCGGTTGAAACTTTTCCAGGAGAATACTTTGCCAGCTCAACACCGTCCATTCCTTGAATTCCTATCGCGACTAGACCGTCGATCTTCTGGGCCATTTGTTCCAAAACGTCTCGAAGTGCCATGTTCTTACCTCCTTTTGATAAGGAATTTTTTAATGTTTCCGGTAGATCAGTATTTGATTCTCCGGAAGGTTGATCTATTGGTGTTTCAAGAGTAGTTTCGGTATCGATTATCCGGTTACCAGAGTCATCTGGATAGTGATTATCAGCAGTGCCAATGAAGGCTGAATCGGCAGAAATGAATTGATCCGGATCAGCTATCGAAAAAGAAGGATAATGATCATCAAGCAATTTGGAATTTTCAGTACCTGCTTCACCAATAATGATTTGTTCGACTTCTAACTTATTTACAGAGTCAACATTTTCACCATTACTTGATTTATTTGTTTTGATATCATTATCTTCTTTTTCATCTTCAATTTTTGATGATTCCATCAAAATAGAGATCAATGATTTGTTGATATTTTTTTTGTATATTTTAGTAGGAAGCTTCATGAATTTAATTGTTACATTTTTCAGAGAAACGATTTTGATCGCAGCCTCCTCTCCTTTCAACTTATCTATTAATGCATCCCACAATTCTCCTTGTTTAAAAATCAAATATCCATTTTTGGACTTTTCCTGCTTTGACTGTACCTCCAAAAGACATGTTTTTTTTTCAAGTTCGATAAGTTGAACAAAATTCTCGAGAGAAATTCCGGTCAAGCTACCTTCTTCAGTACTGCTTTCCAAGCCTTGCACTATAGTTGAACACAAAACATCAAAATCGATAGGTTTTTCGAGCAAGGAATAAATTCCGGTCCGTTTCAATTGATTTTCTGTCTCGGGTGTAGCAAAAGCGGTCATAACAATTACTGGAATGGCCGGAAAATTCGACGCGACATAAGCCAACAACTCAAAACCATCCATGACCGGCATTTTAATATCAGTGACAATCAAATCGACAGTTGAAGAAAGCAGCACATCAATGGCTTGTTTGCCATTCTCTGCAGTTTCAACAGCAAACTGATCTCTAAACTCAGCAAAACCCGCTTGCAATTTTGCAAGAAACCCTTTCTCGTCATCTACAATTAGGACATTACGCATGACGCCTCGGCATCTATTTGGCAACACGTTGCAAATCGCATTGCACCAACGATGCAAAGCGCATACCAAAAGAAAAAATAACTGTTTTTCTTGTAATAACGTATTATTAGTTGGAAACGGAGAACGGCAGCAGAGCGTAACTGGCGAGAAATTGGTGACTCATTTTAAAACAGTGTCTCATTGTGATCAGTTCCTTCCTGATCCTGATACGCTTTGAGTTTTCTAATGAGCGTCGCCCGGGATATTCCAAGAGATTTTGCCGCGTGAGTTCGGTTGCCGGAACAGGCAAGAAGCGTCTCGTGAATATGGTTTCTTTCCATTTCCCAAAGCGTCATCAGCTTTAGATGTTGACTTGACGAAAGGCTGGAGGGTGATGCGGGGCCTGCCTCAGAGGGGAATCCCTGGTGGTGGTTGAGCAGAAGTGAAGGCCGTAAGATTTCATTACTCCGCAAGATGAATGATCTCTCAATTATGTTTTTCAACTCTCGGATATTTCCCGGCCAGTGATACTCTTTGAGCACTGCTTCTTCTTCTTCCGGAAGACTGATAGTTTGGTTTTTGGCAACTTTCTTTAGAAAGAACCGACAGAGTTCGGAAATGTCATGTGGCCGCTGCCGCAAAGGAGGTACGACAATGCGAATGACGCTCAGGCGGAAATAGAGGTCCTGACGAAAGCATTTGTCGACAACAGCCTGTTCTATATCAAGATTGGTCGCCGATATGATGCGAACATTAACGGGACGAGAAAATTCACACCCCAGCCTCCTTACCGAATGGTCATCCAGAACACCGAGAAGTTTCGTCTGGAGATGGAGCGGCAGCATGCCAATTTCGTCAAGAAAAAGCGTCCCCCCGTCCGCCATTTCAAAAATCCCTTTCTTGGCGGCTTCGGCTCCGGTAAAAGCTCCTTTTTCATGACCGAACAGTTCGGATTCTATCAGGCTCTCCGAGAACGTGGCGCAATTTATATTAATAAATGGACCATCCCGAGCCTGGCTGTTGAAATGAATTGACTTCGCAACTATGCTTTTGCCAACACCAGTTTCACCAGTAATAAGCACCGGTGAGCTACTTGACGCAGAACGTTTTACCAGGTCGTGGAGTCCTCCCAAACCGCCATGGTTCTCGATGAGAGTAGTTTCCTCATTTTGCCTGCGGGCGTGGTAGCCTTGAATTTGCTCAGTCTGCTCCAGGGATAGGGTCCGCAAGGACTTCTCCAAGACCAATTCCAGTTCCGTTAAATCAACAGGTTTGGAAAGATAATCGAACACCCCCTCTTTCAATGCTGCAACCGCGGTTTTAAAACACGGAAAAGCTGTGATGAAGATAATCTTACACTGATCGTTACAGGAAAGAAAATAGGCACAGAGGTCTATTCCTTTAATATCAGGCAGATTCTGGTCGAGAAAAACGATATCAACGAATTGTTCTTTACATATTTTTCTGGCATCACTTCCCGTACCAGCAGTTACTATTTTGAGATCTCTCTGCGAAAAATGTAGGAACACATACTTACAGAAGATCGGATCGTCATCAACTATGAGTAGCGTCTTGGAGAAGTCCTTAGATTTCATAACCTGCTTTGGGAATGGAAATAGTAATCAAGGTTCCGACATCCTTCCAACTTGAAATTTTTATAGAGCAATCCATTGAGGCAAGCATTTTTCTGACCATAACCAGCCCCAATCCGGTTCCTTGTGATTTAGTAGTATGAAATGGCTTGAAAAGTTCGCTCTTTTCCCGTTCCGTCATGCCACAGCCGTTGTCGATAAAATCGATCTCAATTTGGCTGGATTGTTCTTTCAGGTGAATCTCGATCTTAGGGTTGTCACGGGAAGCCAAGGCATCGACTGCATTACTCAACAAATTCAGCATAACATGATGCATCGCTTTAAGACTGACTATCCCCCGACAAGGGGTTCTTGCAAGATGTATTTCAAATGATATCCCGCGGTCTTCCAAGTCTTTACGAAAGAGAGGTTCCATCCCTTCTATGAATTCAGTTAAATCGGTAGATTTAACTTCAGGATGTTCAAAAAGACTGAAGTTTTTTAAAGATTTGAGCAAATATTCTACACGATCCGTTTCCAGTAATGCATCAGTCACGAACTCCTTGATCTCCTTCGTATCCAGAATGTTGATTTGTTTCTTTAAAACCGTCAAACAGGTTTTCAGAGAATTAATTGGGTTTCCGATTTCATGTCTGATACCAGAAAAGACGTACCCTATGTTTTGCATCATATTTTTCGCGGAGGCTATCGACTCAAGTCTCTTTTGATCTGTAATATCTACAACATAAAAAATGATTTGACTGATTGTTTTATTGCTGTCAAACAATGGATACCCTTGAACTCTTGCGATAAACAGATCCCCATTTTTATCAAAATGATTATGTTCAACCTGAAAAGGTTTTTGGGTTTCCTTGATTTTCCAAATAGGACATT
Organism: uncultured Desulfofustis sp.; assembly: GCA_964620665.1. Taxonomy (GTDB): domain Bacteria; phylum Desulfobacterota; class Desulfobulbia; order Desulfobulbales; family Desulfocapsaceae; genus Desulfofustis. The sequence goes on along the minus strand of CAZUJZ010000223.1, from coordinate 284 downwards.
GTTCTTTGTTTTCACATGGGTCTATGCCAAGATGAGTCAATTTAAAGCACTTAGAGTTGCACGATATTTCTCCGAATCCGGCGGCGCTGTTTGCTGTTGTTATTCGATAGTCTTCAGTATTAACGACATATAATGGGCTGGTCAGCGCTTCAAGTATGTTTTCCAAAAACTCCTTTTGGTAATAAAGCGTGCTGGTCCGCTCTTCGACCATTCGTTCCAGTTTTCTCTGATAATCGATATTCTCAGACTCGAGACGCTGCTTTTCTGTTATCAGACGTTTGGTC
>CAZUJZ010000222.1:0-6625 GCA_964620665.1 uncultured Desulfofustis sp. | reverse complement strand
TATCGACGGCCGCGATATCATCGTGCGACTGGAAAAATTCGAAACGTTGATTATCGTATCACAGGGAGTTACGGCAGACAGGCCGTCCGTCACGGGATCGACCGGGAGAGACGTGCTGGATGCCAGTGCAACGGAGAGAGGAAGATGACAGAGAAATGGCTGGCGGTGCTTGATCCGCCGGCGGGACTGAATCTGGAAACGGATACGACCCTGGCGATTATCGAGGCCGCTCGCGGGCGCGGTATCGTCGTTGATACCGCCGCCATTGAAGAGCTGTTCTTCGACGGGGCGGCGATGGCCTGGACCCTCGGTGCCGATGGCCGGCGTGAACGGACTGCGCTTGACGACCATGCCCTGATTCTGATGCGCAAGGAGCCGCCGTACGATCTGGCTTTTCATTACGCGACCCAGTTGCTCTCGCTGACCAGTGCGGTCGTCGTCAACGAGCCGTCGGCGCTGCGCGATTTCAATGAAAAGCTGATCGCCTTCCAGTTTGCCGAGTATATGCCGCCGACCATGGTTGCCAGTGATCCGGCGCTGCTGGCCGAGTTTGTCGCCGGCCACGGGGCCTGCGTGCTCAAGGCGTTGGACAGTTTCCAGGGCAGATCGGTGGAGCGGATCGAGTCGCCCGATGATGAGCAGCTGCGGCTGTTTACCGGTGGGGGCAGATATCCGGCCATGGTGCAGCGTTTTCTCGAAGATGTCTATGACGGCGATAAGCGCGTCCTGCTGCTCGGCGACCAGTTCCTTGGCGCGGTGCTGCGTCGGCCGCAGCAGGGGTTTCATGCCAGTTTTGCCCGGAGCGAGGCCATTTCCTGCGGACTGTCGCAGGTGGAACAGCAGATTGTCGACCGTGTTGGTCCCTGGCTGGTCGACCGCGGCATCCATTTTGCCGGGCTCGATTTTATCGGTGAACGGCTCACCGAGATCAATATCACCTGCCCGACCGGCATCAGGCAGATCAGCCGGCTCGACCGGCGCGATCTGGCCGCCGAAATCGTCGACTACCTGAGCGTGCTGAGTGCACGGGCCGGCTCATGAGTGTTCCGGCTCTGGAGATCAGCGACCTGCGCAAGACCTATGATGGCGGGGTCGAAGCGATCAACGGTATCTCTCTGCAGGTCGGCGAGGGGGAGTTTTTCGGCCTGCTCGGCCCGAACGGTGCCGGCAAGACGACGACTATCGGCGTTATCACCTCGCTGGTCTTCAAGACCTCCGGTACGGTCAGGATTTTCGGCATCGATATCGATCGTGATTTTTCGGCGGCCAAGCGGTTGATCGGTCTGGTGCCCCAGGAGATGAATTTCTCGATCTTCGAGAAAGTCCAGGACATTGTCTGTCAGCAGGCCGGTTACTATGGCATCCCGCGGCGCCGAGCGGCCCAGCGGGCCGAACATTACCTGCGGCAGCTCGGGCTCTGGGAAAAGCGGAACGTGCAGGCCCGCGAACTGTCGGGCGGCATGAAGCGCCGGCTGATGATCGCCCGGGGGCTGGTCCACGACCCGAAGTTGCTGATCCTCGATGAACCGACGGCCGGGGTCGATGTCGAGCTGCGCCGCGGCATGTGGGAATTTCTGGAGGACCTGAACCGGGAGGGGCGGACCATCATCCTGACCACCCACTACCTGGAAGAAGCAGAGCAACTCTGTAATCGTATCGGCATCATCGCCGGCGGGCGACTGATCGCCCACACCGATAAGCGGGAATTGCTGAAGAAACTGGATCGGCAGACCTTTATCCTGGACCTCAGGAGTCCGGCCGGTGAGGTCGAACCGTTTGCCGCGAACCGGTTCACCATCATCGACGACTCGACCCTGGAGGTGACCCTGTCGCGAGACCACTCCCTCAACGACCTGTTCGCCCATCTCGACCGCCATGGCCTGATCGTCGCTTCCATGCGCCCGAAGGCCAACCGGCTCGAGGAAATTTTCGTGGGGATGACGCAATGATCGGTGAACAGCTCATCTCCCTGGCGAGTATCGCGCGGCGGGAAACGACCCGTATTTTCCGCATCTGGGTCCAGACTCTGGTGCCGCCGGTGGTGACCGCCACCCTCTATTTCCTGATCTTCGGTACCTTCATCGGCTCCCAGCTTGGCGATGTTCATGGCTACGACTATATGTCCTTTATCGCGCCCGGCCTGATCATGATGTCGATTATCACCAACTCCTACACCAATGCCGTATCAAGCTTTTTCAGCAGCAAGTTTCAACGCAATATCGAAGAATTGCTGGTCAGCCCGACACCTGACTGGGTAATCGTGCTCGGCTATGTTTCCGGCGCAATGGTTCGCGGCCTCAGCGTCGGTGTGCTGGTGACCGCGGTCGGCCTCGGGTTTTCCCGGATCGTGCCGCACAACCTGTTTTTCATCCTGGCCTTTGCCGTGCTGACCAGTTTTGTTTTCGCGCTGGCTGGGCTGATCAATGGTATCTTTGCCAAAAAGTTTGACGATATCTCGATCATTCCGACTTTTGTCATCACGCCGCTGACATATCTTGGCGGCGTCTTTTATTCAATCTCCCTGCTGCCCGATTTCTGGCGGGCGCTCTCCCGGGCCAACCCGATTATTTACATGATCGACGGCTTCCGTTACGGTTTTCTCGGTGTCGCCGATATCGGGGTCTGGACCGGACTCGGTATGTTGATCCTGATCGGTACGCTGCTCTTTGCCGCCAATCTGTATTTGCTGAGCAGAGGGACGGGGGTGCGTAGCTGAGGGCGGCGCGGGGAACTGCAGAAAAAGGAGAAACAATGCTGGAACTCTATGTACGCGACGGCTGTCCGTTTTGTCGCAAGGTGCTCGATGCCGCCCGAGAGTTGGGTCTGAAGCAAGGAGATGATTACCGCGTCATCGATGCGGCCCCGGGAACCCCGGGCCGGCAGACGGTCCTGGAGGTCGGCGGCAAGGGTATGGTGCCGTTTCTGATAGACGGCGGCCACTCGATGTATGAGAGCGACGATATTGTCGCCTATCTGCGGCAACGAGCAAAAAAGTAACGGGTTGTGTCAGGTCGGCGGCAACCGGTGTTCCTGGTACCTGATGACTTCCGTGCCGGTCAGGCAGCGCCGCCGGTCAGCGCGAGGAATTGCTCTTCGGTCAGGACGGTCTTACCCATTTCTTCAGCCTTACGCAATTTCGAACCGGCCTTTGCCCCGGCGACCACGTGGGTGACCGTCTTGGTGATGGTCGAGGCGATCTGGCCGCCGTTGTCTTTCACCAGCTGTTTTGCTTCGTCACGTGATAATTTCTCCAGGCCGCCGGTAAAGACGAACACCAGGCCGGCAAGCGGCATCTCTTCATGGCGGCTTGGTGCCGCCGTCGGGTGGACACCCCGGGCGGCGAGGAGTTCGAACATCTCGTCGATTTGTTCGGTGCCGAAATAGGCGATCAGGCTGTCGGCCGCCTGCTCACCGATCCCGTCGATGTCCAGGAGTTCATCTTTCGTTGCCCGGCGCAGATCGTCACATGAGTGGAAATGGTGTTCGAGTAGTGCGGCATTGATCTCCCCGATATAGCGGATGCCGAGTGCGGCGAGAAACCGTGACAGTGGCGGATGCTTCGCCGCCTCGATGGCAGCCAGCACCTTGTCGGCCGACTTTTCCCCCCAGCCGGGCAACTGCTGGAGCGCCGCCCGATCAAGGGTGTAGAGATCGACGATCGAGCCGAGCAGTCCCGCCTGGTGCAGTTGTTCAACGGTTTTTTTCCCCAGTCCTTCGATATCAAGTCCGGCCTTGGAGCAGTAATGGATCAGGCTGCGCAGGCGCTGGGCCGGGCAGAGCGGGTTGACGCAGCGGGTGATCGCCTCGCCGCTCGGTCTGACCAGTTCGGCACCGCAGGCCGGGCAGTCCGGCGGCATAGTCACCGGGATCTCGGTGCCGGTCCGCAGGTCGGGAACCGACTTGATCACCTCCGGTATCACGTCTCCGGCCCGTTGCACCAGGACGGTGTCGCCGATGCGCAAGTCCTTGCGCTGCAGCTCGCCTTCGTTATGCAGAGTGGCCCGGCCGACGGTGGCGCCGTCGATGGTCACCGGTTCCAGGATTGCCACCGGGGTCACCGCCCCGGTCCGGCCGACCTGAAATTCCACGTCGAGCAGCCTGGTGCTCGCCTGGGTTGCTGCGAATTTGTAGGCGATCGCCCAGCGCGGAGCCCGCGATTTGCTGCCGAGCCGCTGTTGCAACGCGAATTCATCGATTTTGACGACCATGCCATCGATCTCGAAGTTCAGATCATGACGACCATCGTTGAGTTGCCGGTAATGACCGATAACCGCTTCGATATCGCTGCAGAAGACGGCCAGTCGGCTGACCGGGAAACCGGCCCGGCGCAGATACCCCAGTAATTCGGTCTGGGTGCGGCAGCCGGTCGGGCCGGGATCGGCTACGCCGTAGGCGAAAAAGCGCAGCGGCCGTTGCGCGGTGATCGCCGGATCGAGCTGGCGCAGGGAGCCGGCCGCGGCGTTGCGGGGGTTGGCAAACGGCGGCAGGCCACGGGCCAGTTGTCGCTCGTTGAGCCGGGCCAGACCGTCTTTCTCCATGTAGACTTCGCCGCGGACTTCGAGCAGTGATGGTTTGATTTGCAGCAGATGGAGCGGGATGGAGGAGACGGTGCGCAGCTGCGCAGTGATGTCCTCGCCGATGCTGCCGTCGCCCCGGGTCGAACCGAGTGCCAACCGGCCATTCTCGTAGACCAGTTCGACGGCCAGGCCGTCGAGTTTCGGTTCGGCTGAGTAACCGGAGTCGATCGGCCGGTTGAGAAAGCGTTCGATTCGCTGGGCGAAGAGGTGGATATCGTTGTCGGAAAAGGCATTTTCCAGGCTGAGCATCGGCAGCCGGTGGCGTAGCTGGGCAAATTGCTCCAGCGGTTGCCCGCCAACGCGCCTGGTCGGAGAGTCGGCGTCGGCCAGTTCGGGGTAGGCCGCTTCCAGGTCGACGAGTTCCTGAAAGAGTCGGTCGTATTCACCGTCGGAGATGATCGGGTCGTCGAGCACGTAGTAACGATAGGCGTGCTCGACGATCAGCTCGCGCAACTCCCGGACGCGCCGGGCGGCCTGCTCCATGTCGATCAGCTGTTGCTCAGCAATGTGCCGGCCTTGGCGATGTTGTCGCGCTCGACCTCGTCGATAAAGATCAGGACCGCTTCCGGCGGTTTGCCCGCCTCTCTGCAGATCACGTCGGTGACGCCTTTGCTGATGTTCTCCTTTTGTTCTTTGGTCAGTGTTCCGGCGACGCGGATATTGACATAAGGCATGACGGCTCTCCTCGATGAAGGTTTTTGGTTGCCTGCAGCTCTCTTTTGCGTCTATGCTGCAGTCTGCTACTATAGCAAAAGAGGGCGAGAAACAACCAGTGGAAAATAGCCTGAACGATTGAGGGAGTCATGCATGTTCTGGTAACCGGCGGGGCCGGCTATATTGGTAGTCACACCTGTCTGGAGCTCCTTGCCGCCGGCTATCGGGTGACGGTGATCGACAGTCTGGTCAATGCCAAAGAAGAGGCGATCAGACGCGTCGAGCAGCTGGCGGGGCAATCGCTCCGGCTGGCCGTGGTCGATCTGCGCGATCGTGACGGAGTGCGGCAGGTCCTGGCCGCCAGTCCCGAGCCGGTTGACACCGTCATTCATTTTGCCGGGCTCAAAGCGGTCGGTGAATCGGTGGAAAAACCGCTGCTCTATTACCAGAACAACCTGACCTCCACCTTGGCCCTGTGCGAGGTCATGCTCGAATTCGGGATCAGGCGGTTGATCTTCAGCTCGTCGGCCACCGTCTACGGGAATCCCGCCACGGTGCCGATCACCGAGGACTTCCCGCTGTCCTGCACCAACCCGTATGGCCGCACCAAGCTGATGATCGAAGAAATCCTGCGTGACATCAACCGGGCCGAGCCGGCCTTCCAGATCGCCCTGCTGCGCTATTTCAACCCGGTAGGCGCCCACCACAGCGGCTTGATCGGTGAGGATCCGGCCGGTCTGCCGAACAATCTGACGCCCTATATTACCAAGGTGCTGATCGGCGAGCTGGCTGAACTATCGGTGTTCGGCAACGACTACCCGACTCCTGACGGCACCGGAGTGCGCGATTATATCCACGTGGTCGATCTGGCCCGGGGGCATGTCAAGGCGCTCGAGAAACTGCAGGAGCACCCGGGCCTGGTGACCTATAACCTCGGCACCGGCCGCGGATATTCGGTGCTTGACGTGATCAGGGCCTATGAAACGGTCAGCGGTAAAACGGTTCGCTACCGCATCGCCCCCCGTCGTCCCGGCGATATCGCGGCCTGCTGGGCCGACCCGTCCAAGGCCGCCCGCGAGCTCGGCTGGCGGGCTCAGTTCGGGCTGGAACAGATGTGTCGGGACAGTTGGAACTGGCAGGTGAAAAACCCGTCGGGTTATTGACCGGTGTCTCCCGCCTGATCCATTCACGCAGAGCCTTCATCCCCCATTATCCGCCGGTCGGTTATCCACCGCTAACTGTGCTGCCGGTGGCATCTCCCCGTAACAGGCTTGTTGTTGCCGAGTGCAATCTTTGCACAATGATTTCTGGTGCCTGTGATTGTTTCTACCAGAAAATGTGAAAGTTCCGTTAAAATCTGCTTGAAATATCCTTTTTGTAGGGGTAGTTTTGTC
>CAZUJZ010000221.1:0-6654 GCA_964620665.1 uncultured Desulfofustis sp. | reverse complement strand
TATCTCGGGCGGATGACGGCGGAAGTGGCGGATAATCAGATGGACGCCATTGATCGCCAGGGGATCGGCGCTGTTCATTTTGCCTGGGCCGGTTCACGCACGCCCGGGACCCCGCACTATTACCGACTCCATGGACCGCACTTTCTGGTGGAGTATGATAATACCCAGAATAACGCCAACCATATCCACAGCGTCTGGCGCGACTTCGAGCGCGACTGGGGAGAAGACCTGCTGCGCGAACACTATGCGGCCGCCCATTCCGGCTAACGGAAAAAGGGGACAGCCCCTTTTTTAATGGGGTCTGTCCCCTTTTTCCCTCTTTTCTCCTTCTGAACCTGCCGCGTCGAAGCACGGCGATTTATGATCCGGCGGCCGCTGCCAGGCTCACTTCTCGCTCGATCGCACCATCAACACCGGCACGTCACTGCTCCGCATGACCTTGTCGGCAACACTGCCGATCGCGAAACGGGAGAGGCCGCCTCTGCCGTGCGTGGCCATCGCGATCAGGCTGGCGTTCACCTCATCTTTTGCTTCCAGTATCGCCTCGGCAGGGTTTTCGTTGACTGCAACGCGGCGCTCAACGACAATCTTTTCCTGTTGCAGACGTTTGCTCACCCGTTCCAGATAGGCCATCGCCTCATCTTTGAATTTCTCCAGCTGTTCATCGGTATAAGGGATGGCAACACTTCCTCCTCCCTGGAACGCAACGCTGTGGCGAACCTGTGTAACTATATGGAACAGCGTGATTTCAACCGTCTGCTCGGGAGCCAGCCGAGAGATGAGTCCATCGATATAGGAAATTGCCGCTTCACCGAGTTCTGAGCCATCCAATGGCATAAGTATTCTTTCCGACATGTCTGACCTCCTTATTGAGAGAGTTGCAAGAGCATGATTTCCCAACCCGCTAGTTTCGGGCAATATCGCCAGGCTCGAGCCGTGATAAAGGCAACACGGCAAAGCTCGTGCTGCCGTTCTCCAGTAAGGCTATTCTACCTGAATTGTACCAAAGCCCGCCCACGGACCAAAAGAAAAAGTTGTCACAAAAGGTAAACGGTTGGCCCTCCATGAGTTTTCTCAGTGCTCTGGTGGACAAAGGCATGTCTTCCTTCTTTGGTTTGAGTAAATTGCATTGTATGTCTATTTTTAGTCGACATAGTGGCTAAAAACAGCATAAATATGTAGAGGGACGATGGGACGCAGAAGGAGACCGAAATTGGCGCAATCCTAATTTTTCCATGCATCCGAATTGCAAGCTCAAGAATTGATGCTCTTTCCCGCCGGATTGTTTCGCTTAAACGTGGCATCTGCCACCCGAAAAGCGCTTTTCATTATGCTGACTTCACGTGTTGGGATTGTGAGTCTTTTCGCCATGTCCGGCCAGAATCGTACAGCTGACGCTATTTCCTGTATGATCTTGTTTGCCCGGTCCTCGCCTACACGGAAATAAGGGGCAATACTCAACACAAGATCAAGGTGCTGGCTGTTATCGTCCTTTGAGATATTAAGAGCCAACCCGCCTCCCGTTGCAACAGGGTTGATATCATAGGCAGGGGACAGTACCCATCCCCTATCGGTCAGCATAAAACCATGATTACGCAAATGATCATCTGTATTGGAAACACAAACATAAAAAACAATGCGCCGCCAAAGCTGTTCCAGATCTTCATTGACGTGTGCGCCGTTACGAATAAGAAACTCTGCAAGGTCCAGGTAGCTGACACCGGTATCTCCGCCATCACCATCTTTTTTGCCAAGTAATGTCATGGCTGAGGCAAAGTGTAGCCGCTCTCCCCCCTCTGTGCGATCAAAACGCTTTGTCAGGAAGGTGTCATGGTCTCCTGAAAAATGTCGGATATCGGAATGAGCGATGGAAATACCACTTTTTTTTGCCAATTGATAAACAAGGTATTCCCATTTTCCGATATTGATTTCATCGTGGCGAGAAGGAAATTTGGCAATCCACGGATGGTTATTTTCATCAAGGACACTTGCTTTCGGACGCGCACCACCAAGGGAGCCTCCAGGCGCAATCAGCAGGTTGAGCCATTTCGTATAGTCCTTGTCGTTTTCGGCATCATCTTGTTCCAGCTGCAAGCTGGCATATTCCAAATCCCGTAATGTTGTCCATGGCGGCGCAGCCATATCCTCTTGATCATCCAAAAACGGCCCATCATCAGACAGGCGAAAGCGCAAAGCGCCCATGCGATGGCCATCATAAACGCCAAGCAAATAATCCGACTCGAGAAGTGGCCGCACATCTCGTTGTTCGGTCCGTGCTTGTTGAGCTTCTCGACGTTGCATTAACACACGGCCCCAACGATCCGGCGAAGAGTCTAAAAACAAACCAAAATGATCATGGCCGCCACGGGTGTATTGTGGGCCGGGAAAGAGCATTAAATGAGGGTCAAGGACTTGCGCGTGAGGAGATTTTAGCCAGGCGGTATCGTACTCAAAAGAAAAAACCTCTTTCCCCCTTGCAGGAGCGGCGTATAGTGTTCCCATCATAATGGGCTTTGCCAAACCCTTCCAGTGAGCACAAACTTGAATGGCTGTTCGTGCCGTATTTTTTGCCTGGGCTTTTCCTTGTCGCTTTATAGCCATTATGTTTTCCTTTTCGCGACACGTTTCTTTGTATGTGTCAATTCAGCATCTTGCAAACGTCTCCCTAATGGATCGTCTCCGGCAAGATGTAATAAATCCTTTTCAAGGCCCAGACAAAAGAGAACGTTGGCGTACATAGCCATCGTGACGCTGCTTTCACCATTTTCAACTTTTCTTAACGTTGCCCGACTCATACCCGCCCGCTCTGCCAGCATCGTCGTCGTGATTTTGCGGCGTAAGCGTGCAAGTTTGAGGTTTTCTCCAACTTCTTCTAAAATATCCTCCAGTGTCGGTGAGAGTATCATCCTCTTTTTTGCCATTTTCCCATCCTCAATGGTTAATATAGTATCCAAAAACAACAACTATTGTACAGTATAATTACCATTGAGTCAATTGCTTATCAGTGTAGATTGAATCAGAAATGGGGGGCAGACCACGATAGTCTGTTTCTCAGTGGCATGAGTCTCCCCTTGGAGTATGGCGACCCCGGCCGCCTAACAGGTTGGCATCCCCTTGCCGGCTTCTTCGGTTTGGCGGATATCGACCAGGTTTTTACGGATCCGATCAATCCGGAGTATCGAATCCGTGCCACCGGTTTGCTCAATGAGATGATGACGTGGAATGTGTGAAATGTCTTACATCTTGACAGCTCCAGGAAGGCTTCCATTCCCAAATGCACGGCATTACATTCCCATATTTCAGTTGGGGAACAGCTCGAGATGTGCGTAATCCTCTATGATGGTTCCGAGGAGCCCCCCCTTGGAGACGGCTTTTGGGCGGCTGCTCACCCGCTCACGATAGGCCATGGCCTGGTGCGCTGATGCCGACTGCAGGAAGAAGAGCTTGATGAGGAGACACAAAAACAGATTGAAAATGATTTACCATATAATTATGATGGAAATATGAAAAAGCTGGTATTCGCATGGGATGACGATAAGGCGGAAGAAAACCAAAGGAAGCATGGCGTTGCCTTTGAGGAAGCCCGGTCTGTTTTCTTTGATGACCAGGCAATTCAGTTCTGGGACGATTCCCATTCCTCTCAAGAAGATAGATTCCTGATGTTGGGGTTGAGCTATAAACTCAGGATCCTGCTGGTTGTTCACTGCTTCCGTGAAACGGATTCGACTATCAGGATCATTTCAGCGAGAAAAGCGACACAGAATGAAATGAAACAGTATCCAGGTGGCTAGAATGAAGAAAGAATATGATCTTACCAAGCTAAAGAGCCGTAAGAATCCGTTCGCGAAGCAACTGAAGAAGCAGGTTACCCTGAGAATGGGAGTTGATGTCATTGAATATTTTAAAGAGATGTCGGAAGAGACCGGTATCCCATACCAAAACCTCATTAATCTCTACCTTCGAGAGTGCGTCAACAACAAAAAGAAAATCTCATTTCAGTGAAGAAGGGGGGAGCCCCCATTTTTATTCTTTCATGATCATGATGGCCCGTTGATCCAGGCATGAACGGAGAAAAGCGTTCATGCTGCTCTGATCATCGGAGTCGTAGAAGTCGATCATCAAGGTGTTGAATTCCAATTGACGTTTGGCCAGCATCAAGGCTTTCGCTTTGTCTGCTCGCATGTGCCACACAGTATCCTGAGCCATTGCAGTAACCAAATGTAAAAGATGAAAGGTGTTGCAGCTGTGCTACTCCGTGAATCCGTCGCTTATCTCAAAAGCATTTCTTTACCAACTGCATGATCACGAGGCGTGTCTTGCTAAAAAACGGAGCCAGATATCACCTCACAATGGCGGCTTTTCGTAAGTATCGAGCTTATGATGGCCTTCACCAAGCATCGCTGGGATGTCTTGTGCCGGCCAAACGGTGGACTGGCTGCGGATTTGTCTCTCAGGGCCGCCATAGACAAGGGCGGTGTTTTTTCTACTCTGAAAGCGACACAAGTGGAATTATCGTGATTATTCCCTGATATCTAATGAAATCAGCTGTGTTATGCGTCAACAACGCGGGAATTTCATGAACAAGCATGGCGGCAACGATATTCGCATCATGGATTTGTTTTCCAGCCACCGAATACTGCTCAATAATTTCGAGTAGCTTGGTAGTTACAACCGGTTCATCATCAACCACGATCAATCCGGCCTCAAAGCCTCGGACATCCTGGATTAAAGAAGAAACTGGAATTTCTTCGGTCAAAACTCCCGGTCGAGTCATAACCGCCAGATACTCTCTTAAAACCTGACGGCTTATATATAAGTCCAGTCCAGTCTTTTCAAATTCTCGGAGATGTGCAACAGCTTTGTCGTGAAAGGGGGACTGGGTAAGATTGGCATACACAAGGATATTGGTATCAATAAAGATCCGGCTACCGACCGTTACTGCCATAAACATCCTCCCTTCGGAATGTCATCTTGTGGTCTTTCAGCCCGGCAGAATAAGAAGAAAGACGCAAAGACCGGCTCTTTGTTTCAGGTGTTGCAATGGCTTGCGGTTCATCGTCGATAACCAGGATTGCACGGTATTTGCCGCCTCGGATACCAGGAGGCATGCGAAGTACATTTGCCCTGCCGTCAGATGTTACAACAAGATCAGTTTCAATCGTTCTCATATCTCTCACCTCTCAGTCAGTTCTGATCCGGCAAGTTCAAGCCAAAATATCAGTGAATGGAAGATTTTCCTAAATCTTCGTAAACATAACCCCATCAAGGTAAAAGATAATGTTTAAATGCTAAAATAGCTATTAAATTGCAAAATATCCACTCCGGAATACGTGTTTGCGTTGATAGCAAAAATGGGGAATGTGTCATCGTTGGCACTCACCAAGCATCGCTGGGATGTCTTGTACCGGCCAGACGGTGGTCTGGTTGCGGATTTGTCTCTCAGGGCCGCCATAGACAAGGGCGGTAGTTTTGGGTGGCGTGGGAATGGTTGCCGCAAAGGTCTGCAGGCCTTTGAACCAGTCTGAAGCAATGGTTGCTCCCGCCTTGATTTCCACTGCATGGACATCCGGTCCATCTTCAAGTATCAGATCGATTTCCTTTCCTTTGGCGTCTCGCCAAAAAAAGAGGTTGTTTCTCCTGCCGCGATGGAGCCGAAATTTCAAGGCTTCCGCGACCACCAGATTCTCGAACAGATTGCCACGAAGCGGGTGATTGGCGACATGGCGTATATTCTCTATGCCAAGCAGGTACCCGGCCAAGCCGACATCGTAAAAATAGAGTTTGGGCGACTTGACCTGGCGTTTGGAGATGTTGGCGTGCCATGGTTGCAACAGGAAGATGACATAGCTCGCTTCCAGCAGAGTGAGCCAGGACCGGGCGGTGGTGTGTGAAACACCGACATCGTTTCCCAGACTCTGCAGGTTCAGCAATTGTCCGGTTCGTCCGGCGCAGAGGCGCAGGAACCGCTCAAAAAGATTAAGGTCCTTGATTGCCATGAGCTGCCGGATATCACGCTGGACGTAGGTTTCGACATAGTCGCCCTGCGCTTGCGTGGGATCGAGCCCGTTGGTATGGATTCGCGGATAAAAGCCGGTTAGCAGCAGCGTGTCGAGGTCCAGATCGATATGTGCGCCAGACAATTCCTCAATGCTGAGAGGGAGCAATTTCAATACGGCGGTGCGTCCGGCCAACGATTGGGTAATCGTGGTCATAACCTCAAATTGTTGCCTCCCGGTCAAAATGAAACGGCCCGGTCGAGGATCATCATCGACCAGTGGTTGCAGGTAGGATGTCAGTTCCGGCACCCGCTGGATTTCATCGAGAATCGCACCATCAGGCAGTTCAGCGAGAAAGCCACGCGGGTCATTGTTGGCAAAGTCCCTGACATCGGGAGCTTCCAGGTTGACGTACGCCTTGTTCGGGAAGGTGTTTCGACAAAGGGTGGTCTTGCCGCTTTGCCGTGGGCCGGTAACGGTGACAACGGGGTATTGCCCAGCCAGTCTCTGTAGCTGTGATTGCAATGTTCTGGTAATCATAACGTATCATTAAGACACCATGGTGCAATTTGCAAGTTAAACATTCAAATTGAACCATTATTAAGAAATGGGGACAGACCCCTTTTTGCCTCCCAGTTAGTTTTTCGCTCAAGCAATT
>CAZUJZ010000220.1:0-6661 GCA_964620665.1 uncultured Desulfofustis sp. | reverse complement strand
TTGAATGGGGGCCTGGTTTAAGCTCTTCTCCTGCCAGTTTCTGTTTTATTACCGGACTGTTTTCGGGTTCAACTGCGATGGAAAGTATTTTTTTCTCCTGTTTCTCCTTAAGGAATCGGGAAATTCCTGTAATTGTCCCTCCTGTCCCAACTCCGGCTACAAGCACATCTATATCTCCGTTGGTATCTTTCCATATTTCGGGCCCGGTGGTTTTTTCGTGGATGGCTGGATTGGCGGGGTTTCGGAACTGCTGCGGCATAAAGAAGTGAACAGGATCAGATGCGGCGAGTTCTTCGGCCCTGTCTATTGCTCCTTTCATCCCTTTTTCTCCCGGAGTAAGTTCAAGCTCGGCTCCGAAAGCTTTCAATATGGTTCTCCTTTCGTTGCTCATGGTTTCGGGCATGGTAAGTTTGAGTTTGTAGCCTCTGGCTGCAGCAACAAATGCCAGAGCGATACCTGTATTGCCGCTTGTGGGTTCTATGATCTGCATTCCCGGTTCGAGCAACCGATCTTTTTCCGCCTGCCAGATCATGGACGCACCTATTCTGCATTTGACCGAGTAGGCGGGATTTCGTCCTTCAATTTTGCCCAGCACTGTTGCTTTAGAGCCGGCCACTTTGTTGAGTTTCACGAGGGGCGTGTTTCCGATTGATAATGAATTGTCTTTGTAATAGCTCATGTGTTGCTCCCTTTTTTATGTAAACGGCGACATTTCGCGCAGTCGCTGAATTATTGGCGGCAGTTGTTCCAGTGTGTAATCGATCTGCTCCTCCGTGTTATATCTGCTGAGACTGAAACGGATCGAGCCGTGGGCAAGGGTGAAGGGAATTCCCATGGCCCGGATAACGTGTGAGGGTTCAAGCGAGCCGGATGTGCATGCGGACCCCGAAGACGCAGCGATCCCTGCGTCGCTGAGCGAGTACAGGATGGCCTCTCCTTCTATAAATTCGAAGCTCAGGTTCGTGGTATTCGGAAGCCGTATTTCGCGGTCGCCGTTTACAGTAACGTTCTTGCACCTTTCCAGTATTCCGGCTTCCAGCTTGTCGCGAAGCCTGCGGACGTGGCTTCGTTCTTTGTCGATTTCCGAGGCAGCAAGTTCGCAGGCTTTGCCCAGACCCACTATGTACGGCACATTTTCTGTTCCCCCTCTTTTGCCGGATTCCTGGTGGCCCCCGATCAGAAAAGGACGGATACGGGCGCCTTTCCGGACGTACAGGGCTCCGATGCCCTTCGGGGCGTGCAGTTTGTGTCCGGAAAGCGAGAGCATATCCACGGGTGTTTCCTTTACGGAGACAGGCAGTTTGCCCACTGACTGAACGGCGTCCGAATGTATCAAGCCTCCCTTGTTCTTAACCAGTTCTGCAATCTGTTGTACAGGGAATACGACGCCGGTCTCATTGTTGGCCCACATGATGCTCACCGCAGAGGGCGCCTTGTTCAAGGTTTCTTCCAATTCGGCAAGATCCAGCCGTCCCATGTTGTCCACGCCCAGTTCTACTGTCTTGTATCCTTTTTCCTTTAGGTATCGGACGGGGCCAAGTACGGCAAGATGTTCAACTCGGCTTGTAATTACCTGGGTATCGGGCGGCATTTCTCCGATGGCGCCGCGGATTGCCATGTTGTCGCTTTCAGTGCCGCAGCTTGTAAAAATGATTTCCGAAGGTTCTGCGCCGATCAGGGCCGCTACTTTTTCCCTGGCTTCTTCGATATATTTTGCGACTTTTCCTCCGAATTCATGCATGCTTGAAGGATTGCCCCAGAGTTCGCGAAAGAAAGGTTCCATGGCGTCTATAACTTCCGGCGCTACTCTGGTTGTTGCATTATTGTCGAGATAAACGGTTTTCATTGCTGCTCCTCCACTGTCAGTTTGGAAGAAATAAATTCGTGCAGTTTGGCTTCAACTACGTCTTTTATGGTGAAACCTGCCACGCTGCATCCTGAGCAGCGGCCGCGAAGCGCGACGACGACCCGGTCTCCTGCCAGGTCGACCAGTTCAATGTCGCCTCCGTCTTTCTTGAGCTGAGGCCTGATCTCCCGGTCTATTACATCCTCAATCAGGTGGATCTTCTTTACCGTGGTCATCCCGCCAGAGCCGGGGGAGGGGGGCGGCGCTGACCCGGCCGATGTTTTCTGAGAGTTCTGGATTATTTCCTCTATTTCCGGGTGACATCTTCCGCATCCGCCACCTGCCTTGCAATAGTCTGTTACCTGTTCAATGGTGGACAGTTGATTCTCTTCTACAACCCTCCTGATTTCAGTTTCCGTCACACCGAAACACTTGCAGACGACTTTTCCTTCGAGCAGTTCCTTGCTTTGTTTGCCCGTCCGGTAATTCTCGATGGCCGTCTCCAGGGCTTCTCTACCCATTACCGAACAGTGCATTTTCTGTTCCGGGAGTCCGCCCAGGAATGCGGCTATGTCTCGATTGGTGACTTCTGCTGCTTCGTCTAGTGTCATGCCCTTTATGATTTCAGTCAATGCAGAGGACGAAGCTATGGCGCTGGCACAACCGAAAGTTTTGAATCTCGCATCGGCTATTCTTCCGTCCGGGTCCAATTTGAAAGCCAGTTTCAACGCGTCCCCGCATGCCATGGATCCGACTTCTCCTACTCCGTCCGGGTTTTCGATCTCTCCGACATTTCTCGGGTTGCGGAAGTGGTCGAGCACTTTGTCCGTGTAACTCCACATGTTGCGCCCCCTTTGTTTTTCCGTTTTGAATGATTACTACATTACTAAACTATACAATTTTCAGGTAATGTCAACAGGAAAACCACGAGAATTCTAAGCGGTTTGTCAATTCGTGCCGTTGCAGTGGCGCTATAATGCGAATTGCTGGCGGTAAGCGGGAAATGCTTGCAAGCTTTTTTATTTTTGTATAGGTTCTAAAGTTGATTGAATAAGTAAACATGAAAGGCTGGACATGATAGGTTTATCTACAAGGAGCAGATATGCGACGAGGATACTGGCCTATCTTGCGAAGAAGGAAGGCGGGCCTCTTGCCAAAAAGCGCGAGATAGCTGAAACAGAAGGGTTATCCGAGGGATATGTGGAGCAGATTCTTGTGGCATTGAAAGCCGCAGGACTTGTCAGAAGTCACCGGGGTAAGGCTGGGGGTTTTTCCCTGCCGCGGAACAGCAACGATATAAATGTTGCCCAGGTCGTAGAGGCAATGGAGGGCAAGCTGGAGCTTTCGCCATGTCTGAGCGCAGGCTGCAAAAGGCAGGAGGAATGCAGCGCGCGGCCGCTTTGGGAAAAAGCCGGCCTTGCGATGCGCGATGTGTTGGAGAAGACCAGCATTGCAGATATGGCCGCGAAGCAGCCGAAGAAGAAGCGGAGGAAGAAAAGGAAGGGATAAGAAGCCGAAGACGGAAGCGGGACAGTTGTGTGTAGTGAAAGCATTGTGGACATAAAACAGCATGGGAGCGGAGAGATGAATAAACAGAGCAGGAATCCTGAAACGCTGGCGCTGCATGCCGGGCAGACTCCGGATCCGGCTACCGGGGCCAGGGCGGTGCCTATCTATCAGACGACAAGTTATGTTTTCAATAACGCGGAGCATGCCGCAAACCTTTTTGCGCTGAACGAATTCGGGAACATTTACACGCGTTTGATGAACCCGACTTCGGACGTGGTTGAGAAAAGGATTGCTGCTTTGGAAGGCGGTATCGGCGCACTGCTTACTGCCAGCGGGATGTCCGCCATATTTCTGACCGTGCACACCCTTGCCGGGGCCGGAGATCATATTGTTTCCTCCTCGTCGCTTTACGGCGGAACGGAAACCTGCTTCCGGCATACTTTGCCGAGGATCGGCATAGATGTGAGTTTTGTCAGCGCTCCAACTCCCGAGAAGATCAAAGAAGCAATACGCCCGAATTCGAAGGCCGTATATCTGGAGACAATTGGGAATCCTAAAGGGGATGTTTGTGATATATCTGCAATTGCCGAAGTTGCTCACGCAGCGGGATTGCCGGTGGTAGTGGACAATACATTTGCGCCTGTCTTATGCAAACCGATTGATCATGGCGCTGACATTGTGGTCCATTCCTGCACCAAGTGGATAGGCGGCCACGGCACATCGATTGGGGGAGTGATAGTAGACAGCGGGAATTTTGACTGGTCGCAGGGGCGCTTTGCTGATTTTACTGAGCCGGACGAAAGTTATCACGGAATTGCCTACTGGGACGCATTCAAGAATGTGCCGGACATAGGGAATGTGGCTTTTGTGATTAAAGCCAGGACACAGGGAATGAGGAATATCGGGGCTTGTCCGAGTCCGTTTAACGCATTTTTGTTCCTGCAGGGTCTGGAGACACTCCCGTTGCGGATCAGGCAGCAGAGTAGGAATGCCCTGGATCTGGCCGAGTGGCTCACGGCGCACGACAAGGTTGACTGGGTTGTTTACACCGGGCTGACGGATCATCCCGATCACGAAATGGCTGAAAAATACCTCACTGGCGGATTTGGAGCAGTGCTCGGGTTTGGCGTTCAGGGTGGCAGGTCTGCCGGAGAAAAGTTTATTAACTCTGTGGAACTTGCCAGTCACCTTGCTAATGTTGGAGATGCGAAGACCCTGGTTCTGCACCCTGCTTCCACGAGTCATCAGCAGATGTCCGAGGACGCGCAGCGGGCAGCGGGTGTTACGCCAGAGTTCATACGCGTTGCGGTGGGTCTTGAGAATATCGAAGATATTAAGGCCGATTTTGAACAGGCGTTAAGTTAACGCTGTCATTTTTGCGCTGGCGCGAATTCCGGACCGAAGCAATCATCGTTTACACTTGCCATCATTATCTAAACGTTACATTATTGCGTTCAATGGTTTTGATATTGATAAAAAGGATGGTTAACAATGCCGGAAATTGTTTTCTGGGGTAATCCCCTTCAGTTGTGGCTATATTTCGGAGTCACCGCCGTTGCGCTGGCGGTTGTCCTCTGGTTGGCGCGAAAAGTTCTTACGAGCCTGTTGAAGGACATAGGCGAGGAAGGGTATCGCGGCTATGCTCAAGCTCTCCTGAGATCTATGGTTCGCAAGACCAATATGCTTTCCATAATAGCTGTATCACTTCTGGCCGGGCTTCAGTGGGTAGAAGTTGTGGAAAGAGTGGCTCAATGGAACTACGCGCTACTGCTAATAATCATAATAATACAGGCCGGGCTGTGGCTTAACGCGTGTATAGCATTCTGGTTGCGGCGGACCGAACGCAAATACAGGACAGATGACCCGGGGAAACTGACTACCCTGCGGGCAATGGGTACTGTCGCCAAAATATTTGTTATAGCGATTGTTTCCATCCTTGCTCTGGACCAGGTTCCCGGCGTGGAAGTGACCGCGCTGGTGGCTGGCCTGGGGATAGGCGGCATAGCTGTTGCGCTGGCTTTGCAGAACATACTGGCAGATCTGTTTGCTTCTCTGAGCATATCACTGGATAAACCTTTTGCCATAGGTGATTTTGTTATTATCGGCGATTTTCTGGGAAGTGTGGAAAAGATCGGACTGAAGACCACGAGGATAGCCAGCCTTTCAGGGGAGCAATTAATTTTTTCCAATAGCGACCTCCTTAACAGCCGCATAAGGAATTACAAGAGAATGAGGGAAAGGCGGGTACTTTTTACGGTGGGGGTGACGTATGAGACATCGAGGGAAAGACTACTGGAAATCCCCGGCATTTTCAAAGAGGTCCTTGGCCGACAGGAGAATGTTCGCTTTGATCGCGCGCATTTCAAGGGATATGGCGCTTACTCGTTAAACTTCGAGTTTGTGTACTATGTTCTGAGTCCGGACTACAATCTATACATGGACATACAGCAGGCGATAAACTTCGGTCTTCACGAGGAATTTGAGAAGAGAAGCATCGAATTTGCGTATCCAACGCAGATGCTTTACCTTTCCGGCCTTGGGGGTGTTCCGACGGATAACAGGCTTTCGGGTTAATTTCGCGGAAGCATTGGATCAATGCAGATCTATGAGTGTTGCCCAAGTCTGCATGCGGCCAGCGCGAGGGCGGGCAGGTTGCAGATGCGCTCATTGCGTGATGGTGGTTTGCTCTATTATTCTACTCCGGTGAATATCGAAATACGTAGTTTTTCAACTGAATAACCAGTCCTACCAAATCAGTCTTCGGATCATACTGCGCATAGCCGTTTGGCAGTTTGATGTCTCCGCCTTTTATGTTCTTCCATTTCTCTTTTTCGATTTCGTATATCCATGTGTCATTGCCGGTCCGGCCTGTTACCAGGTAGACGTCATGTTTGGAAATATAGGCGATTCCCTTCCAGATGGAGCGTTTATCACCATCGCCGTACTTCTCATCGGTAAAAGCAGGAAGAGCTTGAAAGGTCCGCGTAGCGGGATCAAAGGTACAGCATTTCGGGCCGAGCCGGAAAACCCACAATTGACGCTTTGAATCCCACGCTGACCTGGCATGGTACAGCGACTGCGGGCATTTGTTTTTCAGACTGACTTTTTTCCATTCACTGGTTTTCAGGTCAAATTCAGCGTATTTGTTGCCCTTGCTGTTCAGGTATATAAGCTTGTAGCCTTCTGGCCACCACTGGAGATGGTTTTCATATGGAGAAACTTTGAACAAACTGTTGACGTTCTGATCGATGCGCGTCCAGCGGTCATCAGCAAAGGAGTATTTCCAGGTGGATTTGTTGTCAATGT
>CAZUJZ010000219.1:0-6716 GCA_964620665.1 uncultured Desulfofustis sp. | reverse complement strand
GGGAACGCCGGTCCGAATTGATGCTGCTCCGCGAGCAATTCGGTGTCGCCGGTGTCGATATGGAATGTTCGGCACTCTATACCCTGGCCGCGTTTCGAAGTGTTGCACTGGCCGCTCTTTTCATCGTTTCCGATGAACTCTGGACCGCCCGCTGGCGATCCGGTTTCGGCTCCGACGTTTTTCAGCGGCAGAGCAGGCTCGTTCTGGATACGCTGCTTGGCGATAAAATGTCGACGATATGATGATGGCTCCAGCAATGAAAACATTTCATCTCGTCAGCCTCGGCTGTCCGAAGAATCTTGTCGATTCCGAACTGGTTTATGGCCTGTTGGCAATGCAGGGATGGCAGGGGTGCGATCTGCCCGATGAGGCCGAGATCTTGATCATCAATACCTGCGGTTTCATCCAGTCTGCCGTTGAGGAGAGTATCGACGAGATCCTCGGTCTGGCCGCCTGGAAGCAGACCGATCCGGATAAAAAGCTCGTTGTTATCGGCTGCCTGGTACAGCGGTACCGCGAGCGACTGGAAGAAGAGTTGCCGGAAGTTGATTTGTTTGTCGGTACCGAAGGGATCATTCATCTTCCCGAATTGCTCGGCCGGCTTCACCGGGGCGACACAGCGGAGCGGCTGGTGGTGCCGGATCGTTTCTTGATGACAGCCGCGCTGCCCCGGCGGCTATCCACCCCATTCTTCCGAGCCTGGCTGAAAATTACCGAGGGGTGCGACAACCATTGCTCGTATTGCCTGATCCCATCCATTCGCGGACCGTTGCGGAGCCGCGAAATAGACGATCTGGTGGTCGAGACCGAGCGTCTTGAACAAAGTGGTGTCCGTGAAATCACGCTGGTTGCCCAGGACCTGACGGCCTATGGAGAAGACCGCGGCGGTCGCGGGCAACTCGTTTGCTTACTGGAGGCGCTGCTGTCCCGCACCTCGGTTACCTGGCTTCGTCTGATGTATCTCTATCCATCCGGAATCACAGACGAGCTGTTACACCTGGCGGCAGCGGAGCCACGGATTGTGCCATATTTCGATATTCCGCTGCAGCATGTCAGTGATCGCGTTCTGGAGGCGATGAATCGGCGCTATACGCGTGCCCATATTGAGCACCTCCTGGAACGTATCCGCACGATCGTCCCGGGAGCGGCGCTGCGCACGACGTTTCTTGTCGGCTTTCCCGGTGAAACGGCGGACGATGTGCAGCAATTGCTTGAATTTCTGTCAATCGCACGTTTCGATCATCTTGGCGTCTTTCCTTACGCCAACGAGGAGGGATGTCCTGCCGAGCGTCTGGCAGATCATGTGGACGAGACCGAGAAGCAGCAGCGCCTCGATGCCGTGCTGGCCGCCCAGGCAGATATCTCGGCGAGCGCCCAGCAGCGCTTTGTCGGGACGGTCGAGACGGTTCTGGTCGAGGGTGTCAGCAGGGAATCAGAATTGCTTCTTGAGGGGAGAACCCGGTATCAGGCACCGGATATTGATGGCTGCGTCTTGATTAATGAAGGAGAAACGAGCCCCGGCGAATTCGTTGAAGTCGAAATCACCGAGGCTCACGTCTATGATCTGGTCGGCAGGATCGTGACCAGTGGCAAGGCTTGAATAAACAGCGGTGCCGGAACCTAACGCGTGGTATTCACCTGTTCGCGCAGGTCTTTGCCCACTTTGAAGAAGGGCAGCTTTTTCGGGCTGACCTTGATCTTCTTGCCGGTCTTCGGGTTTCTGCCCTCGTAAGAACCGTAGTGTTTGATCACGAAGCTGCCGAACCCGCGGATTTCAATACTCTCGCCTCGGGCGAGGGCTTCCGTCATGGTATCGATGACCGTATTGGTGATGGCGGCCGCCTCGCGATGCGGAAGACCGATATCCTGCGCCAGGGCTTCGATCAATTCTGATTTGTTCATGCTCTACTCCTGTTTGCGTTAGCAAATAATTCACGTGCTCAGAGGATCCTTCTGAACACCGCCCCCCCCGAACAGTCGCTTCTTAAATAAAGAATAAATTCAGGTCGTTAAAGGCCCAACCAGAAATGACTGTTTTTGCAACAAGAACAAATAGTTACGTAGACACTCAACGGCCTGTCATGCCGGCGGATGTATAACTCTTTAGATTTAATCAGCTAAATGTGCCTTTGTAAAGGGGAAAGCTATAAAAATATTTTTTTCAGATCTTTTTCATCGAGCATTCGATACCTGCCGGTAGACAGCGTGCCGAGTTGCAGTTTCCCGTAGGCTGTTCTCTTCAGGTGCAACACCGGGTGCCCGACGGCGGCAAACATCTTCCGAATCTGGCGTTTCCTGCCCTCGTGGATGGTAATCCGGAGTCTGGTGGATCGCTGATTACGTTTGCTCAGCTTAATGAGTGCCGGCCAGGTACGCTGACCCTCGAGCATGATCCCCTGTTCCAGTTCGGCCAAGCTTTGTTTGCCCGGGTGGCCCTGAACGAGCGCTTCGTAGGTCTTGGTGGTCTGATGGCTCGGGTGCAGGATCCGGTGAGCGAGCTCTCCGTCGTTGGTCAGCAACAGGGCTCCTTCGGTGTCGATATCAAGGCGGCCGACCGGGAAGACGCGGGTGGTCATGTCTTTGAGCAGCGAGGTGACGATCGGCCGGCCCTGTGGGTCCGACATCGTCGTTACGTAACCGGACGGCTTGTTGAGCAGGATATAGACGAGGTCAGTGGGGTCGGTGGTGACGAGCACGCCGCGACAATGAACGAGTTGCCGGTCGGGATCGATCTTGCAGCCCATTTCGGTGACGAGCCGGCCGTCGACAGTGACCTGGCCGTTCCTGATCAATTCCTCGGCGGCCCGGCGCGAGGCCACGCCGCACTGGGCCAGATACTTGTGCAGCCGAACAATCGTTCTCAGCGCCATGGCCGGGGAATGATGCGCTCGAATTTTTCGTCGACGAGTCGTCTGGTCGGCTCATCGGTTTCCAGGACCTCGGTATACCAGGGTTTCATCCGGCAATCGAAGATCACCGGCGGTTCCAGGCCGACATGGAAACGTCTGACCGAACTGGCGGCCCCGTGAATGTCGGCAGCCGGCTCGAAACGAGTAAAGATGGTCCAGAGGAATTCTTGCACAGAGACGGTGGCGGCGGCACTGTCATCAACGAGCATGATCACCGACCAGTCTTTGAGATCGGGGTGCAGAGCCAGGCGGTCGGCAAGATCGGTCTCGCTCTGGTAGGAAGTGCCCTGGACCACGAGGGTTCCCGGCAGAAACGGCACCGGATTGCTGCAGCCGGCCGGCAGGGTACCGGTGAATTCGACCGGCAGGTCTCGGGCTGCCTCCCGGCCCAGCCCCATCAACATCGCTTTCGAGCCCTTATTCACCGATGGTCCGGTGTAATCGAGCGTGTCCTGGGAAACGTTGGCAAAGACGAAGAGATCGGTCGACCAGTTGACTCGCTCCAGCACATGGCGCCAGAGGGCTGGAAAATCGGTGATGTCGACGGCACCGTCGGTAATGATCAGAAACTTGCTCAGGGAGAGCTGGCCTTCCCCGAGAATTCTCAGACCGCAGGCAAACGCCTCGCGCGGATAGCGGTCGGCGACGCGAGCGGCGGCCAGACAGTGAAAACCTGTTTCACCGAAGGTCTTCAGGGCCTTGACTCCTTTCATCACCAGCGGAAATAACGGCGAGAGCAGGTCCTGCAGGTAGTCGCCGAGGAAAAAATCTTCCTGGCGGGGGCGACCGACGACGGTGGCCGGGTAGATCGCGTCACTGCGATGGTAGAGGTGGGACACGTGCAAGACCGGATAATCGTGGGCCAGCGAGTTATAGCCGTAATGATCGCCGAACGGTCCTTCCGGCTGGCGGGCGTGGGGTGGCACGCTCCCCTTGATGGCGAACTCGGCGCCGGCCACCAGGCGATGACCGCCCCGGGGGTCGTTGACCATCGGGAGACGGGAGCCGAGCAGCAGGGAGGTAAGCATCAATTCAGGTATGTCTTCGGGCAGCGGCGCGATGGCCGCGAGCATCAGGGCCGGCGGGCCGCCGATGAAAAGGGTCAGCGGCAGTAGCTGGTTTTTCTGCTCCGCCGCAAAATAATGATAGCCGCCGCCCTTGTGGATCTGCCAATGGACGCCGGTGGTGGTGTCACTGTGGCGCTGGATTCGATACATCCCCAGATTGTGCCCCCGGCCGTCCGGATGCTCGGTGTAGACCAAAGGCAGGGTGACGAACGGGCCGCCGTCGCTGTGCCAGGAGGTGAGCATCGGCAGGTCGCTCAGGCGCGGCGGTTGTTGGCAGTGATCGAGAATCGGCGCTGAACGCACGGTTTTCAGGCCGATTCGAGCGGCATCGAGCAACAAGTGACGGTTTTCCCAGAGCGTTGCTGCTCGAGGCGGCAGTGCGGTTTCCGCCAGTCTGACGATATCGCGAACGAAGTGCAGGGGTTTGGTGCCGAAAGCGAGGTCGAGGCGCTTGGCGGTGCCGAACAGGTTGGTTACCACCGGGAACGATGAGTTTTTGACCCGGTTGAAAAGCAGGGCCGGCCCCTGCCTGGCGATGACCCGGCGATGGATCTCGGCAATTTCCAGGTAGGGATCGACTTCCTCGTCGATTCTCAGCAGTTCGCCTTCGGCGTCGAGCAGGTCCAGATAGCTGCGCAGATCGTCGAGTCGTTGTTTAGTCATGATTGTCGGTCGGTTCGTGGTGAGAGTGGTCGTCGTGCAGGAAGAGTCGGTGATATTCCTGTTTCGACAGGTGGCGACGGAGCAGGGACGTGCACATATCTACCAGCTGCTCGATTTCCGCGCTGTCCATTCGTTCGGCAAGGGTTGAGGCCAATGGCTCCCGACCGAGCAACCGGAGGTAGGCGGCACATGACCGACGATCAAGGTCGATATCCAGGCCGAAACAGATTGCGGCGGGATCGGTAGGTTGTTCACTCATGTGATCTCAGGAGGCGGGCAGCAGATGGTAATGGACGGTACGCGTACGCGGTCCGTCGAATTCACAGAAAAAAAGTTTCTGCCAGGTGCCGAGTTGCAACCGACCGTCACACAGGGCGACGGTCAGCGATGATCCGACCAGACAGGCCATGATATGCGCCGGTGAATTACCTTCCAGATGGTCAAACGGAAAGTCCAGCGGTACGATCTGGCGCAGCCCGGCGATCAGGTCGCCACGAACCGCCGGATCGGCCCCTTCGTTGATGGTCAGGCCGGCGGTGGTGTGCGGATTGAAGAGGAAACACAGGCCGTTTTGACTGCCGTGTGGCGCCAATTCCCGGCTGAGGTGCGCAGTAATGTCGATGCACTCCATGGTGGCGGAGGTCTTGATGCTGAACGAACCGCTGATCATGCTTCCCTCGTTTGGTGACGGTGGGTGCGAGATTATTCGGGCAAGATGGCCTAAGTGCTGATACTATAGGTGTTTCCAGTCCCGGCGTCAACTCCGCCGGGCAACACTCCGTCGGGCAATACTCCGTCGGTCAATACTCCGTCGGGCAACACCCCGACGAGCGGCGTCACAGAGATATGGCGTCGCCGGGCCGATTCCTGTTGCGTAGCCGGTGGCCGGCCGTTGTTGCCGGTGACAGGAGGGGAGACAGATGAAACAATCGTGCTATTTAATCGGCAGCCGCGGTGTCGGCAAGACCTCTGTCGGCCGGCTGTTGGCCCGCCGTCTTGACGTTGACTTTATCGATACCGATGAATTGGTCCAGCAACAGTCAGGCATGACGATTGCAGAGTTGGTCGGACAACAGGGGTGGCCCGCTTTTCGCGCCATCGAACAAGACGTGCTCTGGCGCTGCTCACGGCTCGATCGGGTCGTGGTTGCGACCGGAGGCGGAGCCGTTTTGCACAGTGAAGTCTGGCGGCAGATCAAAGAGCGGGCCTTGGTTATCTGGTTGACGGCGCCCATCGAGACGGTTTTGCAGCGGATTGATGCCGATCCCGGCAGCGCTTCACTCCGGCCGCCGTTGACGAATGGAGATCAGTTTCGGGAGTATGAAGCGGTGTTGCAGGAGCGGGAGCCGTTGTATCGCCGGCTGGCCGATCGGACAATTGCTGCCGGCTCTCTTGACAGCGACCGGATCGTGGCCGATATTATTGAGATAGTGCATTTTCCACAGCAGTGATAAAGAGAGGTGTCCACCGGTGAAGGTGAAAGACAGGCTCCCAACCCGTGGCCGTACCGCGAGGAGCCGAGGATCAGGAAGCGACGGTAAGACGAGCCGGCCGGCTGCCGCGCCGGGCAGCGGAGCAATCGTTTCGGTCTGGATGCTTGCCCGGGAATATGGCCGGCTTGCCGGAGCGGGCGGGGTCAAGGACGTCGTCGCCCAATTGTCCAAGGCACTGGCCCGTTGGAATGGCCGGAAGGTCAGGGTGGTGCTGCCCTGTTACGGATTCATCGATCCGCTGAGCAATGACTTTCGGGCATTAGCCGACCCGCAGCAGCCGGACAGACTGCTCGAATACGACGTGGCGATGAATTACGTCGGCCGGGAGCGTGAAGAGCGGGTACGTGTCTGGTATCGGGTGATGGACAAGGTCACGCTCTATCTCCTCGACGCGGAGCGGTTCCGGGAAAAGAGCGGGGTATATACCTATACCCCTCAGGAACAGCAGCGCGAGCCCTGGAAAATCCAGGGGACCGGCCATTTCGATTTTTTTGCGATGAACGTCCTGTTGCAAAAAGCGGCCCTCGATCTGATGATCCTGCTCGACGAGCGACCGCAGATTATCCACTGCCATGACGGGCATA
>CAZUJZ010000218.1:0-6724 GCA_964620665.1 uncultured Desulfofustis sp. | reverse complement strand
CCAGGTATACCTCGGCGAGCAGCTGCGGGTTGCCGATATGGGTGTGCTGCAGGCGCAGGAGTCTCTGGCTGCTGCCGTTCAGGCCGACGATCTGGCCGGGATTGTGCAGGCCGTTTTTGGCTATTATGCGGCGGCGGAGCAGCGGGCGCAGTTGACCGGTTACGGTGATGCGGCAGCGCTTGATGAAACGTTTCGCGAGGTTCTCGACACCATCGGCAATGCTCTTGCCTTCGGTCAGGCGGTCGATACGCAGGACGGCTGGTCGATGGTGCGCGAGGGTGCCGGGTTGCTGCAGCGGATCGATCACTACCTGGCTGAAAACGACCTTGGTTCGCTGCTTGGGGCGGAGGGATCGACGGCGCTGTCCTGGGGAACATCGGGACTTGGTTTGTTTCAGGCGCTCGAGCAGGGAGACGGTTGGGGCATTGCCCAATCGTCCGTCGGACTGGCAACGAGTATCGATAACTACTTCACGACCGCCGCCGTTGAGGACGCCGCCCAGGTCACCCCGCCGGACGGAACACAGATCGATACCACCGCCACCGCCTTGCAGGGCGTGGGGTCGGTGATCGGTCTGGCGATGAACCTGGCCCGCCTCGATGATGTTCTCGAGTCCGGTGATGCCGGCGCCATCGCCACCACCGCCGCCAGTACCGCCCATTATGCGGTTAATACCTACAACTCCATCTCCACCCTGGCAAACGGTTCGACTGCCGGCACGGTCTCGACGCCGGGCCTGTCTTACGTTGGCTACGCGGGAGCTGCCCTGCAGCTCTCGGAGGGTGATACCCGCGGGGCGGTGACCTCGGCCGCTTCAACCTATTTGATGAGTTGTCCTCCGTACGGCTGGATCTTTGCGCTGGCACTGCAACTCGCCAATATGCTGACCAGCGACCCGGAGCCGCCGGAGGCCACCGCCTGGTTCGGTTTAGGTGAAGACGGCACCCTTTTCGTGCAGGTCGACGGTGATAGCGAGATGCAGGAAGCGGCCGGCGGCCACGGCTGGTCGCTGATCCCGGTGCTGGAAGATTACCGTGCCGCCGGCGGGCGGCTGATGATCGACGGCAGCCTGCCCCGCCTGACCGTGGTCGGTGGCGACTGTTCGCGAATCACCTACGATGATGCCCACGGCGGCAAAATCGAGGTCCGGCTCGATGATCTTTCCGACCTGGGCAACCGGATGCTCGGCGTCCTCTATGCGCGTGATCGCGGGGAGCGCCTCGACAGTGCGGTGCAGCAGGCGCGCGGCGACTTCGGCGAGATCGACATGGCCAAAATCGACGCCCTGATGGCCGGCTATGGTTTTACCAAACGGGGCAAGACGTATGTCACCGGGGAGACGACCTCCCGGCAGGGCACTTCTGTCGGCAGCGGGGTCTTTCACGGCGGAGGCAACCAGGGGCCGCAGGGTCGGCTGTTCACCGCTCGGCCCGGTGATGTCAGGTCCCTGCCGGTACCGCCGGAGCAGCTGCCGTCCCAGAAGATGGGCGAGGTTGCCCGGGTGGCCGGATTGAACACGATGTTCAGTGGCAGCGGTGCGGAATTGCTGGCCATGGCATTGATCCTGCCGGGCGGGCTGCTCGGTCTGAGCGCAGACCAAGCGGGTGCGGCTTCGGCAAGCCGGCCGGATAGCACTGCCACCGGGCCGCTGACTGCGGCCGAATTGGACGCCTACCGCCAGTGGCTCGAGGCCCATGCCGGCGGCGAACACCGCGAAGAATCCGGCCACCTATCCGAGCACGGGCAAACGATGGTTTCCCCGCCTGCAAGCCCGGATCTCCACTCGTTTATCGCGACGCACTGGCCTGACCATCCCTACCTGCAATCTCTGCCCGATGGGCTGTCTGCCGATACGGCCTATTATTTCCGGGAGAACTTCCTTTTCCACGGCTGGCAGCAGACCGGCAGCCCGGCGGCCTGGTGGCAGCGGCGGCAGGTAGCGGACCTGCTCGATATCCAACTGCACCAGCCGGAGACGGCAGCGCCGCCGCCGGAGTTTTTTACGGCCCGGCAAGAGGTTTTCAGCGGCGGCCGGGTTGACTCCACGGCTGCCGCCGCCGGTGAAGATCCGGCAGCGGCGGCAGAGGAGCAGCCGAATCAGGAGATCCCGGACCCGGGCCCGTCGTTTTTGATGGCCCAGGACACCGTTTTGCGCTTTCTGCCCGCCGAGCTGCTTGAAGATACCGGCTCCACCGCCTCTGCCATTGTTGCCGACGCCGGCTCCCTGGTCGCCCTCGGCCAGGCCGAAAATGGCCGGGTCTGGCAGGACGAGAACGGCGATATCCGCTTTGCCCCGGACCAGGGGTTTGTCGGCACCGCATCCTTTGCCTATACCGTGCAGATGCCGGACGGCACGATACACCGGCAGCAGGCGAACGTTGTCGTGGAAAACGTCAACGATGAGCCGCAGCTGAGCGACGATCGGTTCATTCTCCGGGAAGGCGAGGCGCTGGCCCTCGAGCGCCTGCTGGCCAACGACACCGACCCGGACGGCGACCCGCTGGTCATCGATCACCTGCGTGGGCTGACCCACGGCGAAGTCGTGGTGCTTGGCGGCGCTCTGAGCTTCGTGCCGGAGGCGGGATTTGTCGGGGATATCGAGTTTTCCTATTGGGTCCGCGACCATATCGACTCCTATCCGGTCATGGCCACGGTCAACCTGACCTATCTGGACGTCAACACCGGCCCCGTTGCCGGAGGCGATCGTTTCCTGATCATGGAAGATACCCCCCTGGTTACCTCGGCCGATGAACTGCTCACCAACGACCGGGAGCTGGACGGCGAGCAGATCAGCTTTGCCGGTCTCGGTCATGCCCGCCACGGCACGGTGATCCGGGAGGCGGACGGCACCATCGTCTTCACCCCGGCTGCCGATTATGCCGGCACCGATGCCGGTTTTTCCTATCTGGTGGAGGATCAATCGGGCAATCGCAGTAGTGGCTGGGCCGCCGTAGAAGTGGTCGATCGCCGGGAGCCGCCGGTGGTCACGGCCACAACGAGGCCGCCGATCAATGAGGATGAACCGCTCGTTTTTTCGCCCGAGGAGGTCGCCACCTTTATCTCGGACGCCGATGGCGACAACGTCCACCTTGAGTCGATCACCAACGTCGTCGGGGGCAGCATCATCACCACTGACGGTTACTATACCTTTGTGCCCGAGCCTGATTATGCCGGGCCGGCATCGTTTGACTACCGGGCGAGCGACAACCACCGGGGTACGGTGGACGGGCACCTGGCGTTTACCATCGCCGCGGTGAATGACCCGATCGATACCGGTCATGACGAGTTGGTGACGTTGGAGGATCAGGCCGTCGTCACGAGCAGCGGTGAGCTGCTGGCCGACGATACCGATGTCGACGGCGACGTATTCTCTTTTCGTTCGGTTGGCGGTCCGCTCCACGGTGCTGTGGAGCTGGCGCCGGACGGCACGATCACCTTTACCCCGGCGGCGGACTATTGCGGAGACGAGGCCGGGTTTAACTACCTGGTGGCGGACAGCGAGGGCGCCGTGTCCACCGGCTGGGTGAGCGTCCGCATCGAGCCTATCAACGACCGGCCACGGCTGCTTGCCGACTCGCTGACGATCCGGGAAGACCAGCCCCTGGTCTTCGACAACCAGACGCTGGCCCGTTTTGTCACCGATGTCGACGGCGACCCGCTCACCATTATCGGTTGCCGGGCGCTCTCCGGCGGCACAGTTACCGAGACGGACGACCTCTTTACCTTCGTGCCGACGGCCGATTATCACGGCGCCGGTTTCCTGCAGGTGAGCGTCGCCGATCCGGCCGGCGAAACGGTGGAGACTGAACTGTCCCTGACGATCGAGGCGGTCGACGACCCGACGCACTTCGCCAGCCACCAGCTGGCCACCGACGAAGAGCAGCCGGTGTCCATCACCACCGCCGAGCTGCTGGCCGGCGCGACGGATAAAGACGGTCCGCTCGATTTCCTCTCTCTGGGCGACACGGCGCACGGCACCGTCTCGCTGACCGATGACGGCCTGATCATCTTCACCCCGGAGCATAACTATTACGGCCGCGATGCCGGGTTTGGTTATCTGGTTGTCGATGGTGACGGCAACGAAGCAATCGACTGGGTCAGCGTGGCGGTGACCAACAGCAACGATGTCCCTCAGATCATTGGTGACCAGTTTGACGGCATCGAGGATCAACCGATCGCCTTTACCGCCGAGACGCTCGCCGCGTTTCTCTTCGACCCGGACGGCGACGCGCTGCACCTCACCGCGCTGTCGGCAAGCGGGGCAGGGCAGGTGTTTCAGAACGACGGGTTGTTCACCGTTGTGCCGGACCCGAACTATCACGGCAGCATTGAGCTGAACTACCAGGCAGCAGACGGACAGGGGGGTGAACGATACGGCGAATTGCAGCTCAATCTGGCCGCGGTCGACGATCCGACCAACTTTGGCGACGATCGCTTCCGGACGCAGGAAGAGCAGCCGCTGACCACCAGCGTCGCAGCGCTTATGGCCAACGATGAGGACGCCGACGGGCCGCTCAGCTTCGTCGGCCTCGGCGAGACGCGCTTTGGTCAGGTGCGTGTCGACAGCGACGGGGTCGTCGAGTTTCTGCCGGAACCGGATTATTACGGCGATCAGGCCGGTTTTGCCTACACGGTTCGGGATATCGACGGCAACGAGGCCACCGGCTGGGTGGCGGTGCAGGTGGATAACGTCAACGACGAGCCGTTGATCATCGGCGACCGGCTGTTTCTCCCGGAAGATCAGCCCCTGGTGTTTACCCCGGACGAAATCGCCCGTTTCCTGGTCGACCCCGACGGCCAGGACATGAACTTGATCGCCATCGACCAGGTGGTCGGCGGCCGCGCCGAGCGCGACAATGACACCTGGCGCTTTATCCCGGACGAACACTGGTACGGCGAGGCCTCGCTGAGCTACCTGGCGGCCAACGATACCGGGGAGACGATCGCCGGCACGCTGGCCATCGGCGTGCTGCCGGTCAACGACCTGCCACATGTCGCCGGCGCGTCGGCGGCCGGAGTGGAAGACCGCCCGGTAACCATTGCCCTGGCCGATCTGCTGGCCGGGGCGACCGATATCGAAGACGGCAGCGACCTTCGCTTCGGCGGTTTTGTCGACTCCAGCCATGGCGATGCCTGGATCGGTGACGGCGGCCTCGTTCATTTCCTGCCGGACGATGATTATTTCGGCAGCGCTGCCTTTCGCTACCGGGTGGTGGACAGTGAGGGCGGCGTCGGTATCGGCGAGGTGCAGCTGGCCATTGCCGGGGTCAACGACGCCCCGGTGGCCGTCGACGATGACGGACTGGCGGCCTGGAGCAACGATGGCTACGAGAACGTCTATCTCGCCGCGACCCTGCTCGCCAACGATTATGATGTGGACTTCGACCCGCTGGCGATCACCGCCCTCGGCGCCGCCCGGTTCGGCGACGTGACGCTGGCCGCCGACGGCACCATTTGCTATGTCGCCCCGTCGCCGGACTGGGTCGGTATCGACTCGTTTACCTACCGCATCGCCGACAGCAACGGCGCCGCCGCGGAAGCCACGGCCACGCTGGCGGTGAAGGTCAACACCTCGCCCGACGTCTACCCGGAACTGCTCTTTATCAACGAAGACGAGATGGTCGTGCTCGGCCCGGATGAACTGCTCGCCAACGACAGCGATATCGACGGCGACGAGTTGACCATAATCGGCGCCGAGGCCGGAGAACACTGCACGGTCGATCTGCGACCGGACGGCACGGTGCTGTTTCGTCCGGAGCTCAACTACAACGACAACTATCCGGGCCAGGCCTGGTTTACCTACACCGTTGCCGACGGTATCAGCGAGCCGGTCAGCACCGTCGCGTTTTTTGCTATCGAGCCGGTCAACGACCGGCCGATCCTGACTCCGGAGCGCATCTCCGGCGCAGTCGAGGACAACGCGTTTCAATTCAACATCGCCGATCTGCTGGCCAACGACAGCGACGTGGAGATGGCCTCTTTCTATGAGCAGGACGCCATCTTCTTTGCCGGCCTCGGTGCTGCCGACCACGGAGTCATCTCCTGCGATCGGGACAGCGGCCTGATCTTCTACCAGCCGGATGCAGATTTTTTCGGAACCGAGACGTTTTCCTACAGCGTAATTGATTCTTACGGCGCTCTCTCCACCATCGCGTCTTACATCGAGGTGGAGGGGGTCAACGATCTGCCGGTGGTCCAGGAGGATATCGGCTCGCCGGCCGAGGAGTATATCTGGAACTACTACAGCACCGCCGGTCTGGTGAGCAACGATTTCGATGTCGACGGCGACCGCTTGACCATCCACAGTCCCCGGGTCGTTCAGGGCAACGCCCAGGTCTCTCTGTCCGGCGGCAACCTGGCGGTGAAACCGGCCATCGGCACCGACCGGGTCGTCATCGATTATACGGTGTCGGACGGCAACGGCGGCGAGGTGCGCAGCAAGCTGACCATCCCGCAGATTCTCGAACACAATTTCGCGCCGCAGTTCACCAATCGCTATGAGGTCCTGCTCTACGCCAATATCTTCGGCAATGCGCCGCTCACCGACTTCAGCTTCCAGGTCACCGATGAAAACGGCGGCGATAACTGGGGCCAGCTCAGCGATATCGCCTCCATCTCAGCCGGCCGCCTGCGCACCAACTACCCGTTGGCCGGGTTGACCGAGCTCAACAACACCGGTGATTTTCGCTTCAGGTATTACGCCCGGGACCTGGACGAGACGATC
>CAZUJZ010000217.1:0-6755 GCA_964620665.1 uncultured Desulfofustis sp. | reverse complement strand
GCCACATCGAGTCGGGCCTGGCCGAATGGCAGCGCGACACCGATACCGATGCCGACGCCGTCGACCAGGTCGACCTCGAAGTCGTCCATTGCGTTGCCGACATCATAAAAGACCGCCGCCCGCCAATAGCGGGACAGGCTGCGTTCGATCTCGATGCCGCCGGTCAGCAGCAGCCGGCCACCGATGACATTGCCACTGTCATCGATCGGCCCCAGGCTTCGGTAGCGATAGCCCCGCACGCTCTTTTCACCGCCGGCATAGAACCGGAGCGATGGCGGGATATCGTCGATATCCTCGACCAGGATGCCGCCGATCGACCCGCGGCCGATGAGCCGCCAGCCCTCGACCGGACTGAGGACCAATTTACCATCGCCGCGCAGCTTGAGAAATGATGCTTCGGACAGCAGATCCTGACTGGCCCCGCTGATGTCGACGGTGACCCGCAGGCCGTTGTCGGTATTGACCACATCGTCTGCCAGGGCCAACGATCCTTTGATACCCGGCATCAACAGCGTGGCCGAACCGCGCGTCGAGCCGATCCGATAATCCTCGTTGAGCGCCTCGATGGAAACTTCGAAGAGATACTCGGGGGTGAGATAATCATAAGCAAGCCCGGCCGACACTTTGCTGGTTACCGTATCTTCCCACAATTCGCGGTTCCACAGACCGCTGGCGGTCGCCGTGCTGAACCGCGGGTCGGCCACCGGGACGGAATAGTTGACCAGGCAGAGACTCTCTTGTTCACCGACCAGAAAGGAGGCAAACGCCCGGTGCCCCTGCTCGTTGAGCAATCGGTTCAGCCATTCGAATCGCACGTGGCTCCTGATATCGGTCGCATAGCCGACACCAAAGCTGTAGCGGTTGTAATGTTCCTGCTCGGTGAGATGGATCGTGACCGGCACCGCACGGCGCTGCCGGTCACCGGTATCGGCCTCGACGTCCACGGTACCAAACCAATCGGTCCCGGACAGGTCCCGCCGCAGGTCCTGCAACAGCGATCGATTGAACGGCTCCCCGGATTCGAACGGGATAAAGCGGGCCAGCAGGTCCCCCGAGATAACCCGCTGGTCGCTGTCTATCTCGCCAAAGACAAAGCGCTGGCCGGTGTCGAGGACCAGCACGATCTCGGCCTCGTTGTCCTCCTTGTCCACCCTGATTTCGCTGGTCGTATACGTTGCTGCCAACAGGCCGAGAGAACGGGCGCGGCTGAGCAGCTCGT
Organism: uncultured Desulfofustis sp.; assembly: GCA_964620665.1. Classification (GTDB taxonomy): domain Bacteria; phylum Desulfobacterota; class Desulfobulbia; order Desulfobulbales; family Desulfocapsaceae; genus Desulfofustis. The sequence continues at coordinate 5,536 of CAZUJZ010000217.1, read as the reverse complement.
TTTTCCCCTGTTCGTAGCGCTGGTGTTCAAGTACCTCCCCCTGCCGGAGCGGAAAGCGCGCCGGGGCATCGGCCAATTCGGGCAGTTCTGCCGCTTCCCCGACAATGCTGACGGAAACGTCGCTGACGACAACCGGATCGCCGAGAGTCACCCGATAGACCGCCTGCCAACTCGAGTTGTTTCGTTCCAACCGACCATCGACCGTTACATTGTAGTATCCGTATGGTTGCAGGGCCGAAATGATGTCTTCTTCGGCGAGCCGATGCAGGCGCCTGATTTCGTCGGTACTGAGAACACTGTCTTGCCGGAAGAGATTGATGCGCAGACGGGCCATGACGTTGTCGTGAAGTCTGCCCTCTATCCCGGTGACCGAAACGGTAAGATCGGTTTCACACCTGCCGTCGACGGCAATGATGAGCAGCAACAGACAGAAAAAAAACGGGGCTCGATAATGCAATGATCGTGTACTATGGGCAGCGGGTGATGGACGGGTGCCCGTCCGGAGAACAAGCGACGGGCAGCAAGACGGTACGACAGTCATTATAGTCGGATATGGTTGTGAACTGCAAGAATAGTCAGGTCGTCACGATAAAAAAGGTGGTCAACGGCGGTTACGGCCTGGCTCGTCTGGCGGACGGCAAGAACGTGCTGGTCCAGTTCAGCCTGCCGGGCGAGATGGTAGCGATCGCCATCGACCGGCACCAGAAGCACCTCGATTATGCCCGGGCGACGACCATTGTCACCGCTCACCGGGGCCGTATCGCGCCGCCCTGCCCCTCTTATGGCACCTGCGGCGGCTGCAACCTGCAACATGCCGATTACGACACCCAATGCCGACTCAAGCGAGCCATCCTGGTCGATCTTTTCGCCCGAAGTCAGACACCTGAACTCAGGAGCCAAGCCGACTCGATCGCACCGGTCATCGGGGCGGCGCAGCCGTTTGGCTACCGTCAGCGTATTCGTCTCCAGATCGATGGGCAGGGCCGGGTCGGCTTTTACCGCTTTCACTCGCATCAGGTAATCCCGACCAAACGCTGCCTGCTCGCCCATCAGCTCATCAGCGACACCCTGGCCCGCCTCGCTGAAACGAAACCGTTTCGCAGGCTGGCCGGCACCAGTGATTCGGTCGAGTTTCTGCTGGACCCACAGCGTGAGTCCCTGTGTTTGTTGTTCCAGCTCCGTCGCCCGCCCCGCCCCGCCGACCGGAGCGCGGCGAGGCGGCTCGGCGAGGACGCCGACGACCGGATCCGGGTCCTGCTCACCGGCGGGACCTTCGCCGCCGAAGGACCGTTCGCCCCCGATCAAAGCGCTGCAAACCGCTTGCTGTCCCTGGAACTTCCAGGGACACCGCCGTTGCAGCTGACCTGGGAGGCCGGCGGTTTCAGCCAGGTGAACATCGACCAGAACCGGGTTCTGGTCGATGTCGTCATGGCCCTGGCCACCGTTGACGAACCAAGCCGGGTGCTCGATCTGTTCTGCGGCATGGGCAATTTTTCGCTGCCGCTGGCCCGCCGGGCAGGCCACGTCCTCGGCATCGAGAGCCAGGGCGCCGCGGTCCGCAGCGCCCGCCTGAACGGCGCCCGGAACAACCTGGGCAACCTCGGGTTCCGCCAGGCAACCGTCGCCGACGGATGCCGGCAACTGATCGAGGGCGCGCAGTCCTTCGATTTGATCGTCTGCGATCCGCCGCGCCAGGGGATACCCGGTCTGGCCACGTTGCTCGGCCGTCTCTGCACTCGCCGGCTGATCTATGTTTCCTGCGATCCGGCAACATTGGTCCGCGATTGCGCGGAGTTGACGACCGCAGGGTTTCGCGTGGTTTCCGTTCAACCGATCGATATGTTTCCCCAGACCCATCATATCGAAACCGTTGTTTTGCTGGAAAAGAATTGACAACCCGGACGAATGCCGGTAAACGATTTGACAGGGTGAAAACACACGCAGCGCATGAAAAGGGGACAGATGCACAATCTGTCCCCTTTATAAATTGAGCGCCTCGCCGCAACCGATCCGACCGACGCCGACACCATCTCAACGCCCCGGCAGCCCCGCGGCGGGCGACGCGGTTCGGGTATCGCGACGCCATCAGCAATCAGGACAGGATGATGAGTACCGACAACCAGTTTCTTGCGCAACGCCGGGAAAAAGCGGCGGCACTGGCCGATCTCGGCGTCAAACTCTATGCCAATTCATTTCAGCCGAGTCACCGGATCGCCGAGCTGCTGCCGAAAGGCGAGGCCCTGCAGCCGGAAGAAAAAGAGGCCGAGGGCATCGTCTATCGTGTTGCCGGCCGGATCATCGCCATGCGTAAATTCGGCAAGGCCGCCTTTTTCTCGCTGGCCGACAGCAGCGACCGAACCCAGGTCTACGTCCGCAAGGATACCATCGGCGAGCAGCAGTTTGCCGCATTCGGCAAATGGGATATCGGCGATATCGTCGGCGCCGAGGGCACCCTGTTCAAGACCAAGACCGGCGAGCTGTCGATTCACGCCCGGACGATCGCGATGATCTCCAAATCGCTGAGGCCGCTGCCGGAAAAATGGCATGGCCTGACCGATGTCGAGACCCGTTATCGCAGGCGCTATGTCGACCTGATCGTCACCCCGGAAAGTCGAGCCACCTTTCGCACCCGGGTACAGATCATCAGGCTGATCCGCGACTTTCTCAGCGAGCGCGGCTTCATGGAGGTCGAGACGCCGATGATGCAGCCCCTGCCCGGCGGTGCCACGGCCAAGCCGTTCAAGACCCACCACAATGCGCTGGGCATGGACCTCTACCTGCGCGTCGCTCCGGAACTCTACCTGAAACGGCTGCTGGTCGGCGGTTTTGAGCGGGTTTTTGAGATCAATCGCAATTTCCGCAACGAGGGCCTCTCAACCCGGCACAACCCCGAGTTCACGATGCTCGAGTTCTATCAAGCCTATGCCACCTACGAGGACATGATGGAGCTGACCGAACAGATGATCTCCTCGGTCTGTCAGCAGGTACACGGCACGATGCAGATCAGCTACCAGGGCAGCCCGGTCAACCTGGCGCCGCCGTGGCGACGGCTGACCATGGACCAGGCCTTGACCGAGATCGCCGGTATCGAGCCTTCACTGCTCGCCGATGACCGGCAAGTCATCGAGCTGGCCCGGCAGCGCGGCATCAAACTCGAAGCTCGGGCCGGCGCCGGCAAAGCGAAGACCGAACTCTTCGAGCTGCTCGTTGAAGAACAGCTCATCGACCCGACCTTCATCACCTCCTACCCGACTGAAGTCTCACCGCTGGCCCGGTGCAACGAAGAGAATCCGGCAGTCACCGACCGGTTCGAACTGTTCATCACCGGCCGGGAGATCGCCAACGCGTTCAGTGAACTGAACGACCCGGACGACCAGCGGCGCCGGTTCGAAAAACAGATTGCCGAGCGCGGCGAAGACGACGAGATCCACCCGGAACTCGATACCGATTACCTCCGGGCCCTGGAATACGGCATGCCGTCGGCCGCCGGCGAAGGAATCGGCATCGACCGGCTGGTCATGCTGCTCACCGACTCGCCGTCGATCCGCGACGTCATCCTCTTTCCGCACATGAAGCCGGAAGAGCGCACCGCCCCGGTCGATCCGGAGAGAGACGCCTGATATGTACGAGTGGTTTATCGGTCTCAGATACCTGCGCGCCAAGCACCGCCACGGCTTCATCTCGCTGATTTCGCTGATCTCGGTGATCGGCATCACCGTCGGGGTTATCGCACTGATCGTCGTGCTGTCGGTCTTCACCGGCTTCACCGAAGGGCTGCGTGACCAGATCCTCGGTATCAATTCACATATCATCGTGCAGCGCAGCGAAGGCCGGATCGATGACTACGAGCGGGTCCGCCGACAGATCCTCGAGGTTCCGGGCGTCACCGGCGCGACGCCCTATCTCTATGCGCAAACCCTGGTCAGCGCCTCCGGCGGCGGCTCCGGGGTGGTCCTGCGCGGCATCGACCCGGCCACCGCCGGCTCGGTGATCATCCTGGGCGACCAGCTGATCGCCGGCTCGCTCGAGGACCTCGGCGACGAGGCCGGCGACCCGGTCCCCGGTATCATTCTCGGCAAACAGCTGGCCGCCGACCTCCGGGTCAACCCCGGCGGCAAGGTCCGGCTGATCTCACCGTCGGGTCCGCTGACGCCGATGGGAGTTATCCCGAAAATCAAGACCTGCCGGGTCGTGGGTATCTTCGAATCGGGCATGTACGAATACGACTCGTCGCTTGCCTACATGTCGCTGCCGGCGGTCCAGGCCTTTCTGGAGAGCGGCGATATCGCCCACGGTATCGAGGTGCTCGTTGAGAAAAAACAGCTAAACCGCGCCGACCGCATCGCCGAAACGATCGCCGCCGAGCTTGGCCCGGGGACCATCGCCCGCGATTGGATGGCCATGAACCGCAACCTGTTCGCCGCCTTCAAACTGGAAAAGATCGGTATGTTCATCTGCGTGGCGTTGATCATCCTGGTCGCCGCACTGAACATCATCAGTGCGCTGATCATGGTGGTCATGGAGAAAGCCAGGGATATCGCGATTCTCAAGTCGATGGGTGCCACGTCCCGCTCGATCATGAAAATCTTCTTCCTGCAGGGCCTGGTGATCGCCTGCGTCGGCACGATTCTCGGCGTGCTCGGCGGGCTCGGCCTGTGCGAACTGCTGTCGCGTTACCAGTTCATCGAACTGCCGTCCAACGTCTACCCGATGACCACTCTGCCGATCAAGGTGCTGCCGCTCGACGTGGTCATTATCGCCTGCAGCTCCATCATCATCACCCTGACGGCGACCCTCTACCCGTCCTGGCAGGCCTCGCGGGTCAAACCGGCGGAGGTGTTGTCATGAGCGGACTGTTGTTCGAGGCACGGGCTATTCGCAAGGTTTTCGGCACCGGAGGCAAACAGATCGAGGTACTCAAGGGCATCGACCTGACCCTGACACCCGGCGAGATGACCGCCGTCGTCGGTGCCTCGGGTTCCGGCAAGACGACGCTGCTGCAGGTCCTCGGCACCCTGGCCGCGCCGAGCTCAGGAGAGCTGTGGTTCAACGGCGAGCGACTCGACACGAAAGGTGAGCGGGAACTGGCCGATTTTCGCAACCGCTCGCTCGGCTTCATCTTCCAGTTCCACCACCTGCTCCCCGAGTTTTCCGCGCTGGAAAACGTGATGATGCCGGCCCTGATCGGTGGCACCAGCCGAAGGCAAGCAACGGAACCGGCGCGCCGCCTGCTGGCCGCCGTCGAACTCGATCATCGCGAGGAGCACCGGGTCGGCGAACTCTCCGGCGGCGAGCAGCAGCGCACCGCCCTGGCCCGCGCCCTGATCATGCAGCCGGACCTGCTGCTTGCCGACGAGCCGACCGGCAATCTCGACAGCCGGGCCGGCGAGCTGGTCTTCAATTTGCTGCACGATCTCTGCCGCCAGCGCGGCCTGGCGCTGCTGATGGTCACCCACAATCTGCAGCTGGCGGCCCGCATGGACCGCCGGCTGACCCTGGTTGACGGCATTCTCGAAACAAACAGCTGAGCGATCGG
>CAZUJZ010000216.1:0-6815 GCA_964620665.1 uncultured Desulfofustis sp. | reverse complement strand
CGCTGCGGCTCGGACGCTGGCGGCTATCCACCGGGTACGGCCGACCGGCGTCCACCGGCTGATCGTTGAAGAGCGGCCACTGAGCCTGATTTTCGAGGAATGCAGCGGATTGCTGCAGCACTATTTCGAGTCGCCGCTCGGCTCTCCCGAAATCAAACGGCTGCTGGAACGAATCGTCACCTGGGCCGCGGGCCGGACCGGCCAGGAACGCTACTTTCAGGACGATCCCTGGTTCTGCATCGTCAATACCGAGGTCAATTCCGGCAATTTTATCGTCAACGACGCCCGTGGCACCACCCATCTGATCGATTGGGAGATGCCACGCTGGGGCGATCCGTCCACCGATCTCTGCCATTTCTACTCTCCGCTGACGACGTTGTGGAAGAGCGACTTTCGTTTCAGTGAACCGGAGCGGCGCCGCTTTCTCGACAGCTATCTCGAGCACCTCGGCAATAATCACCTGGACCGAAGCCTCGATGAGCGGCTGCACATCAAGTTTCCATTCGTGCTGCTGCGCGGCATTTCCTGGTCGGCCATGGGTTGGGTCGCCTACCAGACCGATTACCGGGGGGTACGCAATGAAGACACCTGGCGGACCCTGCAGCGCTATCTCGACGCCGATTTCATCCGCTCGTTGTTTCTGCCGCTGCTTGGCGATGTTTCCTGACCGGGTGACCATGTCTGCCGACTCCCTGCTCATCTTTACCCGCTATCCCCAGGCGGGACGCAGCAAGACCAGGCTGATCGGAGAACTGGGAGCCGATGGGGCGGCCGGGTTGCAGCGGCGACTGACCGAGCGGGTGATCGATGAAGCAAGGCGGCTGGATGCGGAGTATCCGGTCCGGATTCAGGTCCATTATTGCGGCGGTGACGAAGAGAAGATGAGCAGCTGGCTCGGCCCACTGGTCTACCGACCCCAGGTGGAGGGTGATCTCGGCCGGAAGATGGGAACGGCGATGCGTACGGCCATCGAGGAGATGGAAACGGCCGCCGGCTCGGTGGTGCTGATCGGCAGCGATATCCCGGGGATCGATTCGTCGCTGCTCCGGCAGGCTTTCCGGACCCTCGGCGAGCATGAGGTGGTGCTCGGTCCGAGCCGTGACGGCGGCTACTATCTCGTCGGCCTGGCGGCAGCGGCTGCCCCTCGGTTACTGCCGCTGTTGTTTGACGAGATACGCTGGTCAACCGAGACGGTGCTGGCCGAGACCCTGGGCCGGCTCGGGGCGACCGGCTGTTCGGTCCAGCTGTTGACGACCTTGTGTGATATCGACCGGCCGGAGGACCTGAAGCTGGTTAAAGAGATGGGGCTGCTGTGAGTACGTCGCTGGCCGTCATCATTCCGGCATTGAATGAACAGGAGCAGTTGCCGGCCACATTGGCGGATCTCGACGGTGACCCGTCTCTGGAAATCGTGGTCGTCGATGGCGGCAGCACTGATAATACCGTTGCCCTGGCCTGGGCGAGAGGTTGCCGGGTGATCAGCGGGCCGCCGGGACGCGGGCGTCAACTCAATGCCGGGGTGGCGGCCACCACCGCCGAGCTGCTGCTCTTTCTCCACGCCGATACGCGGCTGCCGTCACGGTTTGCCGAGTCCGTCGAGCAGACCCTGGCTCGCCGGGAGGTGGCACTCGGGGCCTTTTCTCTGGCCATCGACAGCGATGCCCGCAGTCTCTCCCTGCTGGCCGGGCTGGCCACCCTGCGGTCCCGCTGGTTTGCTCTACCCTACGGCGATCAGGCGCTGTTCACCACCAGGGCGCGGTTTGGCCAGGTGGGTGGTTTCCCGGAGATTGAGATCATGGAGGATTTCGTCTTTGTTCGGCGGATGAGGAGAGTCGGCCATATCGTAACGCTGCCCGAGCGGGCCACGACGTCGGCACGACGCTGGCGGAACCTGGGGGTTGTGCAGACCACGCTGATCAACCAGGTGATCGTCTGCGGCTATGCCGCGGGCGTTAAGCCGGCGCGTCTGGCCCGCTGGTATCGGCGGCTTCGGGGGGTGGCCGGACCAGGCAACAAAGCGTGACGAGAAAAACGTTTCGGGCATGCTACCGCTGTTCAATAACCGTTGCGGTTATGGTATAATGCAGTGCTTTGGAGATACACTCAATGACACGAACCAGATCTGCTTACGGATGAACGAGACGACCCACGCATACAGTTCCGCCGAAGAACTGCTCAACAGCCTCTCCCACGGCTTCGGCCTGGTGATCAGCGCCCTCGGGGCCGGCGCGCTGATCACCCTGGCGGCGATGTACGGCGATGCCTGGCAGATCGTCTCTGCCAGTATCTTCGGAGGTAGCCTGATCCTGCTCTATACGGCATCGGCCACCTATCATGCGGCGCGAGATCCGCGAGTCAAACGGGCCCTGAAGATCTTCGATCATATCGCCATCTATTTTCTGATCGCCGGATCCTATACCCCGTTTCTCCTGGTGAACCTGCGTGGTCCCTGGGGGTGGAGCCTGCTTGGCGTGATCTGGGGGCTGGCGCTGTTCGGTACCGTCTTCAAGTTGTTTTTTACCGAGCGTTTCAAAGTCCTGTCGCTGGTCGTTTATTTGATGATGGGCTGGCTCGTGGTGGTTGCCGTCAAACCCCTTTTCGCCGGTTTACCGCTGAAAGCAGAGGTGTTTTTGGTGCTCGGCGGCGGACTTTACACGTTGGGCGTGGTTTTTTTCGCACTGAAAAGGGTCAAGTTCATGCACGGGGTCTGGCACTTTTTCGTCCTTTCCGGCTCGGTGATGCACTATTTTTCCATCCTCTTCGGTTGCATCCTCATTCGCTGAACATGGCACGCTGAAATCAGAGTCAGGTCTTCAAGCGGTAGTGTTGTGCATCGTCGCCCAATCGTCCCAGGATTTTCTGCAGCGCTACCCTGGAAAGCCCGGATAACCTGGCCGCTTCCGATATGTTCCCGTTGGTCGAAGTGAGCAGGTGGCGGATATAGTCACGGGTAAAAGCATGTATCACGTCATGCTTGGCCTGCTTGTAGGGAGCGGGCAACACGGATCTGCTTCCTGGCTGCGCGTTGGGAAGGCTCCGGGGGGTGTCGGTGACTTTACTGACCAGGTCCATGTCGACCCGCTCTCCTGAGCAGAAGACGGTCAATCTTCTGACAAAATTTTGCAGTTCACGGATATTTCCGGGCCAGGGTTTTTCGCTGAGCCAGCAGAGCACGTTCGGATCGATTTCCTTTTCCTGCCGTTCGTTTTCCAGCCAGGATCGATGGAAGAAATGGGCGGCCAGTAAAGGAATATCTTCGATTCGATCGCGCAGGGGCGGCAAGGTCAGGGTCAACACGTTGAGACGATAGTACAGGTCTTCGCGAAACGTCTTGCTTCGCAGTCCTTCCTCGAGATCACGATTGGTTGAGGCAATGACCCGAACATCCACCGGCTGAGTATGGCTGGAACCGATCGGACGGATCTCGTTGTCTTGCAGGCATCTCAACAGCTTGGTCTGGACCGAGACATCGATATCACCGATTTCGTCAAGGAGGATCGTTCCTCCGTCTGCGGCGACAAACAAGCCTTTATGATCTCTGGTTGCTCCGGTGAAAGATCCTTTCAGGTAACCGAACAATTCGCTTTCCAGGAGACTGGTTGGTATGGAAGGACAGTCTACGGCGAGAAACGCTTTATCGGCACGACTGCTCAGACGGTGAACGAGGCGGGCGGCCAATTCTTTTCCCGTTCCGGATTCTCCGAGGATCAGGACCGTATAGTCGGACTTGGCGATGAACTCGATAGAGCGCCGAATCTGCTGCATAGCCGGGCTTTCACCAATGAGTTCACCATGGAAGCTCTGGTGGACCAGTTGACGAAGCCGGTTGTTTTCCTCGAGCAACCGGCTTCGCTCAAGCCCTTTCTCGACGACGCGGAACAGCTGCTCGCTTTCTATGGGTTTGGTCAGAAAATCGTAAGCGCCGTTGCGGAGCGCTTGGACCGCGGTTTCAATTGTTCCGTAGGCACTGAGGACAACGATGCTCAAGTCTTGCTGGATGGCCAGGGCCTTCTCGAGGAGTTGCATGCCGCTCATTTTGGGCATTCGAAGATCGGTAATCAGCAGGCGAAAATGCGCCTTTGTCAATTCCTGTAATGCTTCTGCAGCAGATGTGGCGATGAGCACCTCGGCGTCGGCAAAGTGGCCGAGAATGAGCCGGGCCACTCCCCGGGCAAAGTCCTGTTCGTCATCAACGATCAGGATCCGAATGTTTTCATCAGCAAGACGGCTATTCATTACCTTTGTCCGGTCATGGAGTTCGATCAGTCGTTGCGGGCAGAAATACGGTAAACCGGGCTCCGCCCAATTCGGTGGATCGGTCGATTTCAATTCTGCCACCGGCTTTGCTTACTATACCATAGACTACCGTCAGCCCTAATCCCGTGCCGTTGCCGATATCTTTGGTCGAAAAAAACGGATCGAAAATATGTGGGGCATCATTTTCGGCTACTCCCGACCCGTTGTCGGCAACCTCTATGGAAATCATGCCGGACGGCTCTGTGGCGATGGTGATGGCGATCTCCCCAGCGTCTTCCTGGACGGCATCGAGTGCATTGATCATCAAGTTGCTGATAATCTGCTCTAACTCGCCGATACTCAGGTGCGTATAGAGGTGAGCTTCGGGACAGGCAAGAGACGTACGCACATTCTTCTTGGCTGCTTGAACGGCGATCACCTCACAGACCGAGGTGCCGACCTCGCAGACATTTGCGGTAGCCAAATCGACCGTCTTGGGCCGGGCGAAGTTGAGAAGATCCTGGAGAACCCGCTGGGCCTGGCGGGAATGGCGATCGATGACAGCCAGGTCGGAAAGCTGGTTGAGATCCGTGATTGATTGCTGCAGCAGCCCGGTATAGCAGCGAATTACGCCAAGCGGGTTGTTTATTTCGTGGGCCAACCCGGCCGTCAGTTTGCCGACTGTTGCCATTTTTTCGGCATGTAAGACTTGCGCCATCATCTGTTTTTCTTTGGTTGTTTCTCTGAGATAGACAACGACCTGATCAACCTCGCCGGACTGGCTTTGTACCGGGTATAACGAGAGGGAAAAGGTGCGGCCGCACGGCAGGCCAACCTCCCTGAGATCAGCCGATCCACGATCAACGGTATCACGCATCGGGCAATCAGATGAGGTCACTGAAAAAAACAAAGAGAGGATGTTGCCATCGTTTCGGGCATCGTCGCTCAGTTCCACTGTTAATTCTCGAGCGGCCCGATTGGCCGTCAATACAGTACAATTGGCGTCCATCAAGACCAGTGGATCGGTAATGCCCTCGACTATTGTTTCCAGAATATTCATCTGTCGGGCCAGTCCGTCGATGGCAGTCAGGTTTTCAGCGGCGATGCCAAGCTGCCGGCCAAGCGCCTGGAGTATGTTGACCTCACTGCTGCCCGGCCGAATCTCTGTCTTCCATTCAAGGCAGAGGAGGCCTTCGGCATTTCCGGTGCTCGATTCGACCGGCACATAAACACTGGTTCCATCAACGACACAAACACCGCCCGTCAGCATATCCACAAACCGTTCCGGTGGTGGGTGCGGAGGTGCGGTTTCCGGCCAGACGTAGGAGCCATGAGAGGCCATCGTGCAGAGATAGCTTATTCGTTTGGCATCGTATCGATTACCGATTTGAGGAAGAGCGTACCGCCAGAGCTCAGCCCGGGATCGGCTTTTGTACATGTCTTCGAGGAGACAGACGAAGAGGAGAACATCCTGCTGCCGCGCTGCAATTTCGCTGGAGAGTGCGTCTGTTCGTTCATCCACCATTTTGCGAAGATTTTCCGCGTAATGGTGGAGCTGCGCCCGGGCGTCGACGAGGTGGGCGCTCATCTGCTCGATACCGTCAACCAACTCTTCGATCTCATCACCGAGTTCGAGTTTGCGCAGCAGGGCGGTCGCTTCGATGTCGCTATCGTTTCTTCTGAAAACCTCATTGAGACGCTTGAGGTTGTTGACGACCAGGACTCTGAACAAAGCGTTGGTAACGAAAAAGAAGAGCAGTGCGCCGAAAGCGAAGAACGCGAAATAGGTAAACATGGTTCGTTTGACCCAGCCCGCACTTTTATGAACTGACGTGGCGACAAAGTCAACGCCGGCAATTGCCCCTTGCTTCTTGCCAAAGCCCCTGTTGCCATAGATTTTCAGCAGGTCCGCCGGCGCGTCTTCGGGAGAGCCGTGACAATACATACAGGACTGGCCGAAGCGAACAGCCCGGGCCATGACGTAATAGCGTTCACCGTCGAGGGTCCGGTATCCTTGCCACAATTCGCTGCCGGACTCGCTATTGAACCGGTTGATCAGGTTGACTTCAAACGCATTGGCTTCAAAATCGGGATTTCTGGCGTTGGTTGCGACACGCCGGAAGATCGTGCCGTTGTCGGGCGCGTGAACCGGCGACATGATCTGCCGGGAAATATAGGAAGATGACATGGCTTCCATGACAAATGCTGCCGGAAATTGTTCGTACATCGTCGGTCGCAGAATATTGCGAACATAGCTCTGGACGGAATCAAGTTGGGTAAAGATCAATTTGGCCCGGTCCTGAACTTCTTTTTCCAAAACGTTGCGCATATGAAAATACGTGCCGGCCGAGAAGACGGAGCCCAGGGCGATCGTCGCCAGAATCAGGCCGATAACGAATCTGGTTTGCAGGTTATGCGGTTTTGGAATACGCATCATGTCGATGGACGATATGAAGGGTTGTGGTGAAACCCGTTGAGCGACTCACCGCCATGACCGGAGGCCACAGCGAACAATGAAAACCGGCGTCGTGGTTGGATGGACTGGCCGGTCCTGCCTCCGTCCAGCCGTGCCTCCGTGA
>CAZUJZ010000215.1:0-6842 GCA_964620665.1 uncultured Desulfofustis sp. | reverse complement strand
GTATGGTTCCTGGGGACACGTTTTTTGCGCGACAACGTGCCCTGTCCGGCTGGCCGTGACCAGAAATGCTATGGAAAAGACAGAGGTTTTCGCACTGACCATGCACAAATAGTGCACACTGCACCATGGCGGCAGCATAGCACGGTAACAGCCAATCGGCAAGAACCGCCTGAGGTTCCGACAGCAGTAACGGGTTGTGTGCCATAGCACTGCTCCGAGGCGGACGATCGACGAGATCGCAGAGGGGCGATCCCGGCGGTACGGGTCGGGCCGGTTTGGCGGAAGCTCTTTTCGCATTGCAGACAAAGGTGGGCAAGCGGTGAATCGCTTCCCGGATTCAGGGCATGATGGTTCTTGTCCTGCAAAGGGTTTTTTTCATGATACGGAATGTTCGTGATTGCCTGAAATATCGATGATTCGTTGGCGCATCAGGATGGCGCGCGTGACCTGTTTCGGTGTGATCCCGTGAACATTTGCCGTCAGGAACATTCCCTTTGCGCCATCTATGCGCTATGGTTCTCACCATGTATCATTCCAAGGCCCAGGGCAGGAACCGAGTTACGATTTTCTAGGTTGTCCCGCTGCACAATTGATGTGACTGTCTCTTCGATTACCGTCCGTTTTTCATGGTGATGCTCTCTCCGGTCGATCATGACAATCAGGCAACGCACCGGAATCACCGGAGAGACAGTCCTGCAGCGATGCCGTTCCGGCAACGGTGCTGCCGGCTTTGCCCGGTTCAGACGGATATGGCACCACAGTCATGGAGGCCCGATTATCAGTGATTCTGCGCATGGTTCCAGCAATGGAACGGCGGGATAAATATCGGGCGGACGCAATAAGGGAGTTTCCGTAAGCGTCAAAGGAGGATAAAGTAGCTACGGAAAAGACCCGGCGACTGCCGGTGGCGTAAAACAATCATCAAACCAGATCCGATACTCTGCTCCCGACATGGAAACATTTTTTAATCCCGACTCAATCGTCATTTTCGGCCTCTCCTCCAAAGACAAAAACGTCTCGCGCCTCATTCTCGCCAATCTGATCAGGTGGGGATATCGCGGCAGGGTGTTCGGGGTCAACCCCCGCTCCACCGAGCGGCATGTCAACGGCATCAAGATGTATCATGATGTCCGGGAACTACCGGAGGTTCCCGATGTGGCCGTCGCGCTGTTGCCGGCGCGGTTCATCCCGGACGTGGTCCGGGCCTGCGGCGAACACGGCATCCGGCGAATGGCGATCCCTTCGGGCGGTTTCAACGAGGCCCGGGGCGACGGCAAACGGCTGGCGGACGATCTGCTCACCGCGGCCGGGGAATACGGTATTCGCTTTGTCGGCCCCAACGGTTTGACCATCGCCAACACCGCCAACGGACTCTGTCTGCCGTTTACCCCGCTGTATCGCCCGCCCCACGGCGGCATGTCGGTTATTACCCAAAGCGGTGGTCTCGGGCTGTCCCTGTGGAATTTGATCGCCGATGAGCATCTCGGGTTGGCAAAATTTGCCAGCATGGGCAACAAGCTCGACCTCGACGAGGTCGATTTTCTGAACTATTTCGCGCAGGACCCGGATACGGAGGTCATCTGTCTGTATGTCGAAAGCCTGAGCAACGGCACCGCACTGGTCGAGGCTGCCGCTGCCTGCGCCAAGCCGGTGGTTCTGTACAAGGCCAACACAACCGGGGCCGGCAGCAAGGCGGCCATGAGCCACACGGCGGCGATGCAAAACGATGAAGATGTTATCGATGCAGCCCTGGAGCGGGCCGGTGTCATCCGCATCGACACCTTCAGTGATTTTGTCTCTGTTACCAAAGCTTTTCAGTTGCCGCCGATGAGAGGCAACAGAATCATGGCGATGAGCCCGGCCGGCGGATTTTCCGTGATCATGGCCGACCTGTGTGCCAAAGCGGGGTTTGACTTTGCCGACCCGGGCACATCGTTCTACGAAGAGGTGGCCACCTATGGCAACGCCGGGATCATCGATGTGTCCAATCCCCTCGATATGGGCGACATGTACGATCCGCAGGCGACCGCCGACATCTTCCATGCCGCGCTGCACAACGAACAGGTCGATGGCGCGGTCTACGTCAACCAGTGGCCGCGCATGCCGGTCGGCGACGATATCTTCAGCAAGATGTTTCACACCGACCTGTCCCAGGAGACCACGGGCGCCATCCGTTCGTCCGATAAACCACTCGGCGTCTGTCTGTTCGGCCCGTCAAAAACCATCACGAAGATCAAAAGCAACCTGAGCATACCGATCTTCGACGCCCCGGAAGAGATGATCAGGGCGCTCAAGCTTCAGCAGCAATTCCACGAAAAGAAGCGCGCCGGATCATTTATCCCGGCATGCCCCGACGGGATCGACCGGCAGCAGGTACGAGCGTGGCTTGACGCCCATGACGGGAGCCGGGGAGAAGAGGTTCTCGAATTGTTGAGTGCCTATGGAATCAGGGCTGCGGCGTCGCGCGTTGCCACCGATGCTGACGGCGCTGTTCAGGCGGCGCGGCAGATCGGTTATCCGGTGGTCATGAAGATTGTCTCACGGGATGTCCTGCACAAGTCAGAAGCAGGCGGTATTTGTCTTGATATCCGCACTGACGAACACGTACGGGCGACCTGTGCCGAACTTACCGCCAATCTCTTTGCATACAAGCCCCGAGCCCGCTTCGAGGGTGTCCGCGTCATGGCTATGGCGGGACCGGGCCATGACATGTTTGTCGGCGGCATCCATGACGAATCCTTCGGTCCGGTGGTGGTCTTTGGTTACGGCGGCATCTATGTCGAAGTCTTCAACGATACCCAGCGAGCGCTTTGCCCCACATCCCACGCTGAAGTCACGGAAAAGATCAAAAAATTGAAATCGTATCGAATTCTGGAAGGGGCGCGGGGAAAAGCGGCCGTTGACAGTACCGCCTATATCGACCTGATCGTTCGGGTCGCCGGCTTGCTGGCGGATTTTCCTGAGATCAGGGAGCTTGATGTGAACCCGGTCCGGATTCTCGAAGACGGCACCGGCGTTCTGGCCCTCGATGCCCGGGCCAGGATCGAATGCCAGACACAGTGAAAAGAACCGCCCTCATCCGGGTCTTGGTCAGAGGTGTGAGTCGGCATGTTCATTGAAGTGTTGTGGCGATGCTCAACGCATTACGAGCAGTGTGATCAGAAAACAGACGGTTATGGTTGTCGAGCAGGAAAAAACTGGTAAGGCTGCTCGATAAGATAGCCGCCGACACCGTCAATACCCAGTTCTTGCAAGGTGTTAAATTGTTCTTCTGTTTCAACCCCTTCTGCGATGACCTTGATATCAAGGCTGTGGGCCACCCCTTTCAAGGCGCTGATAAAAAAGTAACTGTCTTGCTGGCCGGTGGTTAACTCGCGGGTGAAAGCGGGAGCAATTTTGACATAGTGGGGCCGTATTGTCCGCAGATAGCCGAAGTTGCCGAAACTGATACCGAAATGATCAAGGCCGATGTCATGCCCGGCGGCTCGAACCAATTTTGCAAAAGATTCGAGAGCTTCCCGGTGCTGAATCGCTCTGTATTCATGGAACTCGAAAAACAGTCGAGGACCTTGTGCCGGCAACCGGGCAATTCGGTCGACGAGTAGTTTGACAAATGTCTTATTGAGTAGGGAGCGTATGGAAATGTTGACGGCCAGATCGTATCTTCCCCAGGTTGCCGGGTTAGTCAGGAGCCGATCGAGTACATAGTTGTCAAGTTTGGTTATCATGGTAGACCGGGCAGCCATCGGGACAAATGCTTCAGCGTGGATTTCATCCTCCCCTGGCAATGGTATTCGAGAAAAGAGCTCCAGGTGAAGCGTCGCCTGTTTGTCCGGCAACTGGGCGACCCGCTGAGCATAAAGCTGAACAGTCCCGTCGGTGAGCGCATCTTCGAGAATTGCTCGTTGCCAGGTCCTGCCCTGTGCCGGTGCCTGTTGTTCGTCGCTGGTCATTGTGGCAATTTGCCATGAGTTCGGTCCTGTCTGTCGTGCCGCACTGAGTGCTCCGTCACTGTGCGCCAGCAGGTGATCGAGAGTTGTCGGAGTCGAATAGTAAAGCGCTCCAATATTGCAAATGTGATCGGAAGGGCTGAGTTGTTCTATGGAAAGCTGGGCGAGGCGATGGGCTATGTCTTCCGCCAGGCGTTTGTTGCCTTCTTTGTCTATGTTTGGCAAGAGAAGTGCAAAGTCCCCTCCGTTTAATCGTGCGGCAACAGCATTTGTCCATTGGGTTGCAGCCTCACGGATGATCTGCGCGGCTCTTCTGATAAGGGTATCTCCCGCCTCATACCCTTTTTCGGTATTGATGTCTTGCAGATCATGCACCTGAATGAGTTGAAACCCGCCTTTGGCAATCTTCGATGCGTCTTTCATGACGGCATTGACTTGGGCAATGAGAAAACGACGATTGCCAAGGCCGGTTAAGACATCGACAAAGGTGTTTCTACGAAGATTTTCAGCTGCCGCGGCCTGTTCATCGAACATTTCCTTGACCTTGTTCGTCATCCTGTTCATTGATTCGACGACCTGCCGCAGTTCGCGGGTTCGTGGAATATGCTGTTGTATCTCGTATTCGCGACGGCAAATCGCTTCTGCCTGTTTTTCTACCCGGTGCAACGGCCTGAGCAATATATGGATGCCGATACCGCCCAGAATAAAGACAATGACGCCGGTCAGCAGGAAGTAAACGGTGATCAGTTTTGTCGTTTTCCACAACGTTTGGTAGGCGTAGCCCGGGTGGCTTTCAACATGAACGGACCCTGCTTTTTTCCAGCCGTCCATGATCAACGCATCCGAACTTGGTGTGGCAAGCGGAATCAGACTGACAAACCAGGTGGGTACACCTTGTATGGCAATATCAAGCGTTCGTTGAATCAGGATGGAATTGTGGATATCGGTAATGCGGATTGACCGATAGTAACCGCGATCGAAAATCGCATTGAGCATTGTTTCGACCGTTGCAAAGTCTTGCTGGGCAACGAATGGAGAGAGGGATAGGCCGAGTGAGGTGGCAGTGTCCTGCGCATGGGATGCCAATTGTTTCGTCAGAAACGTTCTGGTGCTTTGGAGCTTGTCGAGCCAAACACCGGCAAACAGAATAAAACTCAGTGTCAGAGTGAATACGAGTAGTTGCCGATAGAGTGTCATAAGTTTGCCTCGGTAAACTCTTCAGGCATGCGCTTGAGCAGCTCCCGCCAGTGTTTCAGTCGGCTGCTGTCTCCGACCATCCGTCCCTTCCCCCGTGTTTTTGCAAGCCATAGCCCGGTGCCGTTAAAACTATACACAGGCAACAGGTCGGCCCGATCCGAAGCCATCTTGATCTCCGGGACGAGGTTGTCCAGCACGAGTGGTTCCGCTTCCGGTGTTTCGTAGTACGTTACGACCATGTGCGCTTGTTTGAGAGTCAATGAAGTTACGTATGTCAGGTTTAATTTGTGGTCCGGTACCGCCATTTTCCTCAGTGTAAAATACTTGGCGAGAGAAAAATCTTCACAGTCTCCCCCGTTGCTTGTCAAGAACTCTATAGGGGTAGCCCAATAATCCTCTTGCTGCCAGTGTTTCTCGTCGGTGACAAAAGTGACGGCGTTGAAAAAGGTGTTGACCTTTTCAAGTTTTTCCAGGTCCGTACCGTTGGCATCGTTTTGAATAAGGTTCTGCCAGGCAAGAAGCCGTTCTCTGGCCGGCGGTCCGAATTTTTTTTCGGCATTGTCAAGCACTGTGGCGTCTATCTCGAATGGGGCGCGAGCTTGAACAGTCGGGGCTAAGCAGATAATGGTGATAAGAAACAGCACGGCAGTGACATATAACAGGTATCGCCGGGAAGCATGAGCATTCACAAGAGATAAGTATTTGTAAGCAATGTGTTATTTGGTAACTTGCGTTGAATGACCTCTCGTTGTGCAGTCCGGCTATAGAGAGGGCAAGCGGCTGACCCGGCATTACCTCAGATGCGATGTCGCACCAGCTGCAATAGTATCGTTGTCGCCAAATTGCAACAAAGTAACAGCACAACTCTATGATTTAACAATAGATAGGTTTAATGTTCAAGAGAATTTACCGTTGACAAGTCTGACATCAGTTTAAAACGTCGCACGCCAACATATTTCATTTGCGGCAAAAAAGAAAAGAGAGACAGGACCTGTACCAAAGTGCAATGGACAGTCTGGGTTAACTACATAGATTTAGCATACACTGGGATGATGTTTTCCCACATATAACAGGAAGGAGCTCGTCATGGCTGAAGAAACCGTTAACAGTGGCAATGGTATACCGGCCTCCCCTGTCGGCCAGGTTTTTGTCGCAATGGGAGAGGTTCGGGCGGTCGCGCCGGATGGTACGGTGCGTTTGTTGGAACCAAACAGCCCGATATTTTTCAACGAGAAGATTGTAACCGGTGGAGATGGACGTATTTCCATTGTGTTTCAGGATCAAACCCAAACGATGTTGAGTCTTGGTCGTAACTCAGAATTTCTGATCGACGAAGACGTTATTGAGGTCGGAGCCGACTTTGAAATTTCTGATGCAATAAGCGAAGTCGAAGACATCCAGCAGGCTTTGGCCGAAGGTACTTTTGACCCGACGACCATGCTGCCGCCGCCTGGGGCAGGGCCGCAAGCCGGCAATGATCCGGCGAGCGACGGCGGTGGATCGAGTTATCCGGTATTCACGCTTACCGGCGAAGAGGTAATTCCCGACAGTGGTGCGGAAACGAGAGGGGTGGAAGCGGATTTTCTTGACCCACCGCTTCCGACGACTCCCCCTGAAGGGCCGATAGTGCCTGATGACACCCCGACCGGCACCCCGACCGGCACCCCGACCGGCACCCCGACCGGCACTCCGACC
>CAZUJZ010000214.1:0-6850 GCA_964620665.1 uncultured Desulfofustis sp. | reverse complement strand
AGCCGGCCATCTTCAAGCCGACAGACGGATCACGTCGAACCATATCGCGACTGTCATAGATACGGAAAATATCACGTGGGCATTTAGTGACACAAATCTCTTCACACGATGGTCCATAGGCGATGCAGGCCTTATGGTCGATGTGGACCAGATTGTTTTCATACGTGACCGCCTGCGCCGGACACACTTTGACGCACATCTTGCAGCCAATGCAGCCCGCCTCGCAAACACTGGTGACCGCTTTGCCCTGGTCTTTGGTTGAACACGGCACCCAGACCCGAGCTTTCAGAGGGTGAATCTCGATGATATTCTTCGGACACGTCTTGACACAAACACCGCAGCTGACACATTTGTCGGCACTGATCACCGGAAAATTATCGACCATCTCGATGGCATCAAACGGACACGCTTCGGCGCATTCGCCGAGACCGACACACGCATACTGGCAGGCGGACGGGCCGCCAAAACCAAGGCTGGCAGCGGTACAGGTTGAAAAACCGATATAGTGGTGCTTGTGGCTGACGCGCCCTTCGATTCGAGAACAGCGAACCACCGCCATGGTATCTTCGACCGTGGCCTTTCTCTTGCCCGTCAATGCGGCAACCTTTTCGGCAACCTTATCTTTACCGGGAAAACAGAGATTGGGCGGGACATCGGGATTGGTAACGACTTCGATCGCATACCCCTCGCATCCGGGATAACCGCAACCACCGCAGTTTGCCAGGGGAAGAGATTCGAGGACCTCCTCGATCAACGGGTTGGACTCAACCTGAAATTTTTGCGCAGCGATGGCCAGCCCGATACCAAAAAAGAGCCCGATACAGCCAAGCAGTACCAGCCCCCCGATTGCCATTTTTACTAATTGCGGATCCATAATCGTTTAGCTTCTCCTGTTACAGACAGTAGTTCGTCAGACCCTGATAATCAGAACAATTGCAGACCGGAAAATCCGAGAAAGGCCATGGCGAATTGTCCGGCGACGATAAAGGCAATGGGCAGGCCTTTGAACGAAGCAGGCACCCGGGCCAATTCAATCCGCTCACTGACCGAGCTCATCAGGTACAATGCCAGCAGAAAGCCACCCCCGGCACCGAGGCTGAGCATAAACGTCTCGAAAAAATTGTATTCGTTGCTCGCCATGAGCAACGGTACGGCAATGATGACACAGTTGGCGATAACCAGCACCAGATACACGCCGAAAGATTTGAACAGAATCGGATTTACCTTGCGCAGCACGGTGTCGACTGCCTGCACCGTGAGCGACGTCAGACCGATAAAGATAACAATCTGCAGATAATCGAGATTGAATGGTTTCAGGATGTACTGGAACAGCACCCAACTCATGCTGACGGCGACCACGATGACGATGGTGAACACCACGCCCATACCCTTGGCGGTTTCCTTGCGTTTCGAGGTACCGAAAAAGACGCAGAGCCCCAGGTACTTGGTAAACACGAAGTTATTGATGAGCAGGGCCGAGATCAGGATGGAGAGCAGATAACCGAAATAGGACTTGCTCACCGAAAAAGATGCTTCGTCGACCCCGCCGATATCCTCCAGAGTAACAACATGGGCAACCGATGTGTTGAGCGGTTCGGCAAACGACAGCGTCGCCTGCCGGCCATCATCCGAGATACTCACATCGGAGACGGTCAAACGGATATCGGGATCGGTCTCTTCATAGACCGTATAGCGCTGCGTATCGGTTGCTTCGGCCGGATCGACCGATGTGTTGAACTGGACGATGATCTCATTTTCGGCGCCAAATTCCGTGGACGCCACCAGGCCGGCAGCCTGCGCCGCCCCGGCCAGGCCGAAGAAGACGGGCAGTGCCGCACATAAGATGAGACGGATGAGTCGCTTCATGCGTTACCTCTTTTTCTCTGGGCATAGCGTGTTTCTATCCAGTTGAAAAACCCCATCATCAAACCGACCACAAAAAAACCGGCGGACGGCAGGATGAAAAACAGCAGGGGCTTAAAGCCGAGAACATCGTAGCCCAGGATCGCTCCCGAACCGAGCAGTTCACGAACGAAGCCGATGGTCACCATGCCGAGCAGAAAGCCCATTCCCATGCCAAAGCCGTCCCAGAAAGAGGCGGAAACCGGCTCCTTGCAGGCGAACATCTCCAAACGCATGGTGATAATGGCAAAGGCGACGATGATCTTGACGAAGATCCCCATCTTGGCATAGGCCACCGGGAAAAAGGCAGCCAGGGTCAAGTCGATAACGGTGACCCAGGTGGCGATCGTCAAGGTATAGGTCGGAATACGGATGCGCGGGTGAATGAAATCCTTGATCAGGGATATGGTCACACTGGAAAAGACCTGGACAAACAGCACCGCGAGGCCGAGCATAACACCATTCATCACCGTGGTCGAAATACCGACCGCCGGACACATCGAGAGCGCCAGTTTGAAAATCGGGTTCTCTTTCAGGATGCCGTTGGCGACTAACTGGAAACCGGACTTATCGTTCGACACGTTTCGTTCCTCTCGTTGGTTTAAAAAGGTACGGCAATCTGCTGTTGGTCAAGTACGCTGTCGAGCAGATCGAGGCGATAGGCGAACTTTCTGGTCATGCTCTTGACCCCGGAACTGACCGCAACTGCGGAAATGGTCGCTCCGGTCAGGGCGTAGATATCCTGGTCGCGATACTGCTGCATGATATCTACGGCGTCAGCTTCGTCCATCTTTCCCTCAAGGGCGGCAAAGTACTGGTCGGGCAACGGCTCCTTGATCACCTCGAGGTCCTTGATCTCCTCAAAAGGCTTGTACTTGAACTGATTCTTAAAATAATCCTGCTCGATTTCAGCGCCCAGCCCCGGGTCCTCTTCATGCTCCATGATCTCGAGACCGACGATCGAATACTCCGGATCGAGGGCCAGGATAATGGCAATATTGGTTTTAAAGCCGGGGAATTTGCCCGACAGCAGATACGCGATACGCTGCCCGCTATCGGTAACGACAATGGTCTGATCGATGAAGCGAATCGTCTTGTCGGCCCCGAGCGCTTCCTGAACCGCTGCGTCCCGTGCACCCTGTTCCCGGACGTTTTCTTCGCTGATCTGAACCGGTACGTGATTGATATAGGCGCCGTCCAGGCCGATCCGAACGAAACTGAACCCACCGTCCTGGCCATGGTCTCCGACCGGAACCAGATAACCGATGGACTGGCCTTCGCCATCTGTTACCACATACCGGAACAACTCGTGCAAACTCAGTGACTCGGGAATCTCCTGGTCCCCCGAATAACCGAGCAGCGAATAGACTACTTTCTGCTCCCGGGCATGTTCGTTGGCCTTTTTCGCCTTGTCGGTCAAAACGAAAGTGGTACCCATGATCAAACCGGCGACCAGACAGGAAAGGGTCAGTCGAAAAATGATGGTGAGGATGTTCTTCATTTCTCACCTCCTGCCGGCGGGGCAAAACGTTTCGGCTTAAACCAGCCGTCGAGCACCGGGCTTAACGGATTCATCAACAAAATGGCGTAGCAGATTCCTTCCGGATAACCGCCCTTGATCCGAATCAGCACCGTCAACGCCCCGATACCGGCCCCAAAGATCATCTGAGCGGTCCTGGTCGTCGGCGAGGTGACATAGTCGGTGGCCATAAAAAACGCACCGAGCAGCGCGCCGCCGGTGAGTATCGCCAGCAACGGGTCGCCGGTAAAGAGTGTTTCACCGCCGAAGACCCAGGTCAACAACGCAATCGTGCCGAGCAGCGAGACCGGGATATGCCAGGTGATGTAGCCGCGATACATGAGATAGAGGCCGCCGAGAACGATCAACAGGCCCGAGGTCTCACCGATACAACCCGGCCGCCAGCCCAGGAAGAACGAGCCGTAGACCTCTGAGGGCGTACCGAAGGCCTCGCGGAAAGCAGCCATGCCTTGCTCTTTCATCACCGCCAGCGGAGTAGCGGTCGATACCGCATCAATGTTGGCGGCGAGATAGGAAAAGATTGCCCCGTCGGTCAGCGGCGGCAGCCAGGCCGACGTCATCGCCACCGGAAAGGTGGCCAGCAGAAAGGCCCGCCCCAGCAGTGCCGGATTGAAAACGTTGTAGCCGATGCCGCCGAGCAGATGCTTGCCGATAAAGATCGCCATTACCGCACCGAGGGCCGGAATCAGAAAAGACACTCCGGGCGGGATGACAAAAGCCATCAACATGCCGGTCAGGGCCGCACTGCCATCGCTGACCGTCACCGGTTTGTTGAGTGCCTTCTGGCAGATCGCCTCAACCGCCATACAACTGATCACTGAAACCGCCGTAATCAGCAAGACCTGGATGCCGAAAATAAAGATCGACAACACAAGTGGCGGCACCAGACAAGCCACCACTGTCCACATGATTTTGCCAACCGACTCGGTACTGCGGACATGGGGAGAAACCGAAACATTCCACATGGCCGCGACAGCCGGCGCCTGGTCGTTCGTCACTTTCGGTTCGATGGCTTTACTCCTTGCAACCTTGGTTAATGAAATGTCCTGCCGACCTCATTATGAACGCTTCGCCTTCATCTTGGCCAATCGGACAAACTGTACGAGCGGACGCTTGGCCGGACAGACATAGCTGCAGCTGCCGCATTCAAAACACTCGAAAACGCCGAACTGTTCCGTCTTCTCTGCCAGGTTCGCCTCGACAAAAATTCCTATCTCTTTGGGCTCCAGCCCCATCGGACAGGCATCCAGGCACCAGCCACAGCGAATACAGGAAGAAAACGGTGTGGTATCGATTTCCTCTTCGGTCAAAAACAATACCGCAGACGTTGTCTTGGTAACCGGTATGTCCAGCGTCGATACCGCAAACCCCATCATCGGCCCACCGAGAACCACTTTCGCCACCTTGTCGCTGATGCCGCCGCAATATTCAACGATATCGCTGACCTTGGTGCCGATTTTAACGAGCAGATTGGCCGGCTTGCCGATCCCCCGCCCGGAGATGGTGACCACTTTTTCGATCAACGGCTTGCCGAGCGCAACCGCCTCATAGACGGCACGGGAGGTCGATACATTCTGCACGACGACACCGACGGCAGACGGTAGCGCCATGGCCGGCACCTTACGCCCGGTGATCGCCTGGATCAGCTGTTTTTCAGACCCCTGGGGGTATTTTACCTGCAGCGTCATCACCGAGATGTCGCCATCGGCGCCGCCTGCAGCGTTTACTGCCTCGGTCATTGCGGCAATGGCCTCGGGCTTATTGTTCTCGATGCCGATAACGCATGTTTTAATGCCGAGAATCTTCAGCAGGATTTTCGCCCCTTCGACGATCTCTTCCGCCTTTTCCACCATGCTCCGGTGATCTGCGGTAATGTAGGGTTCACACTCGGCGCCGTTGAGCAGCAACGTGTCGACCGGGGTATCTGATGGCGGCTTAAGCTTGACGTGGGTCGGAAAGCCGGCGCCGCCGATGCCGACAATACCGGCATCATGTACTTTCTGCAGCAGTTCCTGAGCCGATAAATGCTGCCACTGGTCGGCAGTCCACTGACGCGGCTCGGCATCCCGATCCACGGTCAGCGTAATTGACGGTGTGGTTACCCTGATCGGGTGGGCCGCCGTGGCGATCGCCCTGATAGAACCGGCCGCCGGGGCATGGAGGGGCACGCCGAGTCCTTTGCTCACTTCAGCGACGAGATCCCCTTCACCGACCACTGCTTTCTTGGCCACCGTCGGTGTGCACGGGGCTCCGATATGCTGACCGAGAATCAGGTGCAGCTCCGCCGGCAACGGCATGACCTGAATCGGCAGATTTTCGGTCAGCTCTTTGAACTCCGGCGGATGCACACCGCCTTTTGGGAATGTCAGAGTGGATACCATGATACCTGCACTTTGGGCTGTAAGGGTTATCTATCTGTGTGCGCCTGAACAGCACCGTTTCAGGCCGACTATCATCCAGGTAACGATCCCTTTCGGTGCCGCCCTGTCGATCAACTACATGCCGTTACCAACGGGATCAGACGATTCCGGCGTAATGTTTCATAAACTGAATCCGCTCGAAAGCCGATTGATCCGAACCGAATGAATAGGAAAGCCGCCCGCGAAACTCATCAGTACTGGTGAAGGAATGGCTTTGCATCCAGGTCTCGAGATCGGTGATGATCCGTGTCGCCTGGCCCGCGCCGTTTTGATAGAGCGTCGAAACCACTTGAACGACGCGAGCGCCGGCCAAAATCAGCTTGACCGCCCCGGCACCGTCATGGATCCCGGTAGACGCGGCAAACTCGGTCTCGACCATGCCCGACAACAATGCCACCCAGCGCAGCGGAGTACTTATTTCGGAGGGATCGCTCAATACGTCAGCCGATGTCAAAGACATTGAATTGATATCGATATCGGGTCGATAGTAGCGGTTAAACAGGACAAAACCACCGACTTTTCCGGTCCAAAAAAGCCGCGACACGAGACTGGCCAGCGACGATGAATAACTGCTCATCTTCAGGGCGATCGGAATGGTAAGTCCGTCGGTAACCTTATTGACCACATCGAAATAGACCTGCTCGTAATCGCCGCATGATTTCCGTGGATCGCTGGGTAACAGGGAGATGTTGATTTCCAGTGCATCGGCACCGGCCTTGGCAATTCTCTTGGCAAAACTGGTCCACTCGGCGGCGGTGACACAGTTCAGGCTGGCAATCACCGGGATATCCAATTCTTTCTTGGCATCACTGATTAAATCAAGATAGTCGGATACGGCAGAGTCCCGGGTATACTCTTTGATATAGTCGTAGGCCTCGGGATAATCGGTCTGATAGACTTCGAGGTTGCTTTTCAGGTCCGCCTCAATCTGCTCTTCGAACAGTGATTTGAGTACCACTGCACCGACACCGGCATCGGCCAGTTCCCT
>CAZUJZ010000213.1:0-6880 GCA_964620665.1 uncultured Desulfofustis sp. | reverse complement strand
GAGGATCAACCAGCCCATCCGACCACGATGCCGATTTTCATCGTTCGTTGTGACGTCCCGTCATGGGGGTTATTAAAAACTATCAGAGAACAACAGGAAAACAGATGCTTGATTTCATCAGGGAACATATCCGCGTCGCCGGCGATATCTGTCGTCGCGGCCAGCGCAGTCTGTCGATCGATGAGGTCGACTATAAAGAGAGCCCGAAAGATCTGGTCACCCGGTACGACCGGGCGGTCGAACGCTATCTGGTCGAGCGGATCGCCGAGCGGTTTCCGGACCACGATATCATCGGCGAGGAAGAGGGCGAGCGTCTGTCCGGCAGCGAATACTGCTGGATCATCGACCCGATCGACGGGACCACGTCGTTTTGCTACAACCAACCGTACTATGCGGTCAGCATCGGCCTGCGCCGGGGCACCGAGATGACCGCCGCCGGGATCTATGCCCCGGCTCTTGACCAGCTCTTTCTCGCCGAGCGCGGCGCCGGTGCCTTCTTGAACGAT
Organism: uncultured Desulfofustis sp.; assembly: GCA_964620665.1. Classification (GTDB taxonomy): domain Bacteria; phylum Desulfobacterota; class Desulfobulbia; order Desulfobulbales; family Desulfocapsaceae; genus Desulfofustis. Next base: position 6,374 of record CAZUJZ010000213.1, on the reverse strand, counting down.
CAGCAGGTCCGCGTGTCGCCGTGCGCCCGGCTCGACACGGCCGTATTGGCCACCGGCTTTGCCTGTCTGCGTTCCGGTCTGCAGCACAACAACCTGGTCTACCTGGTCGAGTTGCTGCCCGCCATTCGGGATATCCGGCGCTGCGGCTCGGCGGCGCTCGACCTCGCCTATGTGGCGGCCGGCAAGCTCGACGGGTTCTGGGAACTCAATCTCAACCTCTACGATATTGCCGCCGGCATACTGCTCGTTGCCGAAGCCGGCGGTATTGTCACCGATTTTTATGGCGGCCCAGATTTTCCGGCGCGGGGGATTGTTGCAACCAACGGGCTCATTGACGGACAGCTGCTCGGTTATACCGGCCGTTACGACGAGCCGTGATCGGTGCCGGCCGGTTGCCGAGCGTCGCCGAGCATCTCGCGGACGGTGCCGAGCAGGGTGCGCATCGCGATCGGCTTTTTCAAAAAAGCCCTGATGCCGATGGCCCGCGCCCGTTGCTCGTCGATACGTTCGGTGAAGCCGCTGCAGAGAATGATCGGCAGCTCGGGTGAGGTGGCCAGTAATTTGGCGGCCAGCACGTCGCCGGTCATGCCCGGCATCGTAAAATCGGTGATCACCAGATCATAGCGGCCGGGTTGTCTCTGGCAGGAGGTCAGGGCCCGGACCGAATCGGTGCAGGTATCCACCTGGTAGCCGAATCGTTCGAGGATCTGTTTGCCGACCGCCGGCAGAGACGGTTCGTCATCGACAAAGAGGATCCGTGCGGAGCCGTCGGCCTGGTCGAAGTTCTTCTCGTCGATCGGTTCCGGAAGCTCATTGTCGAAAACGGGAAGCAGGATGGTGAAGCGGGTCCCGACGTCCACCTCACTGCTGACGAACAGATGTCCGTTATGACTGACGACGATTCCCTGGACCACCGCCAAGCCGATGCCGGTCCCCTGACCGATGTCTTTGGTGGTGAAATAGGGATCGAAGATGTGTGGCAGCACCTCCTGGGCGATCCCGTTGCCGGTATCGTCGACGACGAGCCTGACGAAGAGTCCCGAAGACGGGTGACGGTCCGCGGCAACCACCGTTTCCGCGGCGGCGACATGGTCCACGGTGACGCTGAGAACGCCGCCGTCATTCATGGCCTGGGCGCCGTTGGTGCAGAGATTGATGACGATCTGGTACATCTGGTTCGCATCGGCGAAGACAATCGCATCTTCGGCGGCGAGATCGCAGCGGACCTCGATGGCCGTCGGGATGGTTGCGCGCAGAAAACTCAGTGCTTCTTCGACGATCGGCTGGAGTACGATCGGCCTGGCCTGCGGCAGTGATTTGCGACTGAAGCTGAGCAACTGCCGGACGGTGTCCCGGGCCCGGATAGCGGCGGTGGTGATTTCCTCGAAGTGTTCACGGCAATGGCCGCTGCAGGCCTGGTTGAGCAGAGCCAGCTCGGCATGACCGATGATCACGCCGAGAATATTGTTGAAATCGTGGGCGATACCGCCGGTCAGGTTGCCGATGGCTTCCATCTTCTGGGCGTGCCGCAATTGTTCCTCAAGGCGGGTGCGTCGGTTTTGCTCCTTTCTGAGCACGATGAGCTGGGCGATCAGGCTGCTGAATATTTCCAGAGGTCGGACCGTTTCATCGCTTGGTCTCCGACCGGATTTGGCGTTGTCCACGGAAATGACGCCGATGAAATTGCCCTGATCGTCATCCATCCTGACAAAGAGGTTGTCGTCGGGATGCCAGCGGTTGAGGCCCGTCGGAGCCTCCCCGCTTCCATAGACGGTAGCCTCCTGGTTGAGGATATGCTTCATCGTGTGCGGGATGTAGTAGCTGCACTGCCCGAATCTGATACCGTGTTCAAAGACGCGGTCATACCAGGACTTGGGCAACTCCACGTGGCGCAGCCGGGTGATGGTATCCTCGTCGATACCGGCGAAACCGATAATATCGCGAAACGGATAGTCACCCTTGAACAGGGAAATGATGACCCGCTGGTAATCGGAATGCAGCGCGATGGCCCCACTGACGTTTCGGCCGATTACCTCCAGGTCCCTGATGGCCAGCGCCGCTGCAGCGGCCATCGCCAATTGTTCGAGCTGCCGGTTGTTGGCGGCGACGGTGAGCTGGCTCTGGCGGAGCGCCTCCTCGGTGCGGGTGCGTTCGCTGATCTGCTGTTTGAGTTTGCGGTTGAGCCTCAGCAGGTAAAAAGCAAGAGCGGCGATACCGGCCAGGACACTCAGCATCAGGAGACCAAAGGGGCGGTTTTCGCTGAACCCCGGCTGTTTATCGATACGATTCGACGATGCCGGGCCGATGAAGGACGGGACGGCTGCCGGATTGACGGTGGTCTGGTAGTCGCCCCCAGAGAGGGTTTCTGCCGAGGCAGGTTTGGAGAATGCCGGGGGAAGCGCCAGCAACAGGAGTACCCCGACCAGACTTAGCCAGGTCAGGGGTGGGCAGTGGCGGCGGGAGCAAGGCACCATAACGGCTCATGGTTGAAAAACGCGTTTCGGCACTCCAGGGTTGCAGACAATTGGCCAACAATACTGGCAAAAAAAAGTGAATGCCAGAAAAAAATGGTCAGGCTGCTCTTCTGCCGCCGGGGAGCCTAGCGCCAGGTTTCTTCGATGTAGCGGCGAAAAAAACGGATCATCGACTCGCGAACCCGGCGATGGTCGAGAAAATAGATGGTCGGAGGGAAGAGCAGGTCGGCCACCCCGGAGTCAAAGATTCGCTTGACTTCGTATTCATCGTGGGCGACGTCGCGCTGGTACAGGTAATTGACCCATGAACGGTTGGTGTGAATGATGAATTCGACCCGCATGCCGCCGAGCCGGGCGAAAAATTTAAGCATCGCGGTCTTGCTGCTCGAGCCTGTCGTGGTTGCCTTGTGCCGGCCGCCGGTCAGGGAGTCGGAGATGTCCTCGAGGATCATGAAGGAATCGGCCCGGGTGGCACTGCCGGTCAAGTGTTTCTGGAAGATCTTGACATCGGCGGCGGAATTGAGCACGGCCATCAGGCCGAGTTCGTCGTCAACGGCAACAGCCGGGTTCTTTTCATTTTTCCGGAGCAGTTTGAGCACTTTTGCCTCCGGCGGTTTCTTGCGAATTGATACATAAATCGGGATGTCCCGGCCGGCCGCCGTGAAACGCCGCCGTTTCAGCAGGGTGAGTTTGTGTCCGGGTTGTGGTACCACAACATCTACATCTTCTCGGCGGATGACGCTGACCTCCTCGCAGGAAAAATCCGTGGCGCGATGGCGGGAGAGCAGATAGACGATGTCGTGCTCGCCGATCTTGAGCGAGGTGCTCCACACGTATCTGTTCAGGAATTCGAGAAAGAGCGAGAACTTATCTTCGATGTCCGTTTCCCGTTCGCGCTGATCGATGCTGCCGGCCAGGCTCATCAGCGATAGCTTACGCTGTGCTTCGAAGCGGGCTTTTTTATGATAGCGATCGTCAAAGACCATCAGCAGCAGATCGACCGGGTCGGTGGTGATCTCCACCTCGTTGGTGATGGCGACATGCGATGCATACGGGGCAAAGAGTTTGTTCTTCAGCGAATTGATGACCGCATCGGCGGTGCGGGCGTATTCGTTGACCCGGGTCCTGATTTCTTCCGGTGTCCCGCGGATCCCAAACATATTGCCGAGCAGCAGACAGGCCCGGTCGCTGCAGACGGCGCGGGCCGACTGGTCGTCGAGCAGGGCGCCGATCTGCCGGAAGGAGTGGACATTGAGAAACTCGAAAATCTGGCTGCGCAGTGCCCTATACTTGGTGACGGTGATGTCCCCGCCGGTGATGCCGCTCACCCAGGTTCGGTTTTCCCGGCAAAACGGTCGACTCACGTCGATGGTGTCACCGACCGCGAGCGGTCCCTGCTGGTTGAGCGAGGTAAAAACGGAATGTTCGTCAAGAAGCGACATGGTCGTGCAGCTCCCGTGCTATTGTTTTCGAGAGGCCGCTGTGCCGGTCGGTGTCATCCGGCGGTGCCTGTTTTCGGTGGCACAAAGCGCAGCGTCTCGGGCAAATTCCTTGAGATTTCTCCGGCCATCTGCTAAGCAGATTGAGCAGCTCGCATGATCGGCGCCGTCGACGTTCGGTGCCGCTATCACCGTTGAATTCAACCGGAGTCCAAACCTAATGTATCGTAATTTTGCCATTGTCCCCCGTATTATTTTCGGCCGGGGGTGTTTCTCTCAACTCGATGATATCCTGGCCGAGCACCGCTCGGACGGCGGCTCGATGGTCTTCATCCTCGACGATGTGCACCGCGACCGCCCGTTGGCAGAGCGCATCCCGCTGCGCGGCGGTGACGCTGTCCTGCACGTCAACGTCGATGATGAACCGAAAACCTCTTACATCGACACCCTGGTCGGGCAAATCAAAGAGATGGCTCCCCGATTGCCCGCCGGTATAATCGGCATCGGCGGCGGCGCCACGCTCGATATCGCCAAGGCGGTCGCTTTACTGCTGACCAACCCGGGATCCGCCGCCGACTACCAGGGCTGGGATCTGATCAAGAAGCCGGCCGTCTACAAGGTCGGCATCCCGACCCTGTCGGGGACCGGGGCGGAGATTTCCCGGACCACCGTGCTCACCGGCCCGCAGAAGAAGCTCGGCATCAATTCCGATTACACCCTCTACGATCAGATTGTCCTCGATCCCGAATTGCTCGCCGGGGTGCCGAAGGAGCAGTGGTTCTATACCGGCATGGATTGCTATATCCATGACGTCGAATCACTGCAGGGCACCTACATCAACGAGTTCAGCAAGGCCTACGGGGAAAAATCCATCGACCTGTGCCGGCAGGTATTTCTCGAGGATCATCCCGATGGGGATGACAAATTGATGATGGCCTCCTATTTCGGCGGCATGAGCATTGCCTATTCCCAGGTCGGCGCCTGCCATGCCCTGTCTTACGGGCTTTCCTTCATCCTTGGGATCCATCACGGTATCGGCTGCTGCATCGCCTTCGACCAGCTTGACGAATTCTATCCCGACGGCGTCGCCGAATTCCGGCAGATGATGGCCCGCCACGGCATCGTGCTGCCTCGGCAGGTCACCGCCGGCCTCAGTGATGAAGAAATGGAGCGCATGGTCACCGTCGCCCTCGGACTGGCCCCGCTTTGGGAGAATTGTCTGGGCAAGGACTGGCAACGGATGATGACCCGCGAACGGGCTCGCGGTCTGTTGCAGCGGATGTAAGCATGTAGCTGCCCTTCTGCGGCCTACGGGCGGAAGACGTCTTCGGCAAAACGCAGGGTGGCGAAATAGTCGTCCACCGTTTCGGCCCGGCGTATCAGCCGGGTCGTCAAGTCGCCGCCGAGCAGCAGTTCCTGGGGCCGTAGCTTGCCGTTGTAGTTGAAGCCCATCGCGTGCCCGTGAGCCCCGGTGTCGTGGATGACCAGGAGATCGCCGTCGGTGATTTTCGGCAGCTCCCGCTGGACCGCGAATTTGTCGTTGTTCTCGCAGAGTGAGCCGACCACGTCCACCGTTTCCGCCTGCTCCCCGCTGTTTTTTCCAATCACCTCGATGTGATGATAGGCGTCGTACATACCGGGACGCATCAGCGCCGACATGCAGGCATCGACTCCGACATAGGTGCGATAGATCTCCTTGCGGTTGATGGCCCTGGTGACCAGGGCGCCGTGCGGTCCGGTCACGTAGCGGCCGCTTTCCATGAACAGGGCCGGCACGGTTCCGGTCCGGTCGCGAAATCCCTGAAACAGAGCGGTGATTTCCCGTGCCATGGCAGGGAGATTAAGCGCTTGCTGGTCCGGCCGGTATGGAATACCGAGGCCGCCGCCGATATTGATGAAATCGAAGGTGATACCGAGCTGCTGCTGGATCGTCTCGGCCAGCGTCAGCAGCATGTCGGCGGTGGCGACCATATAGCGGTAATCAAGTTCGTTGGAAGCGAGCATCGTGTGCAGACCGAAACGCCTGGCGCCGCGCTGTCGGGCCAGGCGATAGGCGTTAACGATCTGCTCTCGGCTGACCCCGTACTTTGCTTCCACCGGGTTGCCGATGATCCCATTGCCGGCCCGTTCGGGGCCGGGGTTGTAGCGAAAGCAGATGGTCTCGGGCAGGGCCGGTACTTTGTCGAGCAGCGTGATATCGTCGAGGTTGAGGATGCTGCCGCCGTCGGCGGCGGCCACCTCGAATTCCTCGGGGCTGGTGTTGTTGGAAGTGAACATCAGATCGTCGCCGCGACCGCCGATCTGCCGGGCCAGCAGCAGTTCCGGGATGGAGCTGCAGTCGAACCCGAACCCGGCGTCCCGGGTGATTGCCAGGACGGCCGGGTTCGGGAGGGCCTTGACCGCGTAATATTCGCGAAAGCCGTCGATGCCGGCAAAGGCCTCGTTGATTTCTCTACAGGTC
>CAZUJZ010000212.1:526-6909 GCA_964620665.1 uncultured Desulfofustis sp. | reverse complement strand
TTGTGGAACTGCAGATTGGTCTTGAAAAACGTTGAGAAATCGTTTGCCTTGATGTCGGCAAACATCGCCTCGTTAAGCATCTCCAACTGGTCGATGTGAGTCGAGGTGATTTTATCGATGCACTCTTCGATGATAAATGCCTCCACCAGACCGATAGCGTCGTAAGCGCTCCGGACATCCTCGAGGGTGAGCTTGTTGACCAGCACGCCCCGACGGGGAATGATCGTCACGAACCCCTCGAGTTCGAGGTGGATAAGGGCGTCTCTCAGCGGGGTCTTACTGATTCCGAGCTGATTGGCTATCTCACCGATATTAATGGTCGATCCCGGAAACAGATCGCCTTCATTCATCTGTCGGCGCAGATAATCGTAAACCAACTCGCTCAGAGATGAATAATTCAGCGTATCTGTCATTAACGGTGCCCCGGGTATCGATAACGTCATACTTTCCTGCTTAATCTCGGACAGTGCAAAACAATCTAAACGATCCTGAGCACATGTCAAGAAAACAGGAAAGTATGACGCTGTTATTCACAACGTGGTTTACGCAAGAAACGTATCCACCGGCGTATAATCAAGCCCGAATGCTTCGGCAACCGCTTGATAGGTCACCGCCCCGCGGATCACGTTCGCACCCGGTTTGATTTCGTCATTTTCCTGCATCGCCTTTTGCCAACCCTTGTTGGCAATCTGCAGCGCATACGGCAGGGTCGCATTGGTCAGCGCGATGGTGGACGTGCGGGCCACCGCTCCGGGCATGTTGGCGACGCAGTAGTGAACCACGCCGTCGACGACAAAGGTGGGATCCGCGTGCGTTGTGGCCTTCGACGTCTCGGCGCAACCGCCCTGGTCGATAGCCACGTCGACGATGACCGAGCCTTTTTTCATATCGGTCAGCATGTCCCTGGTGATCAGTTTCGGAGCTTTTGCGCCGGGGATCAGGACCGCACCGATAACCAGATCAGCCTTGCTCACGTATTCGCGCAACAGTGCCGGGTTGGACATAACCGGGATACAATTGGCCGGCATAATCTCATCCAGATAGGCAAGCCGCTCCAGATTGGTATCCAGGATATAGACCATGGCGCCGAGCCCGCATGCCATTTTCGCGGCATTGTAGCCGACGACGCCGCCGCCGATAACAACCACCGTCGCCGGCGCCACACCTTTGACGCCACCGAGTAATACCCCGAGGCCGCCCTGGGGCATTTCCAGGCAGTGGGCGCCAACCTGCGTCGCCATCCGGCCGGCAACCTCGCTCATCGGTACAAGCAGGGGCAGAGCGCCGTTTTTCTTCTCGATGGTCTCATAGGCGATGTTGACCGATTTTGCCTTGATCAGCGCCCGCGTCTGCTGCTCATCGGCGGCCAGATGCAAGTAGGTGAAAACGATCTGGTCTTCACGAATCAGGTCATATTCGGACGGCTGCGGCTCTTTGACGTGCATGACCATGTCACAGGCGCCATACACCTCCGCCGGCGTACCGGCGATGGTGGCACCGGCGGTCAGGTACTCTTCATCTTCAAAGCCCGAGCCGACACCGGCCCCGGTTTCCACGAACACCTGATGACCGTTGGCCACCATGGTGGCAACACCGGTGGGAACCATGCATACTCGCTTCTCCATTACCTTGATCTCTTTTAATATTCCGACTTTCACAGGTAGCCTCCGTAGACGTAGATTAAGACAAATGGATCGGAGGTCCGGCCGGCGTAAATGCCGACGAGACCTCCGCTGGTGAACTCAGACCACTCCCGGCGCAGCGCCTAAAGGCCCATCTCTGCAGCTTTTCGCACCGCGTCGACCAACCGATCGATCTGCTCCTTGGTAATAATCAAGGATGGGGCGAAGTTCATGACCGTGTTGAGTCCGGTGATGCTGACGTTGGTCCGCCCGACGATGATGTTCTGGGCAAACATATTGCCGACGATTTTTGCCATCTCTGCCTCGGAAACCGGCTCCTTGGTGACTTTGTCGCGCACGAATTCGACACCGCAGAACAAGCCGACACCGCGGACATCGCCGACTATCGGCAAATCGAGCAGCTCTTTCAACCTCTCGAGCAGGTAGGCACCCATTTCCCGTGAGCGCTCAACCAGGTTTTCCTCTTCGATGATCCTCGTGGTTTCCAGGGCTGCCGCCATTGGCCCGGCACACCCGCCGTACGTACTGATGTCCCGGAAAAAGTTCAGACGACTGTTGGGATCGGCCGGATCGTTGACGAACAGATCGAAAATTTCCTGCTTGACCACCGTGGCCGAAAGCGCCTCGTAGGAACTGGCCAATCCCTTGGCCATGGTCACGATATCGGGATCGACATCGTAATGCTGGTGCCCCCAGAATTTCCCGGAACGACCGAAGCCGCAGACGACTTCGTCCATAATCAACCATACGTCATATTTCCGGCAGATCTCCTGGACGATCGGAAAATATTCGGGAACCGGCGGGATAATGCCGCCACCGGCGGTGATTGGTTCGACGATAAGGCCACCCACGGTTTCCGGACCTTCCTTTTGGATGATATCATCGATAACCCTGGCACATTCGATATTGCACCCCGGGTAAGACTTGTCGAACGGGCAGCGGTAGCAGCAGCAGTGGGGAAACTCGACAAACCCTTCAACAAGCGGCTCGAAATCTTTCTTCCGCTCGATCTGGCCCGAAGCGCTCATCGCTCCGATGGTGGTGCCATGATAATCCCGGTCACGATACAGAACCTTTATTTTCCCTTTTCGTTCCGGCACGAAGCGGGACGCCTGGCGCAGCAGTTTAAAGGCCTTTTCGTTGGCTTCCGAGCCGCTGTTGGAAAAATAGACTTTGCCCATCCGGGGAAGCTTTTCGAGCAGCTTCTGGGCGAACTTGATCGCCGGGATATTGCCGAACGCACCGGCAAAATAGGGCATTTCCTTTAATTGTTCATACACGGCCCGGGCCACCGACTCCCGACCATAGCCGACGACCACGCTCCAGACACCACCCGACGTGACATCGAGAAATTCCCGCCCCCTGATGTCGGTAATCATCAGTCCGTCGCCCTTGACCGGGATGAGCTGTTCTGTTGTCTCAAAAACCTTGTGCGGCTTGAGGTGGTGCCACAAGAAGTCTTTATCGCCTTTTACAATCTCTTCGGTTTCGTATTCAAGTACCTTCATTTTTCCCATGACACTCACCCTTTGTTATTGTTGGCACGCCTGACACCGACTCGTTCAGCTCCCCGCTGTCTGCTCACGAAGCAGCCGAACAGGTATCCCTCGAGACAAACCGAATCCTTGCTAGGCCCCTTTTTGCGGGCGCATATCCGCCTGATTGATACCGGCTACGGAAACCGGCGCTTTCATGGCATCGCGACGGAACGGCTCACCGAGTTCCTGATTGACCAGGACTTCGATAAAGGTCGTTTTACCGTCTTCCATTTGCGCCTTGATCGCCGCGTTGAGTTTGGCCGTCAAGTCTTCCATCGACGAGGCCTGGACCCCTTCGAGACCGCAGGCGCGGGCAATCGCCGCATAGGAAACGTCGGTATCGAGTTCGGTGCCGACGAAATTGTCTGCATACCAAAGCGTCGTGTTTCGCTTTTCAGCACCCCATTGATAGTTCCTGAAGATCAGCATGGTAATCGGCGGCCAGTTGTTGCGGCCACAGACAGTCATCTCGTTCATTGAAATACCGAAGGCACCGTCTCCAGCCATGCCGACGACCGGCACATCCGGTCTTGCGATCTTGGCGCCGAGAATTGAAGGAAACCCATAGCCGCATGGTCCGAACAGGCCCGGTGCAAGATACTTGCGTCCCTCTTCAAAGGTCGGATAGGCATTGCCGATGGCGCAGTTGTTGCCGATATCGGAGGAAATGATGGCCTCTTTCGGCAGTGCTGCCATAATGGCGTTCCAGGCCATGCGGGGCGACATTTTCTCAGGTTCACTATTGCGGGCCCGCTCATTCCACGTGGTGCCCGGATCATCGGCTTCATGGACCAGCGTCTTCAGCTCTTCAGCCCAAGCCGCTTTGGTTTGGGCGATCAGCGCCTTTCGCTCGGCCCGGCCGTTATCACCGGCTGTATCCGACAACCTGCCAAGGATACCGCTTGCCACCTTCTTGGCGTCACCGACGATACCGACCGTGACCGGCTTGGTGAGACCGATCCGGTCGGGATTCATATCGACCTGGATGATCGCAGCATCGTTCGGCCAGTAATCGATACCATATCCCGGCAGCGTGGAGAACGGATTGAGTCGTGTACCAAGGGCGAGTACCACATCGGCCTTGGCAATCAGTTCCATTCCCGCTTTGGAACCGTTGTACCCGAGCGGTCCGGCAAACAAGGGGTGACTGCCCGGAAAGGCGTCATTGTGTTGATACCCGCAACAGACCGGGGCATCGAGACGCTCGGCCAGGGCCATCGATTCCTTGATGCCGTTGCCGATAACCACTCCGGCACCATTGAGAATGACCGGAAATCTTGCCTTGGACAGCAGTTCCGCGGCGCGAGCCAAGGCTTCATCACCCCCGCCGGGACGCTCGAACTCGATAATGGCCGGCAGATCAATTTCGATGACCTGCGTCCAGAAATCTCGGGGCACGTTGATCTGCGCCGGCGCAGAGGCCCGCTTGGCCTTCATGATGACGCGGTTGAGCACTTCGGCAATACGTGCCGGTGTGCGCACCTCTTCCTGGTAGGCGACCATGTCCTTGAAAACGGCGAGTTGCTCGACTTCCTGGAACCCACCCTGGCCGATCGTCGCATTGGCAGCCTGCGGGGTCACCAGCAGCAATGGGGTATGATTCCAGTACGCGGTTTTTACCGGCGTAACAAAGTTGGTAATGCCGGGGCCATTCTGCGCGACGATCATCGACATCTTACCCGATACCCGCGTAAAACCGTCGGCCATGATGCCGGCGTTGCCTTCATGACCGCAGTCCCAGAAGGTGATTCCGGCCGTGGGGAAGAGATCTGAAATCGGCATCATCGCCGAGCCGATAATCCCGAAGGCGTGCTCGATGCCATGCATCTGCAGGACTTTGATGAACGCTTCTTCGGTTGTCATTTTCATTTTGCCCATATCAACCTCCTCTGAGAGATGATGTTTATTATTGGTGGTTACCCGTCGACAACGATCGGAGAATAATCTGTCCGTACTCCGATCCGGCCAAACCTCCCTTAGGTGAAACATCTCCTCCTGCCGGTACGCTCTATCAGCCTGAGAACGCAGAGACAAAAGGAAAAAGTGAGGGTTCAATAATACCCTCATACTCACTGATACATCAGACACCACGACATTGTCAATACATATTTGTGTCACTTTTCCACAAGCCGACAACAAACTCAAAGAAGCTCTCGCATTGTTAGGAAAATTCATTGTCTTACCGTCTGTAACCGGCACACGCGGGATTCATGACCATTGCGATTTTTTGTCAAGAGCTCCATTCTCGCGGCCGCACCCGCATCAAGCAGCAAGAGCCAGAACGGTGGTTCGGCGTATTCCCCGGTCATGAGCATGGCATCAACCACGTTGCCACGGACTGACTCTCACACGGCCTGGAGTTCCTGCTTGGACATATCCCGGTAACCGATTGAGCTCCCTATCCAGCACTCAGTGCTGCTTTTATAATCTTCTGGTCCGAGCTCTATGGTCAACAGCCTCTCCCAGCAAAAAGTAACGGCCCGCCTTCCGAAGAAAACGGGCCGTTTTGATAACTGGCTCCCCTTAGCCAACGAACTTCGAAACCTTTTTTCCAATGGCTCGAAGGGGGTCATGACCACGATTCTGATTGCTCAAAACCAATCAAGAGATGGTTTTATGAAATCTACCACTTAGATTATCTCAAATATTATCAGCAACATGAAGAAATGAAGGTCTTTACCCTCTTCTTTGATTGGCGGTTCAAATCTGAGATTCAACAGAGAATCCGTGAAAATTCTCTGTGAAAATTCTCTTGTCATCTGTAGTCGAACGATTACAGTATCGCTATGTACACGATCAAACTCACTCCTGCTTTGAAAGTTGGCTTGCCAGCTTGAAGGATAACATCACCCGCCTCCGCCTAGCCAGAAGACTGGACAAGGCGCAGCAAGGCAACCTCGGTGACGTGAAATCGATCGGTAGCGGTATGTACGAAATGCGTGAGCATTTCGGTCCCGGCTGGCGAATGTATTACCTACAACGGGGCCAAACATTGATAGTAATGCTTGGCGGTGGAGACAAGTCCAGTCAATCCGCTGACATCAAAAAGGCCATAGCAATTGCCGCCACCATAGAGGAGTAAGTCATGGACGAGAAAAAAATTCATATCTCCACATTGCCTGAATTCGACATGGCTCGCCATCTGAACAATGAAGAAGATATCGCCTCCTATCTTACCATGGTCATTGAGGATGGCGACGCC
>CAZUJZ010000212.1:0-516 GCA_964620665.1 uncultured Desulfofustis sp. | reverse complement strand
TCCGAACTTGCCCACGCCCTCGGCGTTGCCGCTCGTGCCCGTGGAATGAGCGAGGTCGCCAAGTCGGCAGGGATTACAAGGGAGGCGCTTTACAAAGCACTCCGGCCCAAGGCTCACCCTCGATTCGATACCATAAACCGTGTTTGTGCTGCTTTAGGAGTGCGCTTAGTGGCCAAACCGTTGCATGGTCGAGACCATATGCACCACGACTAGAGGCACGCATTTTCCCCATTTCGAGATTCTTTGAAAACCTTGAGTTGCCAGCTGCTCCATTTCTGCTCCATTCTCTGTGAATAACCGGATCTACCCTCTCAGGAATAGTGTTAACTTACAGCTTTAATCAAATGGTTAAGCACAAAGGGATTGCACTTCTGGTGCGCCAAGCACGAACCTGCTCTGCCCTGACCTCACTGGGTAGCTTGCCAGGGTTACGATATTTTCTGGCTGTTTTCGGGTCCATGCCGGACTTGGCTGCCGCCAAGTCCAACGTCTTGCCTTGCTGTAGATACGTTCGCA
>CAZUJZ010000211.1:0-6912 GCA_964620665.1 uncultured Desulfofustis sp. | reverse complement strand
CGGAGGCTGCCTCGTGAAGGCCCGGCGGGGCGGAGAATCAGGCCCGAAGGGGAGCCGACAATATTATTGACATCTGGTCTTACCAAGTATATCCTTAAAAAACGCGGTTAATTGGACAACAAGCTCTGGTATTACCAGACTTGCCGAAGCACACATACTTCACCAAACAGGAGGCGCCCCATGGCTACCGATATCTACGCCGAAGCACTCGAATATCACCGGAGCGGCAGAAAAGGAAAGATCGAGGTGGTCGTCACCAAGCCCTTTTCGACCCAGAAAGACCTCTCTTTAGCCTACAGCCCCGGCGTGGCCAGGCCCTGCCAGGAAATTGCCGCCAACAGTGAAGACGCCTACGAGTACACCGCCAAAGGCAACCTGGTAGCGGTCATCTCCAACGGCACGGCGGTGCTCGGTCTCGGCAACATCGGCGCCCTGGCCGGCAAACCGGTCATGGAGGGCAAGGGCGCCCTGTTCAAAAAATTCGCCGATATCGATGTTTTCGACATTGAAGTGGCCACCGAAGACCCCGATGAATTGATCAGGACCTGTGAGTTGATCGCCCCGACCTTTGGCGGCATCAACCTGGAAGACATCAAGGCGCCGCAATGCTTTTATGTCGAAGAAAAGCTCAAGCAACTCGTTGACATCCCGGTCTTTCACGATGATCAGCACGGCACCGCAATCATCACCTCGGCCGCTTTTCTCAATGCGCTGGAAATTACCGGGCGCGCCATCAAGGACGTCAAAGCGGTATTCAACGGGGCCGGCGCCGCCGGTATCGCCTGCGCCCGGATGTTTATCGCCCTCGGACTGCCCAGAGAGAACCTGATCATCTGCGACTCCAAGGGGGTTATCTACCGCGGCCGCAGTGAATCGATGAACCCCTACAAGGAACAATTGGCCAACGACACCCCCCATCGAACGCTGACCGAGGCATTGCGGGGGGCCGATGTGTTCTGCGGGGTCAGTGTCGCCGGCGCCCTGACCACCGAAATGCTGCAGAGCATGGCCAAACGGCCGATCGTCTTTGCGATGGCCAACCCGGAACCGGAGATCTCCTATCCCGAAGCCATCGCCGCCCGGCCCGACTGCATCATCGCCACCGGCCGCAGCGACTACCCAAACCAGGTCAACAATGTCCTCTGTTTTCCCTTTCTCTTCCGCGGGGCGCTGGACGTCCGGGCCAAGGAAATCAACACCGAGATGAAGATCGCCGCGGTCAGGGCCATTGCCGAACTGGCCAAGGAAGAGATCCCGGACCAGGTACTGCTGGCCTACGGCGCCGACAATTTCGAGTTCGGCCCGGAATATTTGATCCCGACCCCGTTCGATCCCCGGGCCTTGCTGCGCATCGCCCCGGCGGTCGCGCGGGCTGCCATGGAAACCGGAGCGGCCCGCAAACCGATCGCCGATCTCCAGGCCTATACCGAACACCTCGAAGCGACTCTCGGGCGCTCCAAGGCCATCCTGCGCTATGTGACCAATCGCGTCAAGAAGGAACCGGTGCGGGTCGTCTACCCGGAAGGCAATAACAAAAAAATCATTCGCGCCGCGATCCGGGTGATGGAAGAGAACATCGCCACCCCGATCCTGCTCGGCAATCACGATGAGATCGGCGAGTTGCTCGACAAACACGGGATTTCCGGGCACTCAATCACGATCGTCGACCCATCCCGGGAAGAAGACTGCATCGAACGCTATGCCAGGGATTATTACGCACGGAAACAGCGCTCCGGCATCACCCTGCCCTATGCCCGCGACATCATGCGCCGTGATGCCGGCTTTTTCGGCGCGATGATGCTCACTGCCGGCGATGCCGACTGCATGATCTACGGACAGTCACTGCCCTACCCGTACGCCATCCGTCGGGTTCTGTCCTGCGTGGGCAGGAGTTCGGAGCGAAAAACGGTGGCCAGCGTCTATATGATGGTGTTCAAGAAACGAACCCTATTTTTTGCCGACACGACGGTCAATATCAACCCGAATGAACAGCAGCTCGCCGACATTGCCGTATCGGTCGCCGAGTTTGTTAAAGAATTTGACATCACGCCGAAAATCGCGATGCTTTCCTACTCCAACTTCGGTTCCTCCGATTCCCCGGGGGCCGCGAAAATTGCCCGGGCCACCGCGCTGGTAAAACAGCTTGCCCCGGAACTCGAGGTCGATGGCGAGATGCAGGCCAACCTGGCGTTCAATACCGAATTGCGTGAAGAGATCTTCCCGTTCTCCACCTTGAAGGGTGAGCCGAATATCCTCATCTTCCCTGATCTCAATGCCGCCAACATCGCCTACAAATTGTGCATGCGCCTGGCCGAGGTCGATGCCATCGGTCCGATTCTGGTCGGCCTGAACAAATCGGCCCATATCGTCGAACGCGGAGCCCATGCCGACAATATCTTCAACCTGACCACGCTGGCGGCACTCAAGGCCCGGCAGAACGTCACCGCCAACAGATAACCGGGGACAACTGCAGTGCCGAAATGACCGAAACCGGCGGCTCAGTGCCGGCCGTCAGCGGGTTGTTTACCAGCGGTGTTATTAACGGCCCGGTGGCACGTCCCGCAGGCGTTTGCCACCGGACAATGTGCGACCGGGGAATATATCATCACCGGCATGGGCAAGCCAATCCAGTTTTCCTCCATTCAACCGGTTTTCAACGAAAATGGTAGTGTGCCGATGGCCCTGACCGCCGTTCTCATCCTTGATCGAAGTAGCGGTTTTCCTGACTGTACCACATTCGGCAGCCCTCTTCGCGTCCATGGAGACTCAGGGGCTGTCTCAAGGTATAAAAAACCGCTCCGCTCTGGTATAGTGGATGGCGGTGTGGTCTTCTTTTTACGGATCATGCCGACCGGGACGGATCGCGGGCTGCCTGGATCGTGAGGTTTCACCTGCTCCCCAAATGACGAGGAGTCGACTGCTAACGCGTTATGGGCATCGCCACCGATATCATCATCATCGTGCTTGCCGCCTTCTGTTGCGCCCTGATCATGCAGCGGCTGCGACAGCCGTTGATCCTCGGCTACATCATCGCCGGCATCATCCTCGGCCCCCATTCCGGTGGTTTTGCGATCAGCCAGACCCACGATATCGAACTGCTCGCCGAGATCGGGGTGGCCCTGCTGCTGTTTGCGCTCGGCCTGGAATTCTCTCTCAAGGATCTCAAACCGGTCAAGTTCATCGCCCTGATCGGCACGCCGATCCAGATCGTGCTGACCATCATCTTTGGGTATGGCATCGGCATGATGTTCGGTCTGGACTGGAACAGTTCGTTATGGCTTGGCGCAATGATCAGCCTGTCCTCGACCATGGTCCTGCTGAAAACCCTGATGAACCAAGGCTGGCTCGGCACCTTGTCGAGCAAGGTGATGATCGGCATGCTCATCGTTCAGGACCTGGCGGTGGTACCGATGATGATCATCCTGCCCCAGCTGAACGATCCCGCCGCCGGTATGGGTTCGCTCGGCAGCGCCGCGATCACCGCCGTGCTGTTCCTGGTTGCCATGCTCGTGCTCGGCACCAAATTGCTGCCGGCCATTCTCCGCTATATCGCCCGGCTCGGCTCGCGCGAACTCTTCCTGCTGGCGATCACCGCCATCGGTCTCGGGGTCGGTTACGCGACCCACCTGGTCGGCCTCAGTTTTGCGTTTGGCGCCTTTGTCGCCGGCATGGTGCTCAGCGAATCTGATTACGGTCACCAGGCGCTCAGCGATATCATCCCGCTGCGCGACCTGTTCAGTCTGCTCTTTTTCGCCTCCGTCGGCATGCTCCTCGATCCGGCCTTCCTGCTGGAAAACTGGCGACAAGTGGCCCTGCTGGTCTTTTTGGTCAGTGTCGGCAAAGGGCTTATCTTCGGCACACTGGCGATTGTTTTTCGCTATGGCAACGTCGTGCCGCTGGCCGTCGGCCTCGGCCTTTTCCAGATCGGTGAATTTTCCTTCGTGCTGGCCCGGGTCGGCGTGGCCACCGAATCGATCGACATGGACCTGTACAACCTGGTCCTGACCGCAGCGGTCACAACGATGATCATGACCCCGCTCATTTCATCGCAGACCTCCCGGCTCTATGCGCTGAAGAAGAAATTGTTCCGTCATGAGCCGTTGGAGAGCGTCAATATCCCGGAGGAAGGCCTGCACGATCACGTGGTCATCGCCGGCAGCGGCCGGGTCGGCTTTCGCATTGCGGAGGTGCTCAAACGGCTCGACATGTCATTCGTCCTGGTCGAACTCGACCAGCAACGGGTAGAGCAGGCCAAGCAAGCAGGATTCCCGGTGGTCTACGGCGACGGCAGCCACCGCATCGTCCTCGACGCCCTGTCGATACAGACCGCATCGCTGCTGGTGGTGACCATCCCGAGCATCGTCACCTCCCAGGCGATCATCAAACAGGCCCGCAAAATCAATCAGCAGATGCGGGTCGTCGCCCGTATTTCGGAGCCCGAGTTTTTCGAGGTGTTCAAGGAACTTCGGGTCAATGACCTGGTCTATCCGGAATTCGAGGCCGGCCTGGAGATGACCCGGCAAGTGCTCTTCCACCTCCACCTCTCACCATCGGAGATTCAGCGTCAGACCGAAACCATGCGCCAGGAATTTCTCGCTCCGCAACTCGCTGACGGCGAACACTTCCGCACGCTCGGCCAACTCTGCGCCGCCGATCTGCAGTTTGATCTGGAATGGATCAGACTCGAATCGGGAAACACCCTGATCAATCGCAGCATCGGCGAGGCGGCCATCCGCCGCCGTACCGGCGCATCGGTGGTCGGGGTGTTGCGCAACAAACAGTTGACGCCGAACCCCGGCCCCGAATTCAGGTTCGAAAAAAGCGACATGGTGGCCATCATCGGCGCCGAAGAGGCCCGCCAGGCTTTCCGTCACTTCCAGCCGGCCGCCGCCTAACCGTTTTCAAACCATATTCTGTTCGAATCCTGATCAGGGGTGTCTATAATAGTCTCATTTATGTGAGCCATTTGCAAAACAATCTTTTCGCCCAAACTCTGCGTTATGCTCAAAATTTTATCCTCGGAATATCAATTATATGCCTGTGGTAAAATTTTTCGCATGCCTTGATTTTGAACGAAAATCTCAGTTTTGCAAATGGCTCAAGTATCAGATGAGCAGACTTCTTCCCGACAGGATCATACGATGCGTACCATCCTCTTTATCTGCGAGCACAACTCCGCCCGCAGTCAAATGGCTCAGGCCTATCTCAACCACTACGCCGACGGCACGTTGCAGGCCGAGAGTGCCGGTCTCGAACCCGGGACGCTGAACCCGCTGGTCGTCGAAGTGCTGCGCGAAGACGGCATCGATATCGCCGGCGCACCGACGCGCAGCGTCTTCGAACTCTACAAACAGGGCAAACAGTACGATGCGGTCATCACCGTCTGTTCTCCGGAGGTCAGCCGGAAATGTCCGATTTTCCCCGGCCGGGTACTGCGCCAGAACTGGGCCTTCGACGATCCGTCGTCATTCATCGGGTCCCCGGAAGAAAAGATGCAGCAGACCCGGGTCGTCCGCGACCAGATCAAGCTAAAAGTCAGGGAGTTTATTACCGCCTACCGGGAGCAGGGGCTCAAGCTGTTTATCCAGCCCGCCTGATCCCCTGCGCCTCCCCGGTCACTTCCCGCCGATAATCAGCTTCCTTATCTCCTGATCATCGAGAATCTGCCGGACGATCCGGGACAGCTGTTCGTTGAGCAGAGGCTCCACCTCATCGAGATCGGGCCGGGTTACCGACACGCGGGTCGATTCCTTCCGATAGCGTTTGGTCAGCGAGTCGCCGTGGCTGGTGACCGTCACCGAAACCGCACTGACCGCCTTGATGTCATAGAGGACCTTGGGTCTGGTGACGGTTGCCAGCAACTCTTCGATATCCAGCTGCAGATGGGCCGGCGCCTGCTGCGCAAAGACCAGGCCCTGCGCGCGAAGCCCATCCGCCAGTTGTTCCGTCACAACGATATGCGGCGGGTTACGATTGGGGATCGGCACCGGCGGATCATCCTTGATCACATAGCGGACGACTTCCGGATAATCCCGGCCGTCGTGCCCCCGCAGGGTGATCATCGTATCATCGGGATACACGTTTACCGGTTGTGTTGTAACGCTCAGGTTGAGATTGGCATCCAGCGGCAGGGTCGGGGCGCAGCCGACAAACAACCACAGGCACGCACAGGCGATAAGACTCCACGATTTCATAATCTGCTCCGGAAAAAGGACTGCAAGGCTTGAATAACGACCGGTGGCAGCCGAACCGCCGCAGCGTCGTTCAGGCCATGATCCACCAGACGCCGTCAAAGACGACATAATGAGACTGTAACGGTCTTGAGCGACAGCGTCAAGCGACACCACTGCCGTTAAGACAATGGGCGGGTCGCACGGAACGCCTCAGGTGGCAAGGCGACGATCCCGGACCACCGCTGAACCTGGTGTAGCTTTGGCCAGTTTTTTCAAGTCACCGGCGATCGAGGCTATTTCGGCAAAAGAGACCATGGGATACATCTCCGTCGACACGATGCCGATGGACAACGACAGCAGACCAAATTTTCGTCTCCCTCCATCCCGATCTTCTCCGAGATAATAGCCGAGACGGCATGTCTCGGGGCAATGAAAGGTGGCGCGCAGCTGCTCGAAACGATCGATGATCGCCTGACAGGTCAACAATGAGTTTTTTGGACGGGTGATAACGATGAAGTCATCTCCGCCGATATGGCCGGCAAAACCAATTTCGCTTGTCTCGCGAGCGGCAAGGCACTCATTGATAATAGCGGCGGTGGCCTTGATCACCCGATCACCCTTTTCAAAGCCATGATAATCGTTGAATGGCTTGAAAGAATCGATATCGATATAGCAGACGTCGAAATGAATCGATTTTGACAGCAACGACACGATTTGCCGCTGTATGGCCTCATTACCG
>CAZUJZ010000210.1:0-6915 GCA_964620665.1 uncultured Desulfofustis sp. | reverse complement strand
CCGGAGCGTTGCGCAGAATCGAAAGGAGCGTCAAGGATCTGGTGGCCCAGGGCGATCTCGAACGCGCCGGTCAGAAACTCTTTGCCAATGCCGTTACCGCTGCTCGTGACAAGGACTTTGCCTCGGCAGAACTATTGCGCGACAAAATGCTTGAAATAAACCCACTCGCGTTGTCCGAAGTGATCCGTCTTGGCGAAATTATTGAAGAGGAAAAGAGTTCATCACTCTCCAACCACCATATCGCTGTATGGAGCGAACTCTACGAGCAGATGACCACCGAAGAGTTTAACGCGCTGTATTTTGCGATGAAACAGGAGGTCTATCGGGTCGACGAGGCTATTGTCAGGGAAGGGGAGACCGATCCCAGCCTCTATTTCGTCAACGCCGGCATCATTCGTATGAGTTGTCAGAGCGGTGGCCGGGAAACGTTTCTGAAACGGCTTCGCCCCGGCGAGGTGATCGGGGTTGCACAATTCTTTTCCGCTTCGGTCTGGACGATTTCACTCGCCGCCCAAACTGAAACCCAGGTCCATGTCCTGTCCCGGGAAAACTATGAAACGCTGACTGCAACGTATCCGGAACTGGCCAACAAACTCTTTGCCTTCTGCAATAAGTACGACACGGTTCCGGAACTTCTGAAAATGGCGGGTTCCGATCGTCGCGAATTTCCCCGCTATGGTATAAATATCTTTATCAACAATCTGTTGCTCGATCCCTACGGCAATGCCGGCAAGAGAAAGTTCAGAGGTGAGTTGGCCGACATATCACGGGGCGGGCTCTGTTTTATCGTGCATATCACGAGCCGGGAAAACGCCCGGCTGCTCCTCGGCCGTCAAATCGTCTCAGAAATGCAATTGGCTGACGGCAACATCTTGAAATGTTTCGGTGTTATTGTTGGTGTCCAGAGTCATCGGGAAGACGACCAGCATTTTTCGGTGCATGTGCGGTTCTACCGGAATATGGAACAGCGCGATGTGACCCAGATTGTCAACCTCGATATCTGACAACGATCCCGCTCTCTTCTTCTTTTTTCCAACTCAAAGCGTACGGCACAAGGCTCATGCCCTTGACGATTCGACAGCTCACCATTGATCCGCCTCTTGCCCTGGCGCCGATGGTCGGGTTGTCCCATTCCGCCTTAAGAACGCTGATCGTCCAACTTGGCGGCGTCGGTCTGCTGTTTTCGGAAATGCTGAGCGCCAAACGGCTGCCCAGTGAAAACCAGTCGATTTCACCGGGGCTGATCAGAGGCCCTTTGGAAAACCCGCTTTTTTACCAGATCTACGCCAGTGAGACCAGCGATATCGAAGCGGCGGCACGCAAGCTCGAAGGACTGGAAGCTCAGGGAATCGATCTCAATCTTGGCTGCCCGGCTCCGCAACTCAGGAAAATCGGAGCCGGCAGGTTCCTGCTCGATCGACCGACGGGACTTGTCGCCGTTCTGCGTCGTTTGCGAAAGAGCACTGCCTTGCCGGTCAGTGTGAAGATCCGAATCGGTGAGCATCCGGATCGAGCGCGACTGCTGCAGACCTGTCGACTCCTGGAAGATGAAGGAGTCGACCTGATTACCATACACGCCCGTCTGGCCGGCGACAAATTCTGCCGCCGCCCCCGCTGGGACGTCCTGGAAGGGCTGCCCGCCCGGCTTCATGTACCGGTATTGGCCAACGGCGGCATTTTCAGTGTTGAAGATGCCCGCCGGTGCCTCGATTGTACCGGTGCCGCCGGATTGATGATCGGCCGGGGCGTGGTTCGCCGGCCGTGGCTTATCAGAGAGATAGCACGAGAGCTGTATTGTTGCGAATCACCTCTTGCACAGTATTCGCAAGAGGGGCTATACTTCCATTTCATTGACCTTCTCAAGCAGCGCTTTCCACAGGAGAGACGGCTCGGCAGACTGAAGCAGTTTACCCATTATTACGCGTCTGCCCAGGATTTTGGTCACCTGCTGGCAAGCAGCGTGCAAAGTAGTTCGTCACTTGAGCAGGCCACTGAACGCGCCCGCGAATTCTTTCGCGTGGCGGCGTGAAACCCGCACCCACAGGTGAAACCCGCACCCACAGAGGAGGGAGAAAAGATGATCGATCTTGTTAAAAAAGTCATGTTTACCGGTATCGGCGTACTCAGTCTGAGCAAGGATAAAGTCGAGGAAGTGGTCCGCGAGTTCATCGATAAGGGCAAGCTCTCGGAGCAGGAGGGAGAAAAACTCGTTGCCGAGCTCCTGAAAAAATCCGAGGAATCACGGGCTGAATTGAAAAAACAGATCGAAGAGCAGGTCCAGGCGGTGCTGAAAAAAATGGATTGTGCCTCGAAGTCAGATCTTGCCGAACTCAAAGCCGAGCTTTTGGAGATCAAAGCAAAAGTGGAACTGCTCGAGCAAAGCGGCAAACCGTCAGTGTGACCTGAAGCGACGGTGCATCCTGCCGATGATCCCCAGTACGGAGTTCAGCTCTGGTACACCGAATAGGCGCAACAGTGCTCCGTAAAGCAACACTGCCGCAGATATGAGTACCAGCAGAAACACCACCTGTGGCAACAGGGTCGCAGAAAAATAAGGAGCAAACATCGATTGAACGTGGAAGAGAGCCAGCCCCATGGCGCCCCCGGCGACGCTGATCTTGAAAAGCCCTGTCCCGAGATATCGCACCGGGAACCCTCCGATTTTTATATACAGCACCGCTGCCAGGAATATAAAATTGATAATCATCGTAACTGATGTCGAAAGGGCGATTGCCTTGTGCTGATAGCGGTCAATGGTCAGCAGGATAATGATGATATTAACGGCAATGGCGCCAAAGCTTCCAATAACCGGATACCGAGCGGCATTGATCGCATAAAAAACCGGCACGATCACCTTATTGGCCGCATAGGCAAACAATCCCACCGCGTAGAGCGACAGGGCGACCGCAGTTGCCTGGGTATCCAGCGCCGAAAATGCCCCGTGCTCAAAAATGACCCCGATAATCTGCTCGGACAGAAGTACCAACCCGATGGTCGCGGGTATGGTCAGACAGAATACCAGCGACAGTGACGAAATAAACGTCTGTTTCATCTCTTCCCTGTTGCCCAATGACACTTGGCGGGCCAGAACGGGCAGGGCGGCTATTGAGATGGCCACGCCGAACAGACCGATCGGCAGTTGAACGAGACGGAACGCATAGTTCAGCCAGGATACCGAACCTTCCACGCAGGATGCGGCAAAATTGGTATTGATAAAGATATTGATTTGGGTAGCAGACAGACCGATGGTCGCCGGCACCATCAGTTTCAGGATACGCACCAGGCCGGGATCGGCAAGCCTGAGCGTTGGCTTGAAGCGAAAACCGGTTTTTTTCAACGCGGGTACTTGCACGGCCAGTTGCAGAAAGCCACCGATCAGGGTTCCACAAGCCATGCCGACGATTGCCGGCTGCCCGTAAGCCGGAAGGACAAATGCCAGAGACGTGCCGCCGATGATCGAGCCGAGGTTGAAAAAACTCGAGGCCAGCGCCGGGACAAAAAATTTCCCTTGGGTGTTGAGCATCCCCATGACAACGGCAGCCAGGGAAATAAAGAGCAGAAAGGGCATCATGATGACGGTCATCGTCTCCGTCAGTGCAAGTTTGCCGGGAGAGGCAGCGAAGTCGGGTGCCAGGACGGAGACAATCCATCCGGCGCTCAGCGCGGCGAGCAAGACGATGATTGACACGGCAACGGCAAAAAAGCACAGCACATTGGAGGCAAGCCGCCAGGTTTCTTCCTTGCTGCGGGTAGCGTTGTAGTCGGAAAACACCGCGACAAACGCTGCAGAAAGCGCACCTTCACCAAAGAGGTCTCTCAGGAGATTCGGTATCCTGAAAGCTACCACAAATGAATCATAGGCGTACCCGGCACCGAAGAGGGCAGCAAAAACCTGCTCCCTGATCAGTCCGAGGACCCTGCTGAACATTACCGCGATAGAGACGGTGGCGGCCGATCGGGCCAGCCCCGGCGATGCGTCGTTGGTTTTACTCACGGCTCGTATTGTCTAACGGGGGATCCCTTGGCAGAGATTGTATAACGGCGTGGCAAGGTTACCCATTCCCCGGCAAATTTACGAGCAAATCCTTGGGCGTTGATGGAGGAAATTGTATCGAAATCATAATGGTGCCTGAAAAAGAGCCATACACTCGTTCAGGCTTGACATTATTTCGTGAGAATTGAATATATGGTGGGGTTCGGTATACCCAGATACTATTCGGCTTCTAGCTCAAATGATGAGCTTGTCACGGTTTAAACAGAGAAATCGAGGAGAATCAGATGCAGGATACAACGATGGTCAGGAACGTAGCACTGATAGGACACGGCAATAGTGGCAAGACTTCCTTGGCTGAGGCCATGTTGTATACTGCGGGCAAGATCAACCGGCTCGGCAAGGTGGACGATGGCAGTGCAAGTATGGATTTCGACGAAGAGGAGCACAGCAGAACCATTTCGATCAGTTCCTCGTTCAACGATTACACATGGAAAAAACACGACGTCTACCTGATCGATACACCCGGTGAAGATTCCTTCTTCAACGAAACCGTCTTCGCCGCCCATATTTGTGACAGTGCGTTGTTTGTTGTCGGGGCTGTGGCCGGTGTCCGCGGACAGACGAGAAAGTTTGCCGACCTGATCGCCGATAACAACATCCCGTCGTTGATCGTTATCACGAATATGGACCGGGAGCGGGCCAATTACTTCCAGGCGGTCGATCAGATCAAAGATCAACTGCCGCTCAATGCGGTCCCGATTTTTCTGCCGATCGGTGTGGAAGACCAGTTTAAAGGCGTTGTCGATCTTATCTCGAACACCGCCTATCTGTTTGACGATACGGGTAAAGGAGGCCTCAAGGAAACAGCCGTTCCCGATGACCTTGCCGATGAAGCGGCCACTCACCGCGAATCGTTGATGGAGAGTATTGCCGAAACCGACGAGGAATTGATCGAAAAATTTCTCGAGGAAGGGGAGTTGACCAGAGAAGAAATGGTGGCGGGTCTGAAAAAGGCGGTCCGTGCGGGGGAAGTTTCTCCGGTGTGCCCGGTCAGCGCAATCCTGAACAAAGGGACCGCCGCGGTACTCGACCTGATCAACGACTATCTCCCGTCTCCTTCCGACTGCAAACCGCGACGAGGCGTCAAACCCGGCAGCGACGAGCCGCTGGAATGCACCCCGGTTGCCGATGCGCCCTTTGTCGGACTGGTTTTCAAGACCATGGCCGATCCCTATGCCGGCAGATTGACGATTTTCAGAGTGTTTTCAGGGACGTTGTCCGATGAATCGTTTTATAATGCCAACAAGAAATCCCAGGAGAGGTTCGGCCATCTCTTTTTGATCGAAGGCAAGGAGCAGCGCCCCATCGACAGTGCCGGCCCGGGTATGATCGTCGCCGTCGCCAAACTGAAAGAGACAACCACCGGAGACACGCTCTGTACCTCCGACAAACCGATTATCCTGCCGACTCCCGATCCGCTCGCACCGGTCATCACCTATGCCGTCAGTGCGAAAAAAGGTGAAGAAGAAAAACTGTTCGGCTCGATCAGCAAGATGCTCGACGAAGATCTGTCGCTGAAGATGTCTCGGCAGCAACAGACCGGCGAAACACTCGTTTCCGGTATGAGCCAGGTCCATCTGGAAGTGGTCGGCAACCGGATCAAGAAAAAGTTCGGCGTGGAAATGGAGTTGAGCCTGCCGAAAATTCCTTATATGGAGACAATCCGTGGGAGCGCCAAGGCACAGGGACGCCACAAGAAACAGAGCGGTGGACGCGGGCAGTTCGGTGATTGCTGGATAGAGCTCTCACCGATCCCCGGAGAGAAATTCGAGTTTGTCGATCAGATCGTCGGTGGTGTCATCCCCCAGCAATACCGGCCGGCCGTTGAAAAAGGCATTGTCGAAGCAATGGAGAAAGGGGTCCTGGC
The DNA here is from genome assembly GCA_964620665.1 of uncultured Desulfofustis sp. Lineage (GTDB taxonomy): Bacteria > Desulfobacterota > Desulfobulbia > Desulfobulbales > Desulfocapsaceae > Desulfofustis. Next base: position 994 of record CAZUJZ010000210.1, on the reverse strand, counting down.
CGGTTATCCGGTGACCGATGTCAAGGTGGTTCTCTATGACGGATCCTACCATACCGTCGACTCTTCGGAGATGGCATTTAAGATCGCCGGCTCACTCGCTTTTAAAAAAGCCGCTCCCGAAGCCGGACTGGTCCTGCTTGAACCGATCATGAACATCGTGATCACGGTACACAAAGACAGCGTTGGCGATGTTATGGGCGATCTCAATTCGCGCCGCGGCAAAGTCATGGGCATGGATTCATCGCCGAAAGGAGAAATTATCACCGCCCAGGTGCCGATGGCAGAATCGCAGACCTATGCCAATGAGTTGACCTCGATGACCGGCGGACTTGGGTCGTTTTCCATCGACTTCTCTCACTACGAGGAAGTACCCGCCCAAATAGCCGAGAAGATTGTCGCCGCACGCAATGCAGAGCAATCCTGACGCGAAGAGGCGACGAAACGATCGCTCACGGTATCGTTTCGCCGTTATCACGATGAGCGACAAGGGTGCGCGCGGCGAACGGGAAGATACCAGCGGCCGGGCACTCAGGGAGCTTTTGACCGAAGAGGGGTACCGGTTCTGTCATTATTCAGTCGTCGCTGATGACATCGTGACAATCGTTGCCACGATCAAGCAGGCGATCGACGATGACAGGGCCGATCTGGTCGTGACCACGGGTGGTACCGGGCTGTCACCATCGGATGTCACGCCTGAGGCGATGGACTCGCTTTTTGACAAGGAAGTACCGGGCATCGCCGAGGCGATGCGGGCTGCAAGTCTCGCCATCACACCGCAGGCCGTTTTGTCCAGGGGCCGGGCCGGGATCCGGGGACAAAGTCTGATTATCAATCTTCCGGGCAGTCGCAAGGCTGCCTTGGAAAACATTGGTGTCGTGCTGCCGGCTTTGCTCCATGCCCTGGAGAAGATCAAAGGCTCCCAGGCAGACTGCGGCGTCATGTAATCCCCCTCATGACGGGAAGTCACAACGAACAATGAAAATCGGCATCGTGG
>CAZUJZ010000209.1:0-6922 GCA_964620665.1 uncultured Desulfofustis sp. | reverse complement strand
GAGCATCTGCATTCCCCTGACAACCAGACTTCAATTTCGATCGGCGTTCACAAGGTGACCGATTATGGTCTGCACCGACCGGCTCAGGGATACACCTCGGCGTCGGCGAAGCGCGGCGCCGCACCGTCCTTGACGGAGAGTTCCGGGGCCGCGTCGCCGGGCCAGTCGATGGCCAGGTCAGGGTCGTTCCAGATGATGGCCCGTTCGTGCTCCGGGGCGTAATAGTCGGTGGCCTTGTAGAGAAAATCGGCGCTTGCCGAGAGCACCAGAAAACCGTGGCCGAAGCCGGGCGGCAGCCACAACTGGCGCTTATTGGCCTCGCTCAGATGCGCCCCGACCCAGCGGCCAAAAGTCGGTGAAGAGCGCCGCAGATCGACGGCCACGTCGAAGACCTCGCCGGCCACCACCCGCACCAGTTTACCCTGCGGCTGCCGGATCTGGTAATGGATGCCGCGCAGCACGCCGCGGCTTGATCGGGAGTGGTTATCCTGGACGAAGGTTCCGTCAAGACCGGTCAGCGACTGCCAGCTCCGCCGGTTGAAGCTCTCCATGAAAAAGCCGCGCTCGTCGCCAAACACCTTCGGCTCGAAGAGCAGTACATCGGGTATGGCGGTGGGAATGATCTGCATATTTTTTTCCTGGGATTAGCCGGTTCGACAATCAGCCGTACATCTCGCGATAATAGTCCTGGTAGGAACCGTCGATCACCGCCTCGAGCCAGTCCCGGTGGGCCAGGTACCAGTCGATGGTGGCGGCCAGTCCGTCGGCGAAACGGACCACCGACGGCTGCCAGCCGATCTCGTCTTTGATCCGGGTCGCATCGATGGCATAGCGCCGATCGTGCCCCTGACGATCCCGCACATAGGCGATCAGTGATCGGCGTGGACTGCCGCCGGGTAGCGGGCCGACCCGGTCGTCGAGGATATCGCAGAGCTGGGAGACGACCTCGATGTTTGTCATCTCGTTATTGCCGCCGATATTGTAGCGACGCCCCGGCTCGCCGCGCTCCAGCACGGCCAGCAACGCCTCGCAATGATCGGCGACATAGAGCCAGTCGCGCACGTTCTTGCCGTCCCCGTAGACCGGCAGCTCGCGGCCATGCAGCGCATTATTGAAGACGAGCGGGATCAGTTTTTCCGGAAACTGGTAGGGCCCGTAGTTGTTCGAGCAATTGGTGATCAGCGTCGGCAGGCCATAGGTATGAAAATAGGCCGAGACCAGGTGATCGGAGGCGGCTTTGGACGCCGAATAGGGCGAGCGCGGATCGTAGGCGGTGGTCTCGCTGAACAATCCGGTCTCGCCGAGCGAGCCGTAGACCTCGTCGGTGGAAACGTGCAGAAAGCGACGCGGCGCACCGCCACCGCTCGGCTCCGCCGCCCACTGCCGGTGGGCCGCCTGCAGCAGCGTGAAGGTGCCGCCGATATTGGTGGCGATAAACTCGTCCGGCCCGACGATCGAGCGGTCGACATGGGATTCGGCGGCAAAATGGACAACGGTGTCGATCGCTTCTTCGGCAAAGAGCCGGGCGACCAACTCGCCGTCGCAGATATCACCGAGCACGAAACGATATCCAGCCCCTTCGGCAAGATCGGCCAGACTCTGCAGGTTGCCGGCATAGGTCAGCTTGTCGAAGTTGATCACCCGCCACTGCGGCAATCGCTGCCGGACCAGCCGCACAAAATTGCAGCCGATGAAACCGCAGCCGCCGGTCACCAGAACGATTCTTTTTTCCATGGTCCTCTCTGATTTCTATTGCAATCTGGGGAAAAGCGCATATGCTTCGTGTTTTTTTCAAGGTTCCCTTTATACTCAAGTAGGCCTCAATAAGCAAAGGACATTTTTCTTTCGATGAGCAGTATCCTGGAAAAAGAAATCGGCCGCCGACGGACGTTCGGCATCATCAGTCACCCGGACGCCGGCAAGACCACGCTGACCGAAAAATTGCTGTTGTTCGGCGGCGCCATCAACCTGGCCGGCGCCGTCAAGTCGCGCAAGGCGGAGCGTCATGCAACGAGCGACTGGATGGCCGTCGAGCAGGAACGCGGCATCTCGGTGACCACCTCGGTGATGAAATTCACCTATCGCGATTATGAAGTCAACCTGCTCGACACCCCCGGCCACCAGGATTTTTCCGAGGACACCTACCGGGTCCTGACCGCCGTCGATTCGGCGGTAATGGTCATCGACAGCGCCAAGGGCGTTGAGACGCAGACCGAGAAGTTGATGGAAGTCTGCCGGATGCGCAACACGCCGCTGATTACCTTTATCAACAAACTCGACCGCGAAGGCCGCTCACCGCTCGAGTTGCTCGACGAGATCGAAGACAAACTGCAGATCGAGTGCGCCCCGCTTTCCTGGCCGATCGGCATGGGCAAACGCTTCAAGGGCGTCTACAATATCTATCGCAAGAACCTGCGGCTCTTCACCCCGGGCGCTGAAACCCGCGACCAGCAGACGGTCACCATCGACAATCTCGACGATCGGCTGCTCGACAAGCTGCTCGGCAATCAAGCCGACGACCTGCGCGAGGACCTTGAACTGCTCTCCGGCGCGGCCAGCCCGTTCGACTACGAGCACTATCTCAAGGCGTCCCAGACGCCGGTCTTCTTCGGTAGCGCAATCAACAACTTCGGGGTCCAGGAGATGCTCGACGGATTCGTCGAGATGGCCCCGCCGCCGAGCACTCGTCATGCGGTAACACGCAGCGTTGCGCCGACCGAGGAGGAGTTCTCCGGTTTTGTTTTCAAGATCCAGGCCAACATGAACCCGGCCCACCGCGACCGTATCGCCTTTCTGCGCATCTGCTCGGGCACCTTCACGAAAGGGATGAAAGTGCGTCATCACCGGCTCGGCAAGGACATCAACCTGGCAGGGGCAATCATCTTCATGGCCCAGGACCGGGAAAACGTCGAGCAGGCCTGGCCGGGCGACATCATTGGCCTGCCCAATCACGGTACCATCAAGATCGGCGACACCTTTACCAGCAAAGAGGTGCTCAAGTTTACCGGTATCCCCAACTTCGCCCCGGAACACTTCCGGCGGGTCTTGCTGAAGAACCCGTTGCGGTTGAAACAACTGCAAAAAGGACTGGTACAGTTGGCCGAAGAAGGCGCCATCCAGGTATTTCGGCCGCTGATCGGCGCCGATTACGTGATGGGTGCGGTCGGCGTACTGCAGTTCGAGGTGACCATGGCCCGGCTGAAAAACGAGTATGGGGTGGACGCGATCTACGAACCGGTCCGCTTCGGCGCAGCCCGCTGGGTCTATTGCCGGGACAAGAAAAAACTGGCCGAATTCGAACGCGCCAACCAGCACGTGCTGGCCTTCGATGCCGAGGGATTTTTGACCTATCTCGCGGAAAGCGAGTGGATGCTGAAATTTTTCATGGAAAAGTGGCCGGACATCGAGTTCCGCAAGACCAGGGAAAACATCTGAACGGCAATGGCCGGTCTGGTCCGCCCCTTTCCTGGCGGCCTGACGAATTCATCAACTTTCAGAGTCCACAAAGACAAGGGCCTGCCCTTCGGTCAGTGCCTGCGCCATCTTCTTGCGGGCGCCGGTGATGATGCGCTGCACGGTTCCCCGGGAAACCCCCATACGCAGACCGGCCTCTTCCTGGGTCATGCCTTCGAAGTCGCACAGCCTCAGCGCTTCGAGTTCGTCGCGGTGCATGCTGATCTGGGTCAGCTCCTGTAAGGGCGTGCCGGTCGGTTTGAAGGCTCTGCCACAGAAGGTCCCTTCGCAGCGCCGCATCTTTTTCGGTCGTGGTGACATAGTTCCCGTATTTAAGGAAAAAAACGGTTCCGACAACGAACGATGGTCGTTCGTTGTCATGTATATACTGAGATACCGGCAAAAAAGCAATGGCCTGGACACCATCACCGCCCCGGCGCCGGTCCCGTTACCGGCTCCCTGCCAACAAGCGATAGACATGTCTTTTGTTTTCAGGTAGATTAGAACATTGTCGTAGCACGGTCGGGATATGAGCCCGCTCCCCACTCTGATCGTTTCCCGAACAGCCGATCCCCGGATCGTGCCCACCCAAGGATACTGAATATTCATGCGCTCTTGCATTCTTATCATCACCGCGGTCCTGCTCGCCATCTGCGGCGGCACGACTACTTTTTCGGCATCGCCTCAGTTATCAGGCCCCCATTTCACCGACATCATTGTCACCACATCGGAAACCGACCTGCTCCTCTTCGGTGAACTGCGTAACAGTCTCAATGAGGACATGATCGAAGGCCTGCACAACGGCATTCCGGTGCACTTTTCCTTTTTCGTCGAATTGGAGAAACACCGGGCCAACTGGTTCGACGAGCAACTGGTGTCATTGGAATTTACCCATACCCTGACCTATGACACGCTGAAAGAGATCTACGTGGTCGATACCGAAGAAAGCGCCCGGCGGCGGCGAACGGCACCATCCCTGGAAGAAGCGGCACTCATCGTCAACGAAATCAACGGACTGAAGATCATCGAGCTTGACCGGCTGGTCCCGGACAGTAAATACTCACTGCGGATCAAGGCCGACCTGCACAAAAAAACCCTGCCTCTCAGCCTGCACACGATCATCCCGTTTATCGGCTGGTGGGACGTGAAAACCGACTGGTTCACCATCGAGTTCATGTATTAACGATCATCAACTGCCATGGCCGGCCACCCACGACTTCCGGAAGATTTTCCCCTCACCCCGTTCGAGGTGCAGACCTCCCCGCCGGCCATGACCGAGGAGCAGCGACGCCTGAAGAAACGAATGGTCCGGCGGATCATCCTGTTCTGCATCTGTCTCATCCCGTTTTTCACCTGGCTGCAGGGGACGCTGTTTCGGCAGGACTTCCAGTTGCCGGTGTCGAGCACCATTGTCATCTTCGCGCTGATCAATATCAATGTCATCCTGATCCTGGTCGTCCTGTTCCTGATTCTGCGCTATCTGGCCGAATTGATCTTCGAGCGCAAGATGAACATCATGGGCAGCAGGCTGCGCACCAAGCTGGTCGTCTCCTTTCTCAGCCTGTCTCTGATTCCGACCATTCTATTGTTTTTCGTGGCCCTGCAATTCATCTCCTCCAGCGTCGATTACTGGTTCAGCTCGAGTATCGAGGAGTCGCTGCAGGAGTCTTTGACCCTTGCCCGCAACCAGATTCAGGAACCGCAGGCCCAGGCGCAGATCACCGGCGACGCAGTCGCCCGCCGCATCGCCGAACACGACCTGACTGCCGATACCTCAAATGACAGCCTGTCCCTGCCACTGCTGCTGTCCTTGACCCCGGCCGCCCTGCCCACGGCCTTGACCCTGCTCCATGACGACGCCACCGCCGAGCAGAGCGTGTCGAGCCGGGAACTGGAAGGGGTCGTACTGCCGAAAATCCCGGTGGACACCGTGCAGCAGGTCAGGGCCACCCAGACCGGCACCATCATTATCCAGGAGACCGACCGGGGCGATCTGGTTCGTCATGTCCGGCCGGTCGACCTGCCGCCCGGCGGCCGAGGCCTTCTGGTGACCACCTTGCTCATCGACCGGGACAAACTCGATCGCCTGACCACCATTTCCAGCGGCATCGAGGGCTATCGGCAACTCAAATACCTGAAGGGACCGTTTAAATTCTGGCTGCTCCTGATCCTTTTAACCGTCACCCTGCTCATCGTTTTCGCCGCCATCTGGTTCGGACTGCGAATCGCCCGTTCGATCACCGAACCGGTGGACCGACTGGTGGCGGCCACCAACCGGGTTTCTGAAGGCGACTTCGATTTCGTTATGGAAGACGTGCCGCGCGACGAGATCGGCCAGTTGATGACCTCGTTCAACTCCATGACGGCCAATATCAACAGCGGCAACAAAAAACTGGCCGAGACCCACCAGGCGCTCGAAAAAAGCTCGCAGGAATCGCAGCAGCGACGGCGTTACATGGAAATCATCCTGCAAAACGTATCGGCCGGCGTCGTCTCGCTCGACGAGTCCGGTCACATCACCACGATCAACCGCTTTGCCGAGAAACTGCTGCGCATCGACAGCAGCCGCTTTATCGGCCTGGCCTATCGCCGTGCCCTGCCACGCGAGTACGCGTTGATTATCGACCGGTTCATCGAGGAGCTCTATGCCACCGACAAGCTGTCGATCGAACAGCACCTGAAGGTAACCATCAACCGAGTCGCCCTGTCACTGCTGGTCAATTTTACCCGGCTGGAAGATGACGACGGCACGCCGATCGGTTTTGTGCTCGTCTTCGACAACCTGACCAAACTGGAAAAGATGCAACGGATGGCGGCCTGGCGCGAAGTGGCCCGGCGCATCGCCCACGAGATCAAGAATCCGCTGACGCCGATCCAGCTCTCCGCCCAGCGGCTGCGTAAGCGGTATCCTGAGCTGCTCGAGGACCAAGAGTCGGTGTTTGATCGCTGCACCGAAACGATCATCAGCCAGGTGGAGGCCTTGCGCCAACTGGTCGGCGAGTTTTCCCAATTCGCCCGGATGCCGAAAATCAACAAGGCGCCGGCCAATCTCACGGTGCTGACCCGTGAAATCATGGTCTTCTACCAGGAGGCGCACAAGGCCATCGAATTCAACTGCATTGCCGATCCGCACCTGCCGGTCTTTGATTTCGATGCCGAGCAGATCAAGCGCTGCCTGATCAATCTGCTCGATAATGCGGTTGCCGTTTTGCCACGCGGCGGTACAATAGACATCGAACTGGCGGTGGACGACGAGGCCCGGACCGCGCTGATCAAGGTATCCGACAACGGGCCGGGCATCTCCAAAGAGAACAAGACGAAACTGTTCGAGCCCTATTTTTCGACAAAAAAAACCGGAACCGGTCTCGGTCTGGCCATCGTCTCCACCATTATCACCGATCACGGCGGCTATATCAGGGTCCAGGACAACGAACCGCAGGGTTCCAGTTTCATCATCGAACTGCCCCTG
>CAZUJZ010000208.1:0-6932 GCA_964620665.1 uncultured Desulfofustis sp. | reverse complement strand
GGGATGACCTCGCGGATATTGGGCATGCCGGTAACCAACTGGACAAGGCGCTCGAACCCGAGGCCGAAACCGGAGTGAGGCACCGTCCCATAACGCCGCAGGTCAAGGTACCACTGATAGTCGGCCTCATCGAACCCCAGGTGCTGCATCCGGGCCAACAATACGTCATAGCGCTCTTCCCGCTGGCTGCCGCCGACGATCTCACCGATGCCGGCAACGAGGATATCCATCGCCGCCACCGTCGTTCCGTCATCACCGACACGCATGTAGAACGGTTTGATTGCCGCCGGATAATCGGTGACGATCAGCGGCACTCCGTAGACCTCCTCGGTCAGGAATCGCTCGTGCTCCGATTGCAGATCAACACCCCAGCTGACCGGAAAATCGAATGTCTTGCCCGATGACAGCAGACGGTCGATGGCCTCGGTATAGGTGATACGAATAAAATCGTTGTCGACGATGTGCTGCAACCGCTTGATCACGCCTTTGGCGACAAAGCGATCGAACAACTCCATGTCTTCGGCACACTCGGTAAGCACGTCGGCCAGCAAAAACGTGAGCAGTGCTTCGGCAAGATCCATAGTGCAGCTCAGGTCGCAGAACGCCATCTCCGGTTCAAGCATCCAGAACTCGGCGAGATGTCGACTGGTATTGGAATTTTCAGCCCGAAATGTCGGGCCGAAGGTATAGACACGCCCAAGCGCCTGGGCGTAGACCTCGGCCTGCAGCTGACCGCTGACGGTAAGTCCGGCCGGTTTGCCGAAAAATCCCTTTTCCTGCTCCGGCGAACCTTTTTTCCGGGCCGCTTCGGCAGCGGTCAGCACCTGGAACATCTCGCCGGCCCCTTCGCAGTCACTGGTGGTAATGACCGGGGTATGGATGTGAAAGAACCCGCGCTCCTGGAAAAAACGGTGTATGGCGTGGGTCAGGTGCGACCTGATGCGGGTCACTGCACCGAGCGCGTTGGTGCGCGGCCGCAGATGGGGGATTTCGCGCAGGTATTCGAAGGAATGTCGTTTTTTCTGGAGCGGATAGGTGTCCGGGTCGGCCCAGCCGACCACGCTCACCACATCGGCGAGCACTTCCACCGCCTGGCCCTTGGCCGGCGACTCTTTCAATTCGCCGGTAATAACGACGCTGCAGCCGGTGGTCAATCGCTTGATCTCATCTTCGTAATTGGTCAGCGTCCGTTCGGCAATCACCTGTATATTGGCCAGCGTCGACCCGTCGTTGACCTCGATGAACGAGAAGCTGCCGGAATCCCGCCTGGTCCGGACCCATCCGGCTACCGTCACCTGTTTTCCCACGGGTTGCCCGGCAAAAAGTTCTTTGATTCGCTCGATTATCATACCTGCTCCTGATCGGTTGGTCGTGCGCAAAAAGATGTTCCGTCTTCGTCCACCCCACCGGACGAAGATCCATGGACAGACGCCCGGCGACGGTCCAGCACATAGTCGTGACGGACATTGGCCAACGCTGCAAATACCGACTCCTTGGCACCGGGGATGGCAGCGTAGAGACCGGCCAACAGCTCCCGTACCGTGTCACGCCGGGTATCACCGGCCAGCGGGCAGCGGTCGGCAACCGGCTGAATACCGGCCAGTTCGGCAAGCGCGAGCACATCCTGTTTTTCCAGATAGGAAAGGATGCGGATCAGGCTGAGCCGACCGTTAAACAGGTCCTGTCGGGGCAGCATCGTCGATATATTGCCGCTGTACAGGCTGTTGATGAAAAACGTTTCGATCAGATCGTCCTTGTGATGCCCCAACGCCACTTTCCCGCATCCCCGCTGCCGGGCCAGATCGAAGAGTTGACTGCGCCGGTTGCGGGCACAGACAAAACAGCTGCGGTCTTCTCCTTCCGGGACCGGCCAGCCATTAACGGCCGAATAGTTCAGTCCCCAACTCCTCACCTGGCGACCGATGATCTCGGCCGGCGTTGCCTGCGATGGTCCCGGACCGGCCGGGGTATTGACGACATGAACCACTTCGACTTCGTAGTCGATCGGTGCCTTGGCCCGCCACTGATGCAGGACCCAAGCGGCAACCAGGCTATCGACCCCGCCTGATACCGCGACCAGCACCCGGTCGCCGTGTTGAAGCATCTGCCAGTCATGCATCGCCCGGCCGATCTTGCGATTGAGCGATCGGGGCAACCGGGCCGATATCGTTGCTCTCTGCCTCTGTACCACCACGCTCATCCTGCTCCGTTCACGGGTCGTAGGGCCCCGGGAAAGCAACAGCCCGACTGTCCGGCCGGACAATCGGGCTGTTGCTCTTCTCTCTTTCCCGCTCCCTCAGAGATACGGACATTCCCGAATCTTATCGACAATCCCCTGCTCAACCATTTCTTCGGCGGTGACCCACTTAAACCCGCGCTGAACGGCCCGGCCAAAGGACATCAAATTGCTCAGCAACGATTGCTGGGTCTCGGCAAACATGGTACTCCAGAGCACCGTGCCTTGGCGGATGTCGTGGAGTTTCATGGAAAAGACCACCGAGGCGGGCTGCTCCACCCCATAGTCACCGCCGACTCTGGGCTGATACCGGCTCAGCGTGGTGACCAGGACCGCGTTGCATTTCAATGCGCTGCCAATACGCTCGATCAAGTCCTGCCGGTCACTGCCGCGCTCCGGCATCAGCGCTGTCAGCTGCCGGGACGACAACACCCTGACATGGCCACGCCCGTTGAGTTGTTCGACCAATACCGTGTCCATGTAGGCGGCGCCCTGTTCCAGTCGGGCCGCCCGGTCGTACTTGACCGCCTGATCTTCCTGCAGGTCTGTTTCCACCGGCATCACGACCAGGCACGGGACCTGACTGATGGCCACCTGTCGTTGCTGCTCGGTGGGCACTGCAGAGGTCCCGCCGCAGGAGGCAAGCACGGTCAGGAGCAAGCAGGCCAGCAGGGCCTGAACAAAAGACGTTGGTGGTTTCACGAGGACCTCATTGTTGCGGCCGAAGAATCGGCAATCTGGTTACAGGCAGCCCTTGGAAGACACGACCGCCGACATACCGGCCAGTCGCCCCGTCGCGTCGTTGAGGGCTCGACCGAGCGCCTTGAAAACAGCCTCGATGATATGGTGCGCATTGTCGCCGTGAAGCAGATCAACATGCAGGGTCAGGCCGCCATGCTGCGCCAGGGCGCGCATGAACTCTTTTACCAGGCTGGTATCGAAGGTGCCGACTTTTTGGTCGACAAGTGCCACCTGGAAATGCAGAAACGGTCTATTCGACACGTCGACAACAACCCGGGCCAGCGCCTCGTCCATCGGCACCAGGCTCGTTCCATAGCGCCGGATCCCGCCCTTGTCGCCGAGCGCAGCAGCAAAGGCCTGACCAAGGCAGATGCCGACATCTTCGACGCTGTGATGATCATCGACGTCGACATCACCGGTCGCCGTCAGCGACAGATCGAAAAACCCATGTACCGCAAAAAGCGTCAACATATGATCGAGGAACCCGACCCCGGTGGCGACCGAGGCCGTTCCGGTACCGTCGAGATTGAGTTCGAGTGTGATATCTGTTTCAGCGGTTCGGCGCGCTACGCTGCCATATCGCCTGTCATCAGTTTCCGGCATAGGGATCCCCGAAGATGCTCCACGCGCAGTCAAGCTGACTCGGAAGGAAGTCGCTGCACTGCGTTTTGTTTTTTTGCATGTCCTTTATATTTATCATATAATGTTTAAGGAAAACCATCTTTTTTTCGACCCGCCGCGGTTTTCGGCAAAATCGGACAAAGCATCGGGCGCTGTCTTTTTCTGTTGACATTTATCCCGTGGTTTATTAAATGTTCTCCTGTTTTGAGTATGAAACAGAGCGGGAATAACTCAGTGGTAGAGTGCAACCTTGCCAAGGTTGAAGTCGCGAGTTCGAATCTCGTTTCCCGCTCCACTTCGACACCTCAAGGTTCGACTCTGCTCGAACCTTTTTTTATTAACGATTCACCATTGTAGAGACCGTTGAGGACCACATGAAAACCTACCTTGCTCCTGTCCGGGAGATAGAGAAAAAATGGTATGTCGTCGATGCCAAGGACAAGGTTCTGGGTCGTCTTGCAACTGAAATTGCATCTCGTCTCCGCGGCAAACATAAACCGACGTTCTCACCGTTTATCGATAACGGCGATTTCATCGTTGTGACCAATGCCGATAAGATCCGCCTGACCGGTACCAAGTGGGACGATAAAATCTATTATCGGCACACCGGCTACATGGGCGGCCTCAAAGAGACCACCGCCCGGGAAATGTTGGTAAAACACCCGACTGCTCTGATCTTGGAAGCAGTGAAGGGAATGCTGCCCAAGAACAAGCTGGGCCGCGCCCAGCTGAAAAAACTCAAAGTCTATGCCGGCACCGAGCATCCGCACACCGCTCAGCAGCCGGAAGAACTGACCCTTTAGCATAACGGAGTAATTGGCCATGGCCGATCGTTTTTACGCAACCGGTAAGAGGAAAAACGCGGTAGCCCGGGTCTGGATCGCTCCGGGGACCGGCAAGGTGACCGTCAATCAGATGGACTCCGACCAGTATTTCGGCGGTATGTTCCAGAATTCCCGCATCGAAAAACCGTTCCAGGTCACCGAAACTACGGCCCAGTACGATGTTGTCGCAACGCTCAAGGGCGGTGGCAAATCGGCCCAGGTCGATGCCCTGGCGCACGGCATTTCCAAAGCGCTGCTGGAAGTCGGCGGTGATTACCGCAGTTCCCTGAAGCGCTCCGGTCTGCTGACCCGCGATCCGCGTATCAAGGAGCGGAAGAAATACGGCCAGAAGGGCGCCCGCGCCAAGTTCCAGTTTTCCAAACGATAACAGCCGCGGCGAAGCACGCTCCCCCTGCTCTATGCACGGCGGGGCAACCGACAGGTGCAACGGGGATGGCAGCAGGTCTGTTATCCCCGTTTTCTTTTGCAGGCCCCGAACACATTCTTCAGACCAGCGAGGTACCCTATCATGCTGCGCGTTGCCATTATCGGAGCTTCCGGCTATACCGGCGGCGAACTCGTCCGCTTGCTCAGTTCCCACCCCGAGGTCACCGTCACGGCCGCGACCTCCCGGCAACATGAAGGAAAACCGCTGTCGTCCATCTATCCGCATCTTCAGCAGCGAACCGATCTTGTCTGCAGCAACCCGTCGGGTTCAGAACTGGCCCAACTGGCCGATTTCTACTTCTGCGCCGTACCGCACCAGGCGGCAATGGCCCTGGTGCCGGGACTGATCGAAGCCGGCAGGAAGGTCGTCGATCTGTCGGCCGACTTCAGGTTTCGCGACGTTGCCGTCTATGAGCATTGGTACCAAAAACACAGCGCCCCGAAGTTGGCGGCAAAGGCGGTGTACGGCCTGCCGGAGTTGTACCGAGAGCGCATTCGGTCGGCCGCCCTGGTCGGAAATCCCGGCTGCTATCCGACCGGTATCATCCTGGCCCTGGCCCCCTTGCTCCAGGCCGGCATCATCGATGCCGACTCGATCATCATCGACGCCAAATCAGGGACGTCCGGGGCCGGCCGCGGAGCCAGCCAAGCCACCCTTTATTGTGAGATTACCGACGGTTTTCGCGCGTACAAGGTCGGCGGTCAGCACCGCCATACTCCCGAGATCGAGCAGCACCTCAGCGACTGTGCCGCCCGCCCGGTCACCGTTACCTTTACGCCGCACTTGTTGCCGGTATCCCGGGGCATTCTCAGTACCATCTACGCCACGCTGGCAACCTCCGCCGAGGAGGGGCAGTTACGCGAGCTCTTGACTCAGCGCTATCGCCGGGAACCGTTCATACGGGTCCTGGATCGCGGCCAGCAACCGGCAACTCAATACGTACGCGGCTCCAACCACTGCGATATCGCACTGACCCTCGAGGAGCGGACCAATCGGGTCATCCTCACCGCGGCGATTGACAATCTGGTCAAAGGCGCCGCCGGTCAGGCCGTCCAGAACATGAACCTGATGTGCGGTTTCGCCGAGACGACCGGACTGACCCAGATCCCCCTCTTTCCGTAGCACCGGAGATCGCCGCCGCGCCCCGCACCATGCGCACCATCAAGCTTGTTATCGCCTACGACGGCACCGGCTACTGCGGCTGGCAGAGACAGGCAAACGGCCCCTCGATCCAACAGGAAATCGAGCGCGCGGCAGGCATCATCTGTAACCAACAGATCTCCGTGCATGGGGCCGGACGTACCGATGCCGGTGTCCATGCCCTCGGTATGACCGCCCATTTTACGATGACCGGCTCTCTGCCTTGTCGGGCGTTGCACAAAGGACTCAATGCACTGCTGCCCGGAGACATCCGCATTCTCGCCGCCGAAGATGAAGCCTCCGATTTCCACGCCCGCTTTTCCGCATTGGCCAAGAGCTATCGCTACGCTTTTTTCACCGGACCGGTGCTCTGCCCGCTCCGGCGGCTGACAACCGCCCATCTCCCCTCCACTGTCTCGCCCGAAGCGATCACGGCCTGTCTGCAGATCATCAGCGGTACCCATGATTTCTCCAGCTTTGAAACCACCGGCTCCCGCGACAAAAGCAGGACATCCGGCCGGGGTGCGGTGCGAACCATCTTTCGGGCAACAATCGAGGAAACGGAACCCGGTCTCTTCCACCTGTCCGTTACCGGCGACGGCTTTCTGCGTCACATGGTCAGGAATCTTGCCGGGACGCTACTTGAAGTCGGGCGCGGCAAACGGCAGGTGCACGACTTTTCAGGCATCCTGCAGGCGCGGGACCGCAATCGGGCCGGAGCAACCGCCCCGGCCCACGGCCTGACCCTCATGGCCGTTCATTATCGTCGCGACTGGTAAGTGGCCGGCAGGATAGCGCCCTCTGCCGCATTTTTCTACGACAGAGCCATTTGCAAAAAAATCTTCCCGCCCAAACTCTGCGTTATGCTCAAAATTTTATCCTTGTAATATCAATTATGTGCCTGTGGTAGAATTTTTCGCAT
>CAZUJZ010000207.1:0-6938 GCA_964620665.1 uncultured Desulfofustis sp. | reverse complement strand
CCCCGGTAACCGTGATACGCTGGAGATCAGGACGACCCACCTGGCCAATTACGACCTCTGGCGAGAGGCGGCCGGGGATCCTGAGCGTTATCGCCGGTTGAAGCAAAGCAGCACCGAGCAATCCCGACTCCTGGCAGAATCGATAATCGGCTGTTTTGGTGATCGGATTGTCTTTCACGATTCGTTTACCCCGCTGACCATCGAACGCTATACCGGTAAACAGGAAGGTGCCATTTACGGTAGTCCGGTCAAGGTCAAAGACGGTCTGATCGGTTATGAAAACTTGATTCTTGCCGGGACGGATCAAGGTTATCTCGGAATAATCGGTGCTTTGTTGAGCGGCGTCTCGATGGTCAATGCCCACCTGCTCATGAAACACCAGCCATCTCCGATGCGGGAGGACTGATGCCGACGCTGTTTAAACACTGTAGGGATCGCTATGACGTAATCGTCATCGGATCCGGTCTCGGCGGTCTGACAACCGCCAATCGGCTGGCCCGGTGCGGCCATACGGTCCTGCTGCTTGAACATCATCACCGTCTCGGGGGTCTGGCCACCTGGTTCAATCGCAAAGGGCACATTTTTGATGTTTCTCTGCACGGCTTTCCCTACGGGATGGTAAAGACCTGCAAGAAATACTGGAATCGGGAAATCATGAACTCGATCGTCCAGTTGCGGGACATCGTTTTCGACAACCCCCAGTTTTCTTTGAGGACGACGTTTGACAAGCACGATTTCACGGCGCTGCTGACGCAACATTTTGGCATCGACCCGAAACGCATTGAAACGTTTTTCCAGCGTGTCGATACGATGAATTTCTACGACGACCGGACGATGACCACCCGAGAGTTGTTCGAAGAATTTTTTCCCGGTCGCAGTGATGTCCATCGACTGCTGATGGAACCGATCACTTATGCCAACGGATCGACGCTTGAAGACCCGGCTATCACCTACGGGATTGTTTTTTCCAATTTTATGAACCGTGGTGTCTTCACCTTCCAGGGTGGAACCGATCAACTGATAGCGCTGATGACCCGGGAACTTGAGAAAAACGGGGTCACTATCTGTACCGGGGCGCGGGTTGATCGAATCGAGACCCGAAACGGCAGGACGGTCGGTGTCAACGCCAACGGGCGGAACATTGGCGCGGCCGCTGTGGTTTCCAACAGCGGCATCACCAACACCATCTACAACCTGGTCGGCACCGAGCACTTTACCGACGAATTTCTCGAGCAGGCCGACCGGATACGCGTCAATAACTCGAGTTGCCAGGTTTATCTCGGTATTCGCCCGGACGCCGAGATCGAGATGATCGGCGACTTGATCTTTTCCTCCCGCTCCCCCGTTTTCGACTCGGCCGAATTGCTCGATGTCAATACCCGGTCAAAGACCTTTTCCATCTACTACCCGAAGACCAGGCCGGGCCATGATCGGTATACCATCGTTGCTTCGATGAACAGTCGCTATGAAGACTGGTCGGATCTCGATGATGTGCATTATCACCAGGCAAAAACGCGGTTGATCGATCGGACGCTGAACGATCTTGAGCGCTATGTGCCGGAGATACGCGCCAAGATCGACTGGCAGGAGGCGGCAACGCCGCGAACGTTCAACCGCTACACCTTGCACACCAGAGGAACCTCTTTCGGTACCAAATTCGAAGGCCTCGATGTTTCCCGTTCCATCTTCAAACAGATCGGCGGGCTCTTTCATGTCGGCTCGGTCGGAATTATTATGTCCGGCTGGCTTGGTGCCATAAACTATGGTGTTATCGTGGCCAATGATGTAGACAGTTATGTGCGAAGCATTGAAAAGGTATGAACCCCATGCATGATTTTCAGCAGCAAAAGGCGATCGTCACCGGTGCCACCCGCGGCATCGGTCGGGCTGTTACCCGTGCTCTGCTCGACCGCGGCGCTACGGTATTTGGCCTCTATGCCAGTGATGAATCGGCGGCGGCAGCGTTGGCCAAGCAGTGCCGGGCCGATGGTGATCGACTGCAGTTGGTCCGCTGCAATGTGGCCGACCATGAAGCTGTTGCTGCATTCTATGCCGAATTCGAGTCGGTCTGTGATACGCTTGATATTCTCGTGAACAATGCCGGTATCCGGCGTGACCAGCTGACGGCCATGATGGATATCGAGACCTGGCAAAGCGTTGTCGATGTGAACCTGACCGGCACCTTCATTATGAGCAAATATGCGGTGCCGCTGATGCTCAAGCAGAAATACGGGCGCATCATCAGCATCACGTCGCCGGCATCGTATCTGGGCTTTATCGGTCAAGGCAATTACGCGGCCGCCAAGGCCGGACAAATCGGACTGACACGAACCCTGGCCAAAGAAGTGGCCCGGAAGAAAATCACCGTCAACTGTGTGTCGCCGGGCTTTGTTGAAACCGATTTTATCGGCGATTTATCTGACGAACAACGGGCCGCTTACCGTAAAATGGTACCCATGAGACGGTTCGGTACCGCTGAAGAGGTGGCCGATACAGTGCTCTTTCTTGCATCCGCACGGGCATCTTACATAACCGGTGCGGTGATCGATATTACCGGAGGGTTGTAAGATGGATACAACAATTTCCTCGTTGATCCCCCATCGCCCACCGTTTCTCTGGGTCGATAAGATCATTGCGAAAACGGTGAATTCGATCACGGCGGAGAAAAAGATTCCGGAAAACCTCGATGTCTTTACCGGCCATTATCCGGGACGCCCTTTGCTGCCGGGCGTGCTGCTCTGCGAGGCCATCTTTCAGACCGGTGCGCTGCTGATCGCCTCGGCTCTGGAAAAAGCCGGAGATTACCAGAACACAAAGATTCCGGTACTCACGAAAATTACCATGGCTAAATTCAAACGGCAGGTGATGCCGGGTGAAACCGTCCAGATGACCGTAGATCTCGTGGAGACGGTTGCTTCCGTGTGTTTTTTCAAAGGAACGGCCAGAGTGAACGGCAAGGTGGCGGCGAAAACCGAATTTTCCTGCGCGCTGGTAGCTCCGTAGTTTTAAGTAGATAACTGCCTGCCATAACATCTGTTTTTTGATAAACGAGCTGTTGACCTTTTGCTCAAAAAAGGTCATACTCTGTGAGGTTTGTCCACGCTTGACGAGGCTTTTTTACCTACCCCGGCCGGGGGATCATCCACCCTGAGCCCCCGACTTTTTAAGGAACGTATACCGTGCAAATGTCACTTACCCAGATGATCATTCATGCCGGACCGATCGGCCAGACGGTCCTGGCGCTGCTGCTCTTTTTCTCCGTCGGCTCATGGTCTATTATCTTCATGAAGAGCCGTCTTTTTCGCAACGCCCGGTTGGATTCCGAAGATTTTCTCGAGGCTTTCTGGTCGTCAAAAACGCTCAGCGAGGCGAGCACAGCTGCCGAAGAATATACCTTTAGTCCTGAAGCTGCGGTTTTCAAAGCAGGATTCAGCGAGCTGAAAAAGATCAATACCATCAGAAACCGTGGCGACGAAGCCGGCAAAGAAACGCTGGAAATGCAATTGGCGACCATGGACAATCTCAAGCGGGCGCTGCGCAAAGCCGAGAACGAACAAGTCAGTAAATTCGGGAGCCTGTTGCCGTTTCTTGCAACGACGGGCAGTGCCACCCCGTTCATCGGTCTGTTCGGCACCGTCTGGGGAATCATGATTTCTTTTCACGATATCGGCCAGCGGGGGTCGGCCTCGCTGGCGGTTGTCGCACCGGGTATTTCCGAGGCCCTCGTGGTTACCGCAGCCGGACTCGCGGCGGCTATCCCGGCGGTCATTTTCTATAATTATTTTGCCAACAAGCTCATCGGCGTACACGACATGATGCAGAATTTTTCCACCGATTTTCTCAATCTGGTCGAACGTGATTTACTCAGCCGCGTCTGAGAGGTTATACTCATGGGAATGTCAACGGGAAACGGACGGAAACAGCTCATGGCGGACATCAATGTCACGCCGCTCGTCGACGTGATGCTGGTGCTGCTGATCATTTTCATGATCACCGCACCGATGATGACCCAGGGTCTTGATGTCGATCTTCCTGAAACAACATCGAAATCACTCCGACAGGACGATGATCCGATCGTCGTGACCATCGACAAGGACGGGGTGATGAGTCTCGGAGAATTGGAGGATGTCAGCCAGAAAGTATTGCTCCAGCAGCTTGCCAAAGTCGGGGAAACCGGTTCGGATAAACCGATTTACCTGAAAGCCGACAAGGCGGTTCCCTATGGTCTCGTGGTTTCGGTGATGGCCGATATCAAAAGGGCCGGGTTCGACAAACTCGGCATGGTGACCCAACCTTCCGTTGAAGAAGAACGATAGCATTGTGGCCAGGCAGTACGGTGTGACATATAATAGCTATAACCAGTGGCTGATACCACTCAATCTGGCGGTCGGCTTTCACCTGCTGCTCGCTTTCAGTATCGTTTTTCTGCCGGGGATGTTTAAATCGAAGCCGCGTTTTGAAGACATCTACACCGTCGATTTGATTTCCATCGCCGATCAGCCAGCGCAACAGGTGCAACCAGCTGCCGTTGCCGATCCGCCGCCGGTCGAGCCGGCCAAACCCGAGCCGGAAGCAGTATCTATCGCCCCTGAAAAGGTGGAGCCGCCGCCGAAGCCGGTCGAGCCCGTCTCGCTCAAGCCGTTGAAAAAGAAGATCAAGAAGACCGTCGTACCGGAAGAAAACCGAAACCAGGCCCGGCAGCGCGAAGCCGAACGACTGCGGCGGCAGCACCTGGCAGAAGCCCTGCGTGCCGAACAACTGGCCGCGGAACAGGCGCGCCTGGCAGCCGAAGAAGCAGCCAGACAGCAACAGCTGCTCGAGAAACAAGTGGCCCAGATCCGCCGTCAGGCACAGCAGAGCACGACCTCGTCCAGCGGCCGTACCGGATCATCGAGCACCTTGACGATCCTGGAGAGGCAATATTACACGGCCATCGTCAATCGGATTACCCAATTCTGGGCCTTGCCCGAGTTCAAACGATGGGATCCGTCGACCCAGGCTGTTGTCGTGATAACTATCTCTCAAAACGGTAGGATTACGAACCATTTTTTCGAAAAACGATCCGGCGATCCGGTTTTCGATCAATTCGTCAGCAAAGCCGTTCAGGATGCCAATCCGTTGCCGGCTATTCCGCCGGCACTGAGGAAAAGCAGTTTCGAAATCGGTCTGCGATTTACCCCCGGCAGTATTAATTAAACCGTGAGTGATGTGCCCCATGAAACGATTACTGATGCCCCTGCTCTGTCTGTTTCTGCTCGTACCGATTAGCGCTGCTGCCCAGAGAGTCTACCTCGATATCACCTCACCCGATGCCCGGAAAATTCTTTTTGCCGTTCCCTGGTTTCAAAACAGCGGCTTGGCCTCCAGCCAACAGGCCTATGGTCGGAATCTGGCCGTAACCCTGGCAAAGGCTCTTGAATTTCACGGCATCATAGACATTGCTTCGTCCGAGGCTCAGGTTGGCACCACCGCCGCGGACTGGAAACGTCTCGGCGTCGATTATGCGACTGTCGGCAGGTACACGATCGCCGGTGATCAGATCACGCTCGAGATCAGATTGTTTGACGGGGCAACCGGTGACATGCTGCTCGGCAAATCGTACAACGGTCCGGCCGGCCAGACCGATGTTATGCTGTTCAAGTTTACCGATGCGGTTATCAAAGAGTTGACCGGCACACCAGGTATCGCCGGCACACAGATCGCTTTTGTCTCACAACCTCCCAACAAGCGGGAAAAGGAGGTTTTTATCACCGACATTCTCGGTGGATCGCTGCGTCAGGTGACCAGGCATCAAAGCCTGATCGTCTCACCCAGGTTTTCTCCGGACGGCAATTTCCTGACCTATACGTCTTATCACAGCGGCAACCAGAATCTTTATATCACCGATCTGCGGCAGGATAAGACAACAAGGGCCCTGTCGCGTCGGCCCGGCATGAACCTCGCCCCGGCCTGGGCGCCTGACGGCAACTCGATGATCGTGACCCTCTCGCACAACGGTAATCCGGATCTGTACCTGATCAATCGCCGCGGCGAGATCCTTAAACAGATTACCCGCAACGCCGGGATCAACGTCTCGCCGGTTTTCTCTCCGGATGGCCGCCATATCGTCTTCGTTTCGGACCGGAGTAAGAAGCCGCAGCTGTATCTGATGGAGCTGGCTACCGGTAATACTCAGCGAATCACCTACGAAGGCACGGAAAATGCGGAACCGTCATGGTCGCCCACCGAAGACCTGGTGACCTACTCCAGCCTGCGCGGCGGGATCTATCAGATTTGCGCCGTCAATCCTTTCCAGGACAATTCCGAGACACAGATTACCACCGATCAGACCCACCACGAGTCGCCGGCCTGGTCGCCTGATGGTAACCAGATCATCTTCGCAAAAAGAGATGGCGCCGGCCATAAGATCTATGGAATAATGAGAAATGGCTCATACCAGCGGCTGCTCTTCTCACTGCCCGGCAGTCAGTCTTACCCGCGTTGGCAGAAAAAGACCTACTAACCCCTTTGCTTCATCAATGATCATGAAAAAAATTCCCTTTACCGTCCTCTGCGCCTTTGTTGTCTCACCACTCCTGGTTCAATGCGCCTCCCAGGATGATCTTAACCAGATTCATTACCAGTTGCGTATGCTCAACAAAAAGGTGACCGATCTGGAATCATCGACCATCGATGAACTGCAGAAGCGACAGGCAAATTCTGTCAATCAAATTGACCGCGTGCAGCAAGATCTACTGGAATTGCGGAGCGGTCTGGAAGAAACCGGGCATCTCAATCGCCGACTCAACGAACAGAGCAAGGAACTGGAAACGGCCTTTCGCAACTATACCCAGCAGGAAGAAGAAAAACGGCTCTCGGAAATGCAGCGTCTCGAACAGGAGATTTCCCAAAAAGATCAGCAACTTGAAACATTTGCGCAGCAGTTGAAAGCGCAGCAG
>CAZUJZ010000206.1:0-6939 GCA_964620665.1 uncultured Desulfofustis sp. | reverse complement strand
TGCGCTACAGCCTGTTCGTCGGCGGCAAGCGGATTCGGCCGATCCTGTGCCTGGCAGCGGCGGAAACAATCTCCGATGACGACGAGACGCTGCAGGCCGTGCTCCCCATCGCCTGCGCACTGGAGTGTATCCACACCTACTCGCTGATCCATGACGACCTGCCGGCCATGGACAACGACGATCTGCGCCGGGGTCAGCCGACCAACCACACCGTCTACGGGGAGGCGGCCGCCATCCTGGCCGGCGACGGTCTGCTCACCCTTGCGTTTGAACTGCTCGCCCGCCCTGACGGGAAGCTGGCCGACAGGCGGCGGCTGCGCATCATCGAACTGATCGCACGAGCGGCCGGGCCGGAAGGTATGGTCGGCGGCCAGGCGCTGGACATCGCCAACGAAAACCGGCATTACCCGTTCTCGCTGCTGCAGACCATCCATCGCAGCAAGACCGGGGCGCTCCTGACCTGTGCCGTCCAGACCGGAGCAATCGGTGCCGGGGCGACCCCGGCGCAGGAAGCAGCCCTCGCCGACTACGGTGCGGCGCTCGGCCTCGCGTTCCAGATCGTCGACGACCTGCTCGATGCCACCGCAACCACCGAACAGCTGGGCAAAACCGCCGGTTCCGACGAGGCCCGCGGCAAGGCGACCTATCCCGGCTATTTCGGTATTCCCGGTACCCGTGACCAGGCCCGGCAGGCCGTGGAGCGGGCCAAGACGGCGCTCGCCCCGCTCGGTGACCGGGCCGGACGCTTGCACGACCTTGCCGACTACATTCTCTCCCGCACGTTTTAAGTCGCCGGCGCCGGCTGCCCCTGTCCCGGCCGCGTGCTGTTTTCCTTGATTTTTCTGGAGATTGTTGCGAGCAGGGCACCAATGGATTATGGTTATACTTTGTGAACGGGCCGGTCAAAACACCTCCCTGTTCCAGGAATCCATCATCCCCGTTGACCTGTTCGAAGACGACCCAGTCGTTCTCCGATCACAAAGCCGGGGAGATGCATACATCCACGATCAGCGTCCCCTCGTGAGACACCAGGACTCGAATATCGATCATGCTGCTTCCATCATCGCCGGCAAAAAGCTCCACCAGCCTGCTTGACACCATCAATTCTCCGGCCGATCTCAGAGATCTGCTCATCCCCGAACTGGAGAGCCTGGCGGCCGAGATTCGCACCGCCATCATCGAAACGGTTGCCTCGACCGGGGGCCATCTTGGTCCCAGTCTCGGCGTGGTCGAACTGACCCTGGCGCTCCACTACGTCTTCAACACGCCGCACGACCGACTCATCTGGGATGTCGGCCATCAGGCCTATGCCCACAAGTTGATTACCGGTCGCCGGGACCGTTTTCACACCCTGCGGCAATACCAGGGTATCAGCGGTTTCCCGAAGATCAGCGAAAGCGAATATGATGCGTTTGAAACCGGCCACTCGTCGACCTCGATCTCCGCCGCTCTCGGCATGGCCATGGCCAAGGATCTCAAGGGAGACACCGGCACCGCCATCGCCGTCATCGGCGACGGTTCAATGACCGCCGGCATGGCTTTCGAGGCGTTGAACCAGGCGGGCCATCATGACAAACGGCTCATCGTCGTACTCAACGACAACGAGATGTCGATTTCGCCCAACGTCGGTGCGCTGAGCAGTTTTCTCAGCCGCAAACTCTCCGGTCGAACGATGCGCCGTCTCAAGGATCACCTCGTCGAGCGCCTCGGACAATTATCAAACGTCGGCGAGAACATCCTGACCGTCCTGAAAAAGAGCGAGGAGAGCTTCAAGAGCTTCTTCACCCCCGGCATGCTGTTCGAAGCCCTCAAATTCGATTACATCGGCCCCCTGCCCGGCCACAACCTGGTCGATCTGATCGACACCTTCGAAACCGTCCGGGACACCATCCAGGGACCGGTGCTGATCCACACCCTGACGACCAAGGGAAAAGGCTATCCGGCGGCGGAAAAAGATCCCGGCACCTTTCACGGCATCGGCCCGTTTGACATCACCAGCGGCAAGAAGAAAGCGAGCGCGACCAGGCAACCCAGCTACACCGACGTGTTTGGCGACTCCCTCACCCGAATCGGTTCGACCAACGACAAAGTGGTAGCGATTTCCGCGGCGATGGTCACCGGCACCGGCCTGACCCGTTTCGCCGAGGCCTTTCCCGACCGGTTTTTCGATGTCGGTATCGCCGAGCAGCACGCCGTAACGTTCGCCGCCGGCCTTGCCATCGAAGGGTTTCACCCGGTAGTGGCTATCTATTCAACGTTTTTCCAACGCTCCTACGATCAGATCATCCACGATGTCTGCATTCCCAATCTGCCGGTTACCCTGGCGATCGACCGGGCCGGCGTGGTCGGGGCCGACGGTCCGACCCATCACGGCGTCTTCGATCTGTCGTTTCTGCGCATCATTCCGAATCTGATCATGATGTCCCCGAAGGACGAAGGGGAGCTGCGGCACATGCTCTATACCGCCATCAATCATCATGGCCCGTCCGCCCTTCGCTACCCGCGGGGCATCGGGGAAAACGCACCATTGTCCGGCGACTTCAAGCTGCTGGAGATCGGCAAGGGCGAGGTGCTCAGGACAGGCAACGACATCACCCTGCTGCCGATCGGCAACCGCGTTCACCCGGCGCTTCGTGCCGCCGCCGGGCTGGAGAAGCTCGGCGTCCAGGCAACCGTCATCAACCCGCGCTTTATCAAACCCCTGGATCGGGAGTTGATCTGCGACTGGGCCGCGCAGACCGGACGGGTGGTCACCATTGAGGACAACGTCCGCCAGGGCGGCTTCGGCAGCTCTGTGCTGGAGTTGCTCAGCCGCTGCGGCCTGAGCGGTGTCAAAACGAGCCTGCTCGCCCACCCCGACCGCTTCCTCGAGCACGGCCCGCAGAAAACCCTGTGGCGTAACAGCTCAATCAACTCGGTGGCAATCACCGAAGCGGCATTGCGCTTGATGAATCAATAGCAAAGCGGTTCCGGGTTTGAAGCCCAAAAAAGCCAAATAGGGACAGCCCCTTTTTTCGTATTTAAAAAAAGGGGCTGTCCCTATTTGGCTTCCGTTTTCTGTTATACCCGAAAATACTCCCGATACCACTGCACGAATTTCTCGACCCCGTATTCCAGTGACGTGGCGGGGCGGTAGTCGAAATCGCGGACCAGGTCGTCGACGTCGGCATAGGTGGCCGGTACGTCCCCGGGTTGCATCGGCAGCAGGTTCTTCTCCGCCTTTCGACCGAGGCAATTTTCCAGAACTTCGATGTAACGCAGCAGCTTTTCCTTGTTGTTATTGCCGATATTATACACCCGATACGGGCAATAGGAGGTGGCCGGGTCGGGGCTGTCTCCGGACCACGCGGGATTCGCTTCCGGCACCCTGGCGATAACCCGGACGACGCCTTCGACGATATCGTCGACATAGGTGAAGTCGCGCTCCATCTTGCCGTAATTGAAGACATCGATCGGCCGGCCGGCAAGAATCGCCTTGGTAAAGAGAAACAGCGCCATGTCGGGGCGCCCCCAGGGTCCGTAGACGGTGAAAAAGCGCAGCCCGGTGGTCGGCAGGCCGTAGAGATGGCTGTAGGTGTGGGCCATCAATTCATTGGCCTTTTTCGAGGCGGCGTACAGGGAGACCGGGTGGTCGACATTGTCGTGCACGGAAAAAGGCATCCGCGTGTTGGCCCCGTACACCGACGACGAGGAGGCGTAGACAAAATGTTTGACCCCGCTGTGGCGGCAGCCCTCGAGGATATTGACGAAACCAACCAGGTTGGTATCGACGTAGGAATGCGGGTTGATCAGGGAATAGCGCACCCCGGCCTGAGCGGCCAGGTTGACGACCACATCGAAGCGGTAGCGCTCGAACAATTTCTGCATGCCCGGCCGATCGGCAATGTCGAGGTCCTCGTGCACGAACAACTCGCCCTCGGCCAGGGCCGCCATTCTGTCGCGCTTGAGCTGCGGATCATAATAATCGTTGAGATTATCCAGGCCGACGACCCGGACGCCGGCCTGCGTCAGTCGCTGCGTAAGATGGGCACCGATGAAGCCGGCAGCTCCGGTGACAAGGATAGTTTTCATAAGTCCGATGGGTTGAGGTGATACAGAAAATCCCCTGGTGGATCGCACCAGGGGATGCTATCGGGAACAGGTCCGGGGATCGATCAGTCGTCGAAGTCGCCCTTCGGTCCCTTATCGCTGTCGAGCAGCTGTGCTTTTTCAACGATTTTCTCTTTTGTCCAGTCGGCCGGATCTTCAAGCCGCTTAGCGGGTGTGCCGATATCGTACGAACCCGCCTCGACGATGATCTCCATGGCCAGCGGCGCGGTGTCACCGGCATTGAACACCGACACGAGCATCTGATAGACGAAATCCTCGACCCGTTTGCTCATCCGGTCGCGGATCTCCCGGGGCTGAGCCATCAGCCAATTATCGACGGGCAGATTGAGCTTCTTGAAGTTGCCGCCCTGCCAGCCGTTTTTCTCGGCCAGCGCCACCATCTTGGCCCAGACCTCGTCGGTAACCCCGGCATCGGCTACCTTGCGGAAGCTGCCGTCCTCGTTCATCAGCGCGTTGCCGTAATCGTTCACCTCGACGCCCCAGGAGACCATCTGCAACGACGTGGCTACATTGGCCTTGGTGGTGTTGGTCTGTGATGCGATGGCCCGCAGCCGCTCCGAGCTGTTGCCCGATGTTCCGTGCTGCGCCCCGGCAACACCGTAGGGTTTGAGATGCTCGTGAATCCGGGCAGTCAGTTCCACCTGAATGCCTTCACCGCTGGCCTCGATGCCATGCGCCGAGCCGTTGTTCAGCGCGATCCAGTTCGGAAAGATGTCGTGGGCATTGAGTCCTTTGATCAAAAAGCCGGCATCCTCGACGGTCGACAAGCCTTCGGCGCCCTTGATCTCACCTACTTCGGTCTCCAACCCGGCCCAGGATGGAACAAATGGATTGAGCTCGATATTGGCCAGCAGATTGAGGTCGTCATGCATGTGCGAGGCATCGATGGCAATCGAGGTGATGCCGGCATCGAACAGGGTCGGTATCTCGACCTTGGCGGCGGCAACATCATCCGGTGACTTGAGACCGTAGTGATCGGCATGCACTGCGACGGGAATGGTAATGCCGAGTTCGTTGCAGGCGGCATCGACCATCCGGGCAATGTTCCAGAAATTGACCGGACAATAGGTCGATTCCGATTTGGCGATCTCGATGATCAAAGCGGCGTTGGCCCGTTGGGCGGCTTGCAGCGCCCCTCTGATAACCAGGTAGTTTCTGCCGTTGGCGGCCATTGTCATCGCCTTGCCTTTACGACGGAGCGCCTGGTCGATCACCTTACCGCTGACCAGCAGCGCCCGCGAATGCGGAAACAGTTTCCTGATCGTCGGCGGGCGGCCGACAGCAAGTGCCTTGTCAAACAGCGTCTGCGCAGTCATGACTCCCTCCCGTTGATTATTCATAACTTACCGGCGACAAAAAAGTCACACGACGGCTGGAGCGTTCACAGTCCTTCTGCTCGCTCCCGCTCCGCACGCGCTTGGATCCGTCCGCAATTCTGCGGCTACGAACCGTCCCGGTATCGGTGTGTCGATCGATTTGTTTCCTCCCATCTCTTTTTATAATGCACCCGGCCTGACAAATCCAGCCGTTGCGCTCCCTGTTACTGCTTTTTGGCAAATCCGCCGAAGGTTTCCCGGCCGAACAGCCAGACCGCGACAACGCTGATCTCATAGAGTACCAGCAGGGGTCCGGCCATCATCAACTGATTGACCACATCCGGCGTCGGTGTCAGCACCGCGGCAATGACGAAATTGATCAGGATCGCATATTTCCGGTGACGATTGAGAAACGATACGGAAACGAGTCCGGCTTTGGCGAGAAAGACCATTAAAACCGGCATCTCGAAAATCACCCCGAAGGCGATGAGCAGGCGGATGGCCAGTGAAAAATATTCCCCGACCGCCGGCATCGAGGCGAGAAATTCGGTATTGTAGCCGACCAGAAAATGAAACGCCGGTGGAAAGACGAGAAAATAGCCAAAGGCGGCGCCGGAGAGGAAGAAAATGGTGGAAATCACCGTAAACGGCAGAATCACCCGTTTTTCATGACTATACAATCCCGGCGCGATAAAACGCCAGATCTGGTAAAAAATGACCGGGGTAGCCAGCAGCAGGCCACACACCAGGGCGAGCTTTAGGTAAAAAAAAACCCTTCCTGGTAAGAAATGAAGATCAGACTCGATCCCTCGGGCAGCACCTCGACCAACGGCTTGAAAAACCAGGTGCCGATCGGTCGAATGACCAGGTAGGAAAGACAAAAACCGACAAACACCGCGATCAGGGAGTAAATGAGGCAGCTACGCAACTCCCGCAGGTGCTCGGTCAACGGTTGGTCGTGAAAGGGCTCTGCCTGATTGCTCGTCATTGTCTGCCGCACTCCCCGCTGTGAAAGTATAACGACCGCACTATCCCTCGGTCACGAGCCCTCATTACCATCTGACCGCATTTTTTGCAATGGCTCGCCCCGTTTCGTCATACTTTCTGTCGCCGCCCCATGACTGACGGCGGGACAGGTAAAAGTCAGTCCCCCGGGCTGGCCGGTTCTGCCGGAGGCTGCCTCGCGAAGGCCCGGCGGGCCGGAGAATCGGGCCCGAAGGGGCGCGGACAAGGACGTCCGCGCCCGGCAGCCAGGCCATGGACGGCCTGTCTGCCGGCCTCGGAGGCCAGCCGATCAGGCCGCAGCGCAGCAGCCGGAGGCAGGACCGGCCAGCCCTGCCGACCACAGTCGTTGGAAGTGAGCGGAGGACAGGTTTAAATCAGTTCCCCGGGCTGGCCGGTTCTGCCGGAGGCTGCCTCGTGAAGGCCCGGCGGGCCGGAGAATCAGGCCCGAAGGGGGGCGGACAGGACGTCCGCCACCGGCGGCCAGGCCATGGATGGCCTGTCTGCCGGC
>CAZUJZ010000205.1:0-6966 GCA_964620665.1 uncultured Desulfofustis sp. | reverse complement strand
CGAGCTGTCCGGTTCGATCATCATGCTCTCGACACTGCTGTCTGTTTTTACCTATTCGGCCGCGCTGTTTCTTCTTCGCTACAGCGGTCTGTAGGCGCACGATGAGCATTGCCATCCCGGGGCTCGTCAGCCGGGACAGGTCCCCAGCGCCGTCCCTCGGCTTTGCCGTGGAGTCGGTAATGGGTTCGGGCGCCATCGCTGCCGAGGACGCCGTTTTCTCCGAAATAGGAGTGGTTGGCGACATCGGGGTAGCGGTTCCAATAGACCCGGGCCAGCGCCCGTTCGGCCGGGTCACTGTCGTCGGAGCGCTCGGCGGAGACGAGTGCGTCCGTCGGGCCTGAGTGAAAAAGCGGGGATCCGGCCAGGCCGATCAGCCAGCCGCCGAACGAGACGACGAGGATGCCAATGACTATCCGGTCGATCCAGCGTTCACCGCCTGACTTCATCGTTGATCTCCTGTCGAGCGGGGGTGAACGGGAGACAGACCGTCCGGAGGGCATCGTCCGGGCCGGTCGTGCTAATAAAAATGAAACGTGTTGCCATTGGTCAGAAACGGATAGAGCGTCAGGGGCAAGGAAATGGCGCCGGCGGCGATGACGCCGTGCCGCCAGGCCGGCGGAAAACGGCCCAGCCAGAGACCGGCGCCGGCTACCGCCCCGAGCAGCGGCAGCGTGGTCCACAGGGGAATGGTCGCACTGCGATACCAGTATGCCGGGATGATCAGCGCCAGCAAGCCGGCCAGCAGCCAGAGGAGATACAGCGGGATCAGGCGGGCGCCGGCGGCAGCCCGGCCCGACGAATCAGGGGTGAGCTCTCGCCGGAACAAGGCGCAGGCGTGCCAGATCAGGCTACCGCCGCAACCGCTCAGCGAATTGACCAGCATATCTCTCAGTCCGTAGGTCCGTGCCGGATGCAGTCCTTGCAAAAACTCGTCATGGACCCCGAGCAGAGCCGTGAAGCAGGCCGAGCAGATCAGCAATGCGTGGCCGTGCAGGTATGGTGACATGGCAAAACGGACCACCAGTGAGAGAAACAGATATTCGACGACATGGATTTTTTTGGCGGGCAGGTGCGCTTCAGGCAGCAGCAGCGCGATACAGCACAAGCCGATGCCGGTGAACAAGGCGGTTCGGCTCAGCGGACCGGTGCTTGTTCGCCCGCGGCGCTTATAGAAAAAAAGGCAGAGGGCCAGCAGGACGGCCAGGGTCAATACGATCGGCAGCCCGGCGATCATATCGCCCGGCACGTGCGCGTTGACCAGTTGCCAGACCGGGAACATGCTGACATAGATGGGAACGAGCAGCAGGCTCAACAGGTAGCCGGAAACACTCTTCACCGTGGCGTTGTGTTGGTGTTGCATTGGTTCAGGACGCTGGGGTTCCGGGATCGGGAAAGGCTCTCGGGCAGTGGCGAACCGGACCGCTCTCGGATCAAAATAGCCGGTAGCGTCTGCCATGACAACCCTATTGCCGGCAGAAGGGTAACAATTTCAGATTCTGCGGCGGTTATCGCGGAAATTTTGGCCACCAGGGCTGACAATGAGGTGAATTCTCGTTATGATTGTGTAGATGCACAAAATAAGACGGATTCATGTCAGCCGCAGACACTACCGATCAATGGAGGAACGCTATGGGCTGGAGGCAATTTTTCACGCCGGTACGATCGATGAACGCCACCGAGGCGAAAGCCTATATGGACGGGTTGGATGATGACGGATTCCAGCTGGTCGATGTCCGGCAGCCGGCTGAATATCAGGCGGGCCATCTTCCCGGGGCACAGTTGATGCCGGTTGCGGAGTTGGGCGCCCGCAGCGCCGAGCTCGACCCGGACAAGCCGACCCTTATCTATTGCGCGATCGGTGGCCGGAGCCGGGTTGCCGCGCAGATGCTGGCCGGCAAGGGGTTTTCCGAGGTGATCAATCTGTCCGGCGGCATCAAGGCCTGGCGGAGCAACACCGCAGTCGGGCCGGAAGATAAGGGGCTTGAGCTGTTTTCCGGAAGCGAGTCGCTGGCCGAGGTGCTGTCGGTTGCGTACGGCCTGGAGACGGCATTGCTGGAATTCTATGAATCGCTGGCCGGACAGATCGACCGGGAGGACGTCAGGGAGATGTTTCACCGGTTGGCGGCCATCGAGGTCAAGCACCAGCAGCGTATTGCCGATTATTACCGGCAGGTCCGTGGCGGGCAGGACGAAGCAGGCAGTGTTGCCGGAAAAAACGTCGGCGACACGCTGGAAGGCGGTCTGACCACCAAGCAATACCTCGAGTTGTACCAGCCGAACCTGCAGGACGTCGGAGATGTGCTATCGCTGGCCATGGCGATCGAGGCGCAGGCCCTCGATTTGTACCAACGCGCCGCCGACCGCGCCGACGACAGTGAAATGAAAAAGGCCTTGTCGGCCATTGCCAGCGAAGAGCGCCAGCACCTCAAAGCGCTCGGTGAGCTGTTTGCCGAAAAAACCGGCGGTCGGGAGGAGTCATGAAAAAGCGTCTGGTCATTGCCGGCGGCGGTCATGCGCATATGATGACGCTGGCCGGCCTCGGCGAGTTCGTGGCCCGGGGCTGCGAGGTGACGGTAATCGGACCGTCCGATTATCACTACTATTCCGGGATGGGTCCCGGCATGCTGGGCGGCACCTATCGGCCCGAGGAGATACGGTTTGCCACCCGGGCCGTCACGGAAAAGCAGGGCGGCACGTTCGTGCGGGCCACGGTGACCGGTATCGATCCTCGGCAGCGCCTGGTCATGCTCGATTCCGGCGAGCCGATCGCCTACGATGTCTTGTCCTGCAACCTGGGCAGCCAGGTACCGCGCCAGATGATCGACGGGCCCCTGGACGATATTTTCCCGGTCAAACCCATCGAGCGCCTGCAGGCGGCCCGGCAGCGGATCATCGAGCTCGGTTCGCAGCGGGCGCTGCACATCGGTGTTGTCGGCGGCGGTCCGTCGGCGGTGGAGATTGCCGGCAATATCTGGAACATCGGCCGGCAGCCCGGCATGCAGCCGCTGTCGCTGACGATCTTTGCCGGCAGCGGCCTGCTGCCGCACCATCCTGAAGGTGTGCGCCGCCGGGCGCAGGCGTCCCTGAGCAGGCGCGGCATCACTATTGCCCGGGGACACCGGGTCAGCACCGTCCGGGCCGGTCTGATTGAAGATGCCTCCGGCACGGCCCATCATTGTGATATCATCTTTGTCGCTGTCGGAGTGCGGCCCTCTCCGCTGTTTGCCGAGGCGGGCCTGCCGGTCGGGCCGGACGGCGGTCTGCTGGTCAATTCCTTTCTGCAGAGCATCGCCCATGAGACGATATTTGGCGGCGGTGATTGCATTTCGTTTCAGGATCAACCGCTTGATAAGGTGGGGGTCTACGCAGTGCGTCAGAATCCGGTGCTGAGCGACAATCTGATGGCCGCGTTGCAGGGAGATTCGCTGCGGGAGTTCAAGCCTGGCGGCAGCTATCTGCTGATCTTCAATCTCGGCGACGGTACCGGTATTTTCTACAAGTGGCCGGTTCAGTTCGGCGGCCGACCGGCCTTCTGGCTCAAAGACCGGATCGACCGCCGGTTCATGCGTGAGTTCCAGCGCTTCGAATAGGCTGGCGCGAGCGGCGGACCGTACGCCGGTTCAGGCCTGATAAAGCCGCTCAACCTCGTCATGAAAGGCCGACAGGATGTTTTTCCGGCGCAGTTTCATGGTCGGTGTCAAAAAGCCCTGTTCCACGGTCCACGGTTGCAGGCTCAGGTGGATATCCCTGATCCAGGCAAAGCCGGGGAACTGTTGCAGGCAACCCTCGATGCGCCGCAACAACATGGTTCTCACGGTCTGGTCGGCCAACGACATCTCGTCGTCGGGGAGACCGGCCTGGGCGGCCAGTTGTTTCCAGAGTTCCTGATTGAGAACGGCCAGCACCGTCAGATAGGGGCGTCCCTCTCCGATAACCAGGTTCTGTTCGAACAGCGGATCGGCGGCGATGGCTGTCTCGACGTCGGAGGGCGAGACCTTCTCGCCGTTGCTCAGCACCAGGATCTCTTTCAGCCGGCCGGTGATGCGCAGGTGGTCGTCTTCGATCCGAGCGGTATCTCCGGTACGCAGCCAGCCGTTCTCGTCGAGCACCTCGGCGGTCGCTTCCGGATTGCGCCAATAGCCGAGCATCACGTTGCTGCCGCGCACCAGCAGCTCGTCATACTCCCCCGTCTTGGCGGCAATCCCCGGCAGCAGCGGACCGACTCCTTCGGGGCGATTGTCTTCCAGGCGGTTGACGCTGATGATCGGGCTGGTCTCCGTCAGACCGTAGCCCTGATAGATCCTGATTCCCAGTCCAATCAAGGTGCGTGCCACCTCGAACGAGAGCGCGGCGCCGCCACTGATGACGATGCGCAACCGGCCGCCGAGCCGCTCCCGGACCTTGGCGCCGACCAGCCTGTCGAGCAGCGGCTGCAGCAGGAATCCAGGCGACCAGTGGGCCCGGTGCTGGCTGTGCAGGTAGCGCCGCCAGCCGATATCGACGGCCAGGGCGAACAATTTCTGTTTCAGGGTCGACTCCTGGGAGAGCTTGATACGGACCTTGCTGTGCAACCGTTCGAAAATTTTCGGCACGGCGACCAGCACCGTCGGCCTGATCTCGGCCAGATCGTCTGAGAGCTGCAGGATGGATCGGGCGTAAGCCACCGTCGCCCCGGCCATCATCGGCAGGTAATAGCCGGCCGTACGTTCGAGCATGTGCGACAGCGGTAGAAACGAGAGCAGCAGATCGTCGGGGTATATCGGGATACACGACAGGCCGGCGGCGGCATTGCCGACGATGTTGCGATGGCTGAGCATGACCCCTTTCGGCCGGCCGGTGGTGCCGGAGGTATAGACGATGGTGGCCAGCTCCTCGTCGGTCGGCAGGTTGTCGGCCTTGCGCCCGTCGGCCGGCAGCCAGTCGGCGAGCGTGACGGCCCGCCGTGCTGTCTGGTCGACCGGGCAGGTCTGTTCGTCCTCGACAGTGATGACGCGCCGGAGCATGGACAGGGCGCCGGTCAGCGGGCTGATTTTCTCCCGGTAAAAGGGGCCGGGGCAGAGCAGCACTCTGGCCTCGGTCTGCTCGAGGATATAGGCGATGTTGTCCGGCCGGTCGTTGGCATAGAGCGGCACGACAACCAGGCCGAGCGACAGGGCCGCCAGATCGAAACAGACCCAGTTGATTCCATTGGGCAGCAGCACGGCCACCCGGTCGCCCCGGTCCAGCGCTTCCCCGAACAGCCCGGCGCGCCAGCGGGCTACTCTGGCTTCCGTCTCCGACCAGGTAAGATGGTGCCAGGCGGTGTCCCGGGCGTCATAAAACTGGTAGGCCGGACCGTCCGGTGAACGGCGAACGCGCTCCTGGAACAGAGTTGGGATGCTCAGCGACGGTGTATCGATGATATCGGCGGGGCGGGTCATGGTGGTCCTCCTGGGCGATAATGGTTGGTCTCGCCGTGGACGCACCGGATGGGAGCGGGCAGTAGAGAAGATGTGCGCGAGAAAAGCTCCGAGTCGGGTCGTCCGCTTTTCTGATCTCCAGAGTGTCACCGCTAGCGAAGGGGTCTGCAAGGCCGCGAGCGGTTTTTCTGACAATCAAGATGAGTATTAATAATATTATTTCACGTTACCTCATTGTTTTCAAATATTTTTGTTTTACAATGAAACGAAATGCAAAGAGTACCATTGATGCGGCAGTGTTGAGTTTTCTCGTTGATGGTGGCCGCCCAGACCCTGGTTCGGCCCGGAGGGTTTATGTTTGAAAAGAATGTAACGCTTTTTCCGGTCAAGGAGCGATATTGCTTCCTCAGCCATTGTGCGGTTTCACCGCTCTATGTCGGTGCGGCTTCCGCTGCCGCCGGGTTTCAGCAGAGCCTGGTGGAAAGCGGTGTGACCGCGATGGCTTCCTTCGGGGATCTGTTGCCGCGTTTTCGGAACGGTTTTGGCGCGCTGCTGGGTACCACGGCGGACAACATTTCCTTTGTCCATTCCACGGCCGAAGCACTCTGCCAGCTGGCCAACGGCTATCCGTTTCAGCCGGGCGACCAGATTGTCAGCTATATCCATGAATACCCGAGCAATCATTACCCCTGGGTACTGCAGCAGCGACGCGGTGTTGAGCTGATTCTGCTGCCGGATCGCTCACCGGTAGCAGAATTTGAGCAGGCCGGCCGACCGACCGGCTGGCAGCTCGCCGACCTGGAAAAAGTCTGCAGCCCCCGGACCCGGGTCGTTGCTATCAGTCATGTCCAATTCGCCAGCGGTTTTGCCGCCGATCTCCCACAACTCGCGGCGTTTTGCCGGGAGCGCGACATCGACCTGATCGTCGATGCCGCCCAGAGCCTCGGTTGTCTGCCGCTCTATCCGGAGTCCTGGGGCATTGCCGCGGTCGCCGCCTCGGGATGGAAGTGGCTGATGGGGCCGAAGGGTGCCGCGGTGCTCTACACCGATGCCGGGTTGCGGGAAAAAATCTCCCCGGTGCTGGCCGGCCCGGGCATGATGCAGCAACAATTCGATTACCTCGATCATCGCTGGAACCCGTTCGGCGACGGCAGGTTGTTCGAATACTCGACGATTCCCTGGGACCATGTTGCCGCCTTTGCGGTCATAGCCGAGGACATCTTCAGCCGCTACCCGATCGAGTCCATCCGCGACGAGGTCTTCCGGCTCCAGGACCTGTTCCTCGATCATCTGGACCGGGACCGCTACCGGCCGCTTTGTTTCGATACGGTGAACCGTTCCGGCATTCTCAGCATTGTTGCGGAGGGCGGTGCCGAAGCACTGGTCAAGCAGTTGGCCAGAGAAAATGTGATCGTTACCGAGCGGGCCGGTTATCTGCGGGTTGCCCCTCATTTTTATGTGGATGACGAGCAGGTGGTGAATGCCGCCCGCTGTTTCAATCTTCTTAATTAAAGCGCGTCGAGTGGTGAAAGGGCAAACGTTAAAGCCGTCATGGTCGCGATTGCAT
>CAZUJZ010000204.1:0-7064 GCA_964620665.1 uncultured Desulfofustis sp. | reverse complement strand
GGCCGGCCGGCGAACTGGTAGGCATTCAACGCAATCCCCTTGACGAAGCGGGCGACGGCCTCGGCTTCGCTCATGCCGCCGATCACCGCATCGAAGATATGGCTCATGCCGAGCACGCCGCAGGTCACCGAAAAGGAAGTCGGCGGCACGCGCAGCGCGGCGAAGTCGAGATCATAGTAGCGTTCCAGCAGTTCGATGGTAAAGCCCATCGAGGCGCCACACTCGGCGTTCCAGCCCATGTCCTTGACCACCCCGCTCTCGTAACGGACGAACTTGATGTCGCGACTGCCGCAGTCCAGCAGCGTAAAACTGTCATCGTCGATCAGGTGCCGGCCGCCCCGGGCCAGCGCCGTCAATTCGTTGACGTAGTGGGCGGCGAATCGTTTGCCGTTATGGCCGGTGGCCAGGTCGACCCGCAGGGCGCGATCGATGTCCTTGGTCGGCACCACCTGCGGGACCGCATCGGCGGTGTCCAACAGCTTGCAATAGGATGTGCCGAAATCAGCCAGCAGCATCGAAGACCTCCGACAATTCAAGAAATGCCTGGATCTTTGCCTTGACGCTGCTGCCGGCGCTGACATCGCAGTCGACGTAGAGGGCGTGGGGATGGCGACCGGCCAGGTGCCGTGCCAGGGCGGTTTTGGCACAGAACGACTGGGCGAAGAAGACGGTGGGGATCG
Organism: uncultured Desulfofustis sp.; assembly: GCA_964620665.1. Classification (GTDB taxonomy): domain Bacteria; phylum Desulfobacterota; class Desulfobulbia; order Desulfobulbales; family Desulfocapsaceae; genus Desulfofustis. Next base: position 6,384 of record CAZUJZ010000204.1, on the reverse strand, counting down.
CCGGGTTGAAATGTTCTTCCAACTCGATATTGTCGGGTGTCTTGTTCTCCATGCAGCGGCTCCAGCCGTAGACGTGGGTCGTCTCGGGAAACAGCGAGAGCAGCGAAAAATCGCGCGGCGGCACCCCCCAGAAGCCGGCGGTCGGCGGGCAGGGCGACAGTTCCCGGTGAGGCTCGGGGACGGTCACCGAAGCGGTGATCGCCGCCAGTTTTTCCAGTAGCCCCATGCGGGTGCGGCAGATGGGCGTGCCGAAGTCGAGTCGGTCCAGGTTCCTGGTTCGGACAATTGTTGTCCGCGGCAGTGAATCTTCGAGGATGGTGGCGGTGTGCAGGGCGCTGTCGCACTTGCCCGGTCCGACATCGATGTAGATCTCGTCGAGATCAAGCGATACGGCATTGATCACGACGGTACGGAGAATGGCGCAATAGACCGAGGGCAGAAACGGCGAGGCGGCCTCGATACTGCTCTGCACGATCGGTTCGTCCAAATCGAAGATCAGCGCGTTGTCCCGCCTCAGTTTCTTGATGATGTCGAGCGGGGGAACGCCGACGATACCGGTCCTTTTCCGGGTTGCTCCATTTTCCATTGGCTCTCTGTCAGCTGTCGAGTTCTTTCAGGAGATAGATGCCGATCGCGGAAAAAATGACATGAACGATCACCGCTGCCGGCAGCGGCGGCATGTAGCCGGCCTTGGCAAAGGTCTGCAATGCGCCCCAACCGCCCCATGCGGCAAACGCCATGAAGCAACTGATGGGAATGGCGATGGACAGGTCTTTCCCCCATTTCTGGTAAGACAAGATAAGAACCGGCAACCCGAGGAGCAAGAGCGGCAGGCCGAGGAGCAGATAAGAGAGGCGTCCGTAGAACTCAACTCGTGCCTCGAGTCGTTCGGTTCGTGTTTCCTGTTTGCCGATTTCAAAAAACAGCTCCGTCAGCGACATTTCCGCGGACTCGTATTCCGGAACGAGAAAATCTTCGGGGGATTCCGGCAGGGTCAGGATCAGGTTGCGAAATTGTTCGACGTTAAAATCACCGTGGTCCTGACGGGTTATCTGGCCGCGAATCAGTTTCCATTGAGGATCTTCCCAGTCGGCAAATGCGGCGACGACCATCGTTCTGACATTATAATTCTCATCCCAGGTCGAGTAGGAAAAATCCTTGAAGACCAGTTTTTCCTTGTTCGGCCACTGAAAAGAGTAGAAACCTTCCGTGCCTTTATAGTAATAACGTCCGTTGCGGAAAATGCCGAGCGGAACCTTGCCGCGAATTTGCTCATACCAGATATCGTTGGTTGTGGTGATGGTCTTGGGCAAGATGGTCTGGGCGGCGGTGATAAACAGCCCGGTAAGGAGCAGTGAGCCGATCAGGATCGGCCGGATGATTCGGCGCAGCGGGATACCGGTGGCCTTCAGGGCCAACAGCTCGTTGTTGTGATTGAGCAGACCGAGAGTGACGACGCCGGAGAGCAGGATCAGGATCGGGCTGAGCTGATCGACGATGAACGGAATGTTGAGCAGGAAGAACTGCGCGATCAGCGACATCGGCTTACCGGCATCGGCGAAATGATCGAATTTTTCGAAAAAGTCGATCAACAGGTAGAGCGCGGCAAAGCCGACGGTCAGCGTCAGAAAGTGCCGGGTAAACTGCGCCAGAAGATAGCGGGTCAGCAGGAGCATAACGCCGCCGCGGATCGTTTTGTCATGGTGTAAACAGCTGCCGGAGTGTTCGTGCTGCGGGCTGGATGTCGGTTAGCTCTGTCATGCGTTAATAAGCTCAACTACGTACCATTTCGACGCCGGTTCCGTCAAGGTAAAGCGCTGCCTGGCGTGGGTGGCAGGCACGAATGGAGTCGCGCCGGGCAAACAGCGACGGCTCGGTTAATGCGATTTTAAAAAATTTGATTAACGATGTAATAACAAACAGATAAACGCTTTGCCCTTGATTCGAGTCGGTATTTGCACTATCATACATTCTGAAGTGCAGCAGCTGTCCGACACTCTTTGTTTTTCCAATGTGTTGGGCAGCTTTTCTGTCTCGTTATCGGCAGGGATCCCGGCGAGGCAAAAACCAACAGGAGGTGGCTGACTGATACCTTTTCATCGAGCCGGTATTTGCTCAAGCATTCAGGAGTGATTGCAGGTAAAATCGGCGGCGGAGAAGAGCACATGTCTCATGTCGCAGTGGCTCGAGAGGTATGGTCAACAGTTACCATTCATGCCGAAAAAGCGCAAACCGAATGGCCTGCAAGTCTGTGAGCAGTCCTACAAAAAAACAGCGAAGATCCGGCTCGAAGAATTCTGGAGCATATTTGCCAAGGACGACACCGTTCTCATCTGCATCAATGCCGATCCCGATGCCTTGGCCTGTGCGATGGCGATCAAGCGATTGCTTCGTTACCGCGTCAAGAATATAACGGTCGCTCATCCAAACGAGATCAGCCGACTCAACAATGTGGAGATGGTCGAGCGGCTACGTATCCCGCTGGAGCGACTCGGCAATGTCAAGGTCTCCGATTACTCGAAGAAGATCCTGGTCGACTCCCAGCCGAACCACCTGCCGGTATTTGAAAAAATCAAATTCGATGTGATCATCGATCATCATCCGGTCACCACGGACTGGGATGTTCCCTATGTCGACATCAGGCCCGATTACGGTGCCGCCTCGTCGATGATGGTGGAATATCTTCGCGCCGCCAACATGAAACCGTCGACGGCGCTGGCTACCGCCCTTTTTTATGGCATCAAGGTCGACACTCAGGATTTCGAGAAAGAGGCGAGACTGGCTGACGGCATCTCGTTTCGCTATTTGTTCGATCTGGCAAACCGTAACCTGGTAAGGAAATTCGAATTGACCGATTTGCGACGCAGTGAACTCAAGTATTTCAGTATTGCCCTGAACGAACTGCAATACTCGAAAGGCAAGATCTACGCTCATATCGGTAAGGTTCGCAGCCCCGACGTGCTGGTGATCATCGCCGATTTTCTCAACCACGTGTCGGATATCGACTGGGTTCTGGTGTCGGGCATCCACAGCGACAAGTTGGTGGTCATCTTCCGGTGTGACGGCTATCGGAAGAGTGCCGGCAAACTGGCCGCCCAGGTGTTCGGGCAGATCGGCTCTGCCGGCGGGCACAAGGGGGCAGCCCGGGCGGAGGTACCGCTCAAGGCGCTGGAGATGACGGAATATGACATCAACACCCAGACCCTGAAACGTTTGACCATGCGTCATTTGCAATAACGGTGCGCACGGACCGGTTTCGGGTGGTATTACAGGCGGATCGGCAGGATCTTGCGTAGCACAAACGACCGGGTCTCCGGTCTGAACGCGATCAGAGCGGAGTGGGGCGATGCTCAAACCAACGACTTTGGCAATGATTCTGGCCGGGGGGCGGGCCGACGAGCTGAACGTGCTCACCTATTATCGTCCCAAGGCGGCCGTGCCGTTCGGCGGTTTCGCCCGGGTTATCGATTTTGCGTTGTCCAACCTGATGAACTCCGGGATCAACAACGTCGCCATTCTCAGCCAATACCGCAGCTATTCCCTGATCAACCATATCGGCACCGGCGCCGCCTGGGACATGATCGGCCGCTTCCGCGGCGCCTCCATCCTGCCGCCCTTTATCGACTCCCAGCAGAACGACTGGTATCGCGGTTCGGCCGATGCGGTCTACAAGAACCTCGATTTCATCCAGTATCATGCCCCGGAAGAGATTTTGATCCTGTCCGGCGATCATATCTACCAGATGGATTACCAGGAGGTCATCCAGTATCACCATGAGAAACAGGCCGATCTGACCGTGGTCTGCAAGCGCGTGGCACGCAAACGGGCCTCGCGGTTCGGTATGGCGGCCATCGACGATGAAGACGGCCGGCGCGGCGGCAGGGTCATCAATTACCAGGAAAAGTCTGAAAATCCCGAGGGCGAGTGGTCGTCGCTGACCGTTCTCTGCTTCCGACCCGAGACGCTTTACCGGGCTCTGGAGGAGAACCAGGCGGATACCTCCTTCGAATTCGGCCGGGACATCATCCCGTGGCTGATGAGCCAGGGCAAGCGTATCTACGGCTACAAATACCATGGCTATTGGGGTTATACCCGAACGATCGCCGAGTACTGGCAGGCCAACATGGACCTGCTCGGCACGGAGCCGCTCATCGATTTGGAACGCTGGGGAATCCGCACCAACCTCGATCACCGCAACCTGCGCGGGCATCAGCCGGCACTGCTCGGCAGTGCGGCCACGGTGACCAACAGCTTGATCTACAACGGCTGCTTTGTCGACGGGACGGTCAAAAATTCCATCATCTTTCCCGGCGTCCGGGTCGGGCCGGGTGCCGTCGTCGAAGATTCGGTCATCTTCTTTGACAATAACATCGGCGCCGACTGCCACCTGCGCAAGACCATCGCCGACGTCAACACGACCTTTGGCGCCGGGGTGACTGTCGGCGGCCAAGCCAATGGCGGCGCCGAAGACCTGACCGTGGTCGGGTGGAACAATCAGGTTCCGGCGGGCACGAGTATTGGCTCCGGTGTCACCATTTCACCGTATCTGGCAGCGGGCAAGTGGCCGTTGGTGGTCGAGCCGGGGGAGGTGCTGTCATGAGAAGAGCTGCTGATGCACTCGTTCTGCTGCTGGCCGGCGGTGTCGGCAGCCGGTTGAACCTGCTGGTGGAAACCAGGGCCAAACCGGCGGTGACCTTTGGCGGAATCTACCGCATCATCGATTTCAGCCTGAGCAACGTGATGAACTCCGGTCTGACACGGGTCGGCGTCCTCACCCAGTACAAGCCGTTGTCGCTGATGAGCCACATCGGAACCGGCGAACCCTGGGATTTCACCGGGCGCAGCCGCGGCGTCAAGATCCTGCCGCCGCGTACCGGCATGAAGGATTCCGACTGGTACCAGGGAACCGCCGACGCGGTTCGGAGAAATGTCGACTTCATCGAGTCCAATCCGACCGATGAGGTCCTCGTGCTGTCGGGCGACCACATCTATCACATGGATTTTGCCGCGATGATCGAGTACCACCGGTTCAAGAAGGCCGACATCACCGTCGGCATGATGGTGGTGCCGGAAAGTGAGATGCATCAGTTCGGAGCCGGTATCGTCAACGAGGACAACCGGGTCGTCGACTGGGAGGAAAAACCGCAAGTGCCACGCACCAATCTGGCCTCGATGGGCATTTACGTGTTCGATCGGAAATATCTGCTCAGAACATTGGCGCGCGAGAAGAACGAGGTGGATTTTGGCATCCACATCCTGCCCTGGGCAATCGAAAACGATAATGTTTTTGCCTATCCCTTCTATGGCTATTGGCGGGATGTTGGCACGATCCAGTCTTATTGGCAAGCCAATATGGATCTGCTCCGACCGGAGAGCGGCATTTCTCCGGAAAAATGGCAGATCTGCACCAATGTCGAGGCCGAGGGGCGACGAGCCGACCGACCGGCCACTCGCTTACTCAAGCATGCCGATGTCCACAACTCGCTCATTTCCGCCGGCTGCATCATCAATGGCACGGTCATCAACTCTGTATTGTCACCGGGGGTGGTCGTCGAGGAGGGGGCCGTGGTGAGTGATTCGATCCTGTTCCGGGATTGCGTCGTGAAAAAGGGCGCCCAGCTCGACCTGGTCATCTCCGACAAACTGACCAGGTTCTGTGCCGGATGCGCCGTCGGTATCGGCGATAATCACGATATCGCCAACCGCCTCTACCCGAAGCATCTCTACACCGGCATCACCCTGATCGGCGAGTTTGCCAGAATCCCCGAAGGCATGCGCATCGGCCGCAATTGCACCGTCAGGTGCAATGCCACCAAAAAGATGTTTACCGCTCCGATGCTGCAGGACGGCGAATCGATCTGAACAGGAGTCCACCCATCGCGGCGACAGCGACGACATCGACGACAACCAACCTCACGACCACGCGAGCACCCAAAATGCCGTCAAACCGTCGCCCAGACAGGCGTTGACACGAACAACGCCTGATGATATAAGGTGTTTCTCGTGATCAGATCACGATCACAGACCAGCTTTTCCCGCCACCTCGCCCTCGTAGCTCAGTGGATAGAGCACAGGATTCCTAATCCTGGTGTCGCAAGTTCGATTCTTGCCGGGGGCACCAACTATTAGGCTCCTCGTCATTATTCTACAGAGGTTTAGTAGAGGTTAAGCAAATAATTGGCAAAGGTTTCCCCAAGGGCTTGACTAGATCGGATGGATAGCCCGCTTTTCTGGACACACCATTTTCTACCGTAAACGAGTTGGCAGGTTGCCAGTAAGGGCTACTTGCGGAGGCGTGGATCGCAAAGGAAACGCAACTGGCGAGGTGTAGAGGTTAAAACTAGGGTTGAAGAGTTTTTCTACGCGATAAAAAAGGGGCCGAAG
>CAZUJZ010000203.1:0-7135 GCA_964620665.1 uncultured Desulfofustis sp. | reverse complement strand
GGAGAGCATGTAGGCGGCTGCACCCTTACGGGCCGGGGACGGATTCGTCCACCGGCGCCTTGTAAAGAAGGGCTTCTTTTGTGTCGATAAGATCGTATGAGCACGATCACTCCACTCTCCCCGATACCGCCGCACGGCTCCTATACCTCGCGGCAGGGAACCGGCCGGCCGGACAGCCAGGCTGCGCCGCCGACCGGCGAGATCCTCAAGGCGATGGTGCTCGAGGCCCGTTCCGGCGAACGCTACCTGCTGGAGATCGCCGGCAACCGACTGCTCGCCTCGTCGCAGGCGCGTCTGACTCCCGGTCAGCAACTGCAGCTCCAGGTGGTCAGCACCCAGCCGCAGGTCGAGCTGAAGATCGTCTCCGATGTGTTCTCTGCGCTGTCCGGCCGCTCCCTGGTGCTGCTCGGCAGCACGCTCGACCTGAGCGCCCTGCTTGCCAGCCTGACCACAGGCGGTTCCACCGGGGGCGCGCCGTTTTCCCAATTGAGCAGCAGCACCGGCGAGACCCTTGCCTCCTTTCTGCCGCAGGGGATGCAGGCGATCATCAACAGCAGGGAGGGCGGCGAGTTCCTGCGCACCCTGTTTACCCGGCTCGGCCTGAACCTGGAGAGCCTGCTCGCCCAGGGCGGCAAAGACCAGGCGGGACAGACGCTCAAGGCGGCCCTGCTGGAAATCGCCCACCTCTTTCAACATTCCGAGAGAATCAGCGAGCAGGCCGGCAAACTGCTGGCGACCCTGGAGCTGTTTCAGCTCGCCCAACTGCAGCTGGGCCAGGAACGTTTTCTGCTCTTTCCGCTGCCGCTGCCCTTTCTCGATCAGGGCTATGTGCTCGTGGAACAGCAGCAGGAAGGGGAAGGCGGCGCGGATGGACAAGCCGAGGAGCACCATTTTTCACTGCATCTGAGCCTGACCGGGCTCGGTCACCTGAAGATCGTTTTCCTGCTCAATCAAGAAGGGCTCTTTATCCGCTTTCACCTCGAGTCCAAGGAAAAGGCCGCCTTTGTCGCCGGGTTCGAGCAGCAGCTCAAAGAGGCATTGACCGCGGCCCCGCTCGTCTCGGTCAGCTTTGCCGACGGCGCCGACGACCCGGCCAATGAACTGGTGCGCCGCCTGTTTCCCCAAGAGCAGACGATTCTCGACACGAAGGTGTGACCATGCAACCACCCGGCGGTAAACAGGACAAGGCAGTCGCGCTGCTCTACGACAAGAAGCAGTCGGATGCCCCGCGGGTCGTTGCCGGCGGCAAGGGGCTGGTCGCCCAGAAGATCATCGAGACCGCCCGCGAGGCCGGCGTGCATATCCATGAAGATCCGGACCTGGTCGAACTCCTGGCCAAGATCCCGCTCGGCCAGGAGATTCCGGTCGACCTCTATCAGACCATCGCCGAGGTGTTGGCCTTTGTCTACCAGATCAATGAGAATTTCAAACAGAAGGTGTAGACATCGCAACCGGCTGCTGCTCGTGCCGGCCCTGCTGGCGGCCCTGCTGCTGCCGGCGGCCTGCAGTGAGGAGCAGGGGCCGGAGGCGATTGCCCGGAGCTTTATTGCGGCTTGCGAAGAAGCCGCGCGGGAGCGGCAGGTACGCGACCTGCGCGCCCTGATCGCCGAAGATTACACCGACCCCGCCGGGCGCACGGCCCGGGACGTGCTGGCCGTGGCCGCCGGCTACCTGATGCGCAATCGCTCCGTGCATATCTACACGCGGCTGCAGACGGCGGCCGAACTGGACGGTCGGATCGAGGCCACGGTCCTGGCGGCGCTGGCCGGTCGGCCGATCAGCGATGTGTCGGTGCTGCCGTCGATCAATGCCGATCTGTACCGCTTCGAGCTGGAACTGGTGGAGGAAAAAGGAGACTGGCGGCTGGCGAGCGCGACCTGGCGGACGGCGCTGGTCGACGATTTCTTCTCGGATTGAGCCGGGTTGAGCTGCAAACCGGGCACCTGCTTACTTGAGCTGCCGCTCCACATCGTAGGACCGCTCTTTCGAAGAGACCCCGGAAAACAACGATTTTTCCAGAAAGATCATGATATAGAGCAGGGCTACCGCGAGCACGATCAGGCCGACCAGCTGAAAGAGCAGCTTCGGCTTTTTCAGATAGAGCAGCACGATGACCGCGGCCAGGATCAGTGCGGCAATCCAGTTGCCGGTAAAAAACGAGACGATCTGCAGAAGATAGGATTCAATCGCTTGCATTGCTGGTTCCTCGCAACCGGCTCACGGTTTGGTTTATGGTGTACTGGAACATGGATAGCGCATAATGGGTACCAGATCGTGCCGTTTTTTGCCACACGCTCAATCTTCAACCAACGCCACACGTCGATTCTGCGCCCTGCCCTCCTCGGTGTGATTCGACGCGACCGGGCTGGCGTACGATATGCCAACCGGGGTCAGCCGATCGGCGGCAATACCGTAGTTCGTGGTCAATTCGGCGACCACTGAGGCGGCCCTGCGGCTGGACAGCTCTTTGTTGTAGGCAAACGTGCCGACATTGTCGGTATGGCCAACCACGAGCAGCTTCAGATTCGCGTTGTCGTTCAACAACCTGGCGATCTGCTCGAGGGTCAGGGAGGATTCGGGCTTGAGATCGGCCCTGTCGGTATCAAAATAGATACCGTAGAGTGCAATGCTTCCAGAGGCGGAGATCTGCTGGGCCATCTCTTCGGCGGCCACCGTGACCATCTTCTCTTCCATCGGTGCGCTCTCGACGATGTCGACCTGGAGCAACACCTGGCCTTTTTCGACGTTTTTCAGATCGCTGGCCCAGAACCGGTTCTCGACCGCATACAGGGCAATGGTAACAGCGGCGCTCCCGCCTGCTCCCTTTTTTTCCAGCGCCATAAACTGCTGGCTGTCGCTGTTGAGGGTCAGGGCCGGTACGTTGGGGGGCCACTGGATGGCCTTGTAACCGGCCGCTTCGGCAAAATAGCTGCCAAGTTCATCCGCTCCGCCGGAAAAGAGGACGACAAAGCCAAGAGACTGCAATTCCTGCTCATAATTGCGGATCACTTCCAGGGGAGAGCGGCCTTGCGGCACTTTGTAGGTCAGCCTGGTGATCGCCCCTTCAACTCTGCGGGCTTCGACCAGTTCGCTGGAGTTTTTCGCTTTGCCAAGGGCAATGCTCAAACCGTCGTACTTACGATACTCGTATTTGATGATTTCCGACCCTTCATATCGCTTGACCAGCGGATGATCCGTGCTGCCCTCAAGATCGGCGGCGGAACCGGGAGCATGCAGAAAAAAACTGAGCACTATAAAGCCGACCATCGTTATCAGAGATTTGCCTGCCATCGTCGTACCTCCTGGAGAGGTTTTTCTCTTTATCAAACACGCTGATCCCTCGCCCGTCACTTTATATGTGCAAGCACCAGACCGGCGAGTTCCGTGGCCTTCTGCAGGTTGTCCTGCTCATCTCCGGTGGCTGCCTGGACGGTGAAATAGCTGTCCCCGTGCAACACATGCAGGCCGGCCCCCATCTTCATGCCGGAGCCGCCCCAATAGGCTGTCTCTCCGACCCCGCTGATCTCCTGCAGGTCGCTGAGAAAACTCATGTTGTTTTCAAACAGGGAGCGCGCATTCCAGTTGGTACCGGCATCAGCGGCCCATGCCGAGCGAACCATCTGCAGTTGCGCAAAACGCATCTTCGTGTCGGCGGGAATGTCAAAAAAACAGACGCTTTGTCCCATCGGGTTGGGCTCGTGCCTTTCCGTCTTGCCAACGGCGGTCCCCATCACGGTCGCCACCTGTTCACTGGTGAGATAATCACAGGCGTGCTCTCCGGCAGCATGGACAGGCCGGGCGGCTGCACTGATCAGCACAGCTGCAAGTGCGGCCAGCACCGTTGTCGGTACACATCCGAAAAGGCCTTTCGGCCACTGACGTCTCTGGTGAATTCCGCTCATATTATGCCCTCACGTGTCAGATTGATTGCCTGCCGGGTCTTAGGGGTCAGTTGAGGATGACGCCGCAGGGACCCGGCCGCCGGGAAGCAGACCCGTTGCCGGGCGGTCACCATCAACCCAGCGTAACCCGGTTTCTCCCATTGTTCTTGCTCTCATAGAGAAGCGCGTCGGCCCGCTTGACCAGGGTTGCCATGGTATCTCCTGGCCGAACCACGGTTGCCCCGATGGAAATGGTCACCTGCAGTTTCTGGCCGCTCTGGACCAGGTAGGTGCGCTCTATCAGCAGCCGTATCCGTTCGGCCTGGGAGCGCAGATCCCGCTCGGTGATGTTGCGGATAATACCGAGAAACTCCTCCCCTCCCCAGCGACCGAAGAGATCAAACGGCCGTGAGATGTTGACAAAGGTCTGGGCCACGGCCTTGAGCACCTCATCACCGACCGCGTGACCATAGGTGTCGTTGAAGTGCTTGAAGTGGTCGATATCCATAAAGAGCAAGCCAAAGGGCATCGCCAAACGATCGAATTCATGGAGCCGGTTGCGGATCTCCCGCTCCAGATAGACGCGGTTGGCCAGGCGGGTCAGGCCGTCGAGCAGCGCGAGTTGCTCGAGTTCGGCAATGCGGTGCTGATTGACCTGGATAGTGCTCAGATCGGTGAACAACTCGATGCCGCCGATGACCCGGCCCTGTTCATCTGTCAGAGAGTTGACGCGAACCAGAACGGGGACCCGATGACCGTTTTTGTGGTGCAGGAAGACCTCGGCCTCCCGGTCCTTTCCGTCAAGGATCGTGGCGGCCAGCGGGCATGTGCCAAGGCACAGCACGCAGCCTTCACTGTCGACGTGGGTCAGGATATTATCGGCGCAACTCTTGCCGATCACCTCGGCGGCGCGATAACCGGTGATCCGTTCGGCGGCTTTGTTCCAATAGGTGATGATCCGGTCGGCATCGACGAAATAGAGCCCGTCATGGAGATTGTCGATGATCCGGGCGTATGACAACTGGTCGAGCTTCATCATAAACGCGGTTTCCCGAGAAAAGCAGTTGAGTGAATAAACAATTATTCCACACAATTTTGCAAATTGCACGAAATGGTGACAAGACCGCCTGTCTACCGGAAAGGCGATCAGTCGCCGCTTTATTTCACCGCTGTGCTTGACGATACGCTTTGCAAAAAGGTAGCATGATACTGTGTTAATAAACGAAAAGATGCACGGTAATATCGGGGGTTTTGCCGGGCATCATTGCCAGGAGGTCAAAAGCATGCTCACGTTTTTGAAAAACCTGTCGATCAAAGCGAAAATCTTCTGGTTCGTCGTTCCGAGCACCATCGCCTTCGGCATCGTGCTGACCGGACTTGCCCTCTATTTCCTCCATGATTTCAAGGTACAATCGCTGGAACACTTCGAGCGGGCGTTGACAATGCAGCACCAATCATCGACCGATCCGGCACAGGACAACACCGCGGTACTTGCAACGCTGCACGATCGTGCCGACGAAATGATCGACACAACCGCGACGACCTTTATCGCCATCGTCTGCGGCGTGATTGTGCTTGCGGCCATCGGCGCCCTGTTCATCGCCTCCCAGATCGCCGCCCCGATTCGCAATGCCGCCGACGGCCTGGCCAATATCAGCTCCGGCGACGCGGACCTGACCCAGCGACTGCCGGTAACCTCCACCGATGAAACCGGCCGGGTCTCACACTATTTCAACGTGTTCCTGGAAAAACTCGGCACCATCATCAAGGATCTGCAGCAGGACGCCGGCCGTCTCAATGATGCCGCCCAGACCATCCACGCCCACATCAAAACCATCCAGGAACAAACCACCGCAGCCAAAACCGTGTCGCAGACCGTCTATCGCTCGGCCGGCTACCAAAGCCGGGACATGGGGGAAATCGCCCGGGTGATCGAAGAGTCGGCGGGCACGTTTCACACCATCTCTTCGGCGGTCGAAGAGATGACCGCCACCGTGGCCGAAGTCGCCGCCACCTCGGCCAAAGCCCATGCCAACACGTCGGAAACGACGACGCGCATGCAGTCCACGCTGACCACCATTTCAGGGCTCGGTGCAGCCGCCGACCAGATCGGCAAAGTCACCGAAACCATCGCCGAGATCTCCGACCAGGTGAACCTTCTCGCCCTCAATGCCACCATTGAAGCGGCCCGTGCCGGCGAGGCCGGCAAGGGCTTTGGTGTCGTTGCCAACGAGATCAAGTCGCTGGCTCAACAGGTGGCCGATGCGGCCGTGGAGATCCAGTCCAGGATCGACGAGGTGCAGCAGGCCACCCAATCAACGATTTCCGAAATTCAGGGAACGGCCACGATCATCGGCGAAAACAGCGAGATCGTCGAGACCATCGCCAGCGCCGCCGAGCAGCAGTCGGCAACGGTCAAAGAAATTGCCTCGTCCCTCGCCCAGGCCTCCCAGGTGCTGCAGGACGCCAATGCCAAGGTTTCCCAGGCATCGGTCTATGCGGGGGAAATGGCCACCATGGCCAACTCCGTCGATGACGCCGTCAACGAGGTCGAGGAGACGGTGCTGGCGATCCTCGACACCTCCGGCAGTTTGCAGGGCATGGCCGAAAAATCGGCGGACACCAGCAGGCAATTCAAAACCTGAAAAGGACACACCACGCCTGAGCCCGCTTTTTCTCACAACGCCAGTCGAACCATGGCGCCGAAAAAAACGGTATCGGTATCAATGTCGGTAGCTTCGTTATCGAGATCGGTGGAGTCGTTGAATCGGTAGGTGGTGTAGAAATCCCCCCACACGCCGGGCAGCAGTTCCAGGTTCAGGCCGGCCCGAAAGGCAAAGAACGGCTCGTCGGCAAAATCTCCATCCCGATACTGCATGCCGATACCGGCCCCGCCGTAAACATTTTGGCCGATCAGAACAAAGGCCTGCGGTGCCACCGCTGTTTCACCGAAACGATCGGGCAGGATTTCCAGATCCACTTCCAGCCCGAGCAAGCCGGGCCAGTATTGATAGCTGACCAGATACGAAAAGCCATTCTCATCGACATCGCCGATATCCACATCGTCAAGCGCCACCCAATAATTCATCCCGCCACCGATACGGTGATCGGCCGCCAGGACAGGACTCCCCACGATAGAGACCAAGACTCCAATAACAAGCCACGTAACTCTGTTCATGCAATCCTCTCTGAATGCTGCGAAAAAAGGCGAAAAAAGGGGACAGACCCCTTTTTTTTTTTAAAAAAAAGGGGTC
>CAZUJZ010000202.1:0-7180 GCA_964620665.1 uncultured Desulfofustis sp. | reverse complement strand
CGACGGGGCATGCTCAAACCGGCACTGATGAATCAGCAGATCATCGCCGGCATCGGCAATATCTACTCGGACGAGATCCTTTTTCAACTGCGGCTGCATCCCAAAGTTTCTTTGAGGCAGCTTGAAGAGAAACGGCTGCGGCAGATATATCGAGTACTCCGGGAAACCCTTGTTACGGCTGTGGAAGCCGACGCCGAGCCGGAAAAGATGACGACTTCCATGCTTACCCGTCACCGACATGGCGATGGCAGGTGCCCAGTCTGCGGTGCACGCCTGGAAAAGATCGACGTCGCCGGACGCAGGGCCTGCTACTGCCCCTCCTGCCAAGACAGCTCTCCAGGGGAGCGTCATGATGGATAAACTCATTGAAGTAGCGGCCTACAGAAACCGGCACGCCCTCTTCGAAGACAGGGCGGATGCCGGTGAATATCTTGCCGATATGCTCCGTCAGTCCGAAGATGACTACGACGGGGCAATCGTTCTGGCTATACCGTCCGGCGGGGTTCCCATCGGTCTTCAACTCCAACGAAAACTGGACCTTCCCATGGATCTGCTCATTACCCGCAAAATACAGATCCCAGGGAACACGGAGGCGGGATTCGGCGCCATGACCATGGACGGCACGATTTTCTTCAATCAGGAGTTGCTGGCACGGCTGCACCTGAGTCAAGAGCAGATTCAACAGCAGACGGAGCAGGTACGCCGGGAACTGGAACGCAGGAACGTCAGGCTGCGGGAAGGCAGGCCGCTGCCGCGACTCGACGGCAGGACGGCTCTACTCGCCGACGATGGTCTGGCATCGGGATTTACCATGATGGCAGCCATAGACATGGTAAAGCGGCAGAAAGCAACAAGGATCATCGTCGCCGTACCGACCGCCCCTCTGTCGTCCATTCACCGCATTATAGAGAGCGTCGATAAAATTTACTGTCCCAACATTCAGGACCGCGGTTCATTTGCCGTGGCAGCCGTCTACAGAAGATGGCGTGATCTCGAACCCGAGGAAACGCTCCGTCTGGTACGATCCATAGGCTCGAACCATGGTTGATTTTTGGGGAGTGCAGAAGAACGTCCATAATTTTCCTGGAATACTGCATCGTCTTCAGCTACCGTTTTTGAAGCTGGATTGCCGCAAAAGATAAAGGAATATGTTTTGAAAAATCTCTGGATAATAGCGTTGTTTTTTTTCGTTTCTTCCGTTCAGGCCAGAGACCTGACCCTTGTGCAGGCGCTCGATCTGGCAGAAAAAAATGCCACGGAATTACAAATCCTGAATACCAAGCAGGCCCTTGCACAGGCGACCCATAAACGTTCCGCCCAGGCGTTTCTGCCGAAAATTTCCGCCGATGCCACCCTGCTGCGAGCGGATTCTTCCCTGCTTAATGACATTCCGATCCCCTCGCCCAGTCTGCCACCACGCATTATGTACAGAGACGCGGGCCCGGTGGAAGGATCGATCATCGGTATTCAAATGATCCAGCCGGTATTTAATGCCGACGCCTTAAAGGCCCGTGAGCAGGCCAAAATGGGGCTCCAGGCACGTGATATGGCATATCGGTGGGGCCGGCAAATGATGCGTCTGCAGGTGGCCATGCTCTATTATGCCGTCGATGTGCGGCAGGCCGATGAGCACGCCGCCCGCATGGCCCTGCAAGCCGCCCAAAATGCCCGGGCCATGGCGAGAGCCGCCTATCAGGAGGGACTGGCAGCACAGCTTGACGTCTTCAGGGCTGACGCGGAAGTAGCTTCGGCCAGAGCCCGTGTGCAAACCGCAGAAGCGGATGTGCGGGAAGCTCGAATTAATTTTGCGACCCTGCTGGACCTGCCGCTGCAAGACCCCTTACTGTTGACCAGCGCTCTGCCGGAATCACTCCCGCCGCCAACTGACCGGATCGCATCAAAAAAACGCAGTGATCTCCTGGCCCAGGAAGCACGGCATGAAGCGGCCGCAGCGGGCCTGGACAAAGCAAGGGCCGGCTGGCTGCCCAGGATCAATCTGCTGGGTCGGCAGCAATGGATTGACGGGAATGCAGCTTTTGATCTTTATGCAGACGGCTGGATTGTCGCCCTCAATCTGCAATGGACCTTGTTCGACGGTTTGGGCCGTCAAGGTGAGATTGCCGAATCTCGTGCCAAAAAAAATCTGGCCCGGATCGAATTGGAACAGACCCGGCGCACTGTGGAGAAAGAGCAGCAACTGGCCATAAGTCAATGGAGGGCGGCCTGGTCTGCCTGGCAGGCATCGATCGAAGCACTCGAAGCAGCCGACCATTCAATGAAACTGGCCCGGCGACAGTATGAGGAGGGGTTGGGAAACATGACCGACCTGCTCGCCGTTCAGGCCGGCCTTTTCCAGCGCCGGCTTGAACACAGCCGCTATCAGTACCAGTCTCTGCTGGCTTCCATGAACTGCTACCTTTATTACGGCATGGATCCTTTAACGGTTCTGCAAGGAGAAATCCCATGAGGATGCTTGCCCGCCAATCTTTCGCCGTTTACTGCTTTTCACTGCTTTTTATTTTCCTGGCCGGCTGTTCTGAATCGCGGGATCAAGAGGCAGCCCATGTTCCCGGCCAGGAGGAGCTGGTACACGTGAACGTGGCGAAAATTCAGCCCTGGCAGCAGGGTTCAAGTCGCCGGTTCCCCGGTCTGGTAAGCCCGGGTCGACGTGCCGTGCTCAGTACCCGGGTAAATGGGACGATCAAGGCAATCGAGGTTGAAGCAGGTGATCATGTGCGAGCCGGCATGGTTCTGGCGCATATCGAATCCCGGGATATAGAATCCGCCATTGCCGCAGCCAAGGAGCAACTCAACGCAGCAGAAGCCGCTGCCGCTCAGGCGGCAAGAGATGTCAGCCGCCTGGAAAGGCTCTACAGCGAAGATCTGATTGCCCGTAATCGCCTGGAACAAGCCGGGGTTAAACATCAGGAACTCGAGGCACGGGTAGAAAAAATTCGCGCCGAATTACAGGTACAGCAAATTAACCGCAGCTATGCTCACATCTCCGCTCCTTTCAGCGGAATTGTCAGCGAAGTGGTTATGGATGAGGGTTCATTCACCGGACCGGGACAGCCGATAGTGATTCTGGAAGATCATTCAACACTGCAGATCGATGTTCCCGTTCCGTCAAAGATAGCCGACCGGCGGACTTCACCGGAAACGATCTCAGTCATCGACCCCCTGACGAACGAGTCCCTGCCGGCCAGGTATGTAGCGGTCATACCGGCCATCAACGGGGAAGCTGTCGGTCAGGTGCTGCGACTTTCCCTGGAACATCCGCCGGAAACGATTCTGCCCGGCCAGGTGATTACCGTAGTGCTCAACACAGCCGACGACAAAGCTCTTCTGGCATTACCCGAAGAGGCGTTGATTCGCCGCGGCCAGCTCACCGGGGTATTGGTACTTGAACACAAGCAGAAGAAGGCTTTTGTCTCTCTGCGCTGGATTCGCACCGTTGTCGGAGAACGCGGAGAAAGCGGCCTGATCCCGGTCTCTCAGGGCCTGGAAGCAGGGGAATTCGTCGTCTTGAATCCCTCTCCCGACTTGAGGGACGGTCAGCAGGTTCTGTCGGATCGGGAGACTCAGTGATGGCGGAGCTTGGCCTGGCCGGGCGTATTGCCGATCGTCTCCTGGATTCCCCCCTGGTGCCCCTGTTTGTGATTGCCTGTTTTATTCTGGGGTCCTACAGCCTGCTGGTTACGCCCCGGGAAGATCGCCCCGACATCAACGTCCCCACTGCCGTTGTGATGATTCCCTGGCCCGGCGGGGGTGCAGAACGCGTGGACGAGCAGCTGGCCCGGCGCGCCGGCACCTGGATCCGGCAGTTGGCTTCGGTGACGGATATACACAGCACCAGTACCGACCACGCTGCCCTGCTGACCGTGGAGTTCGAAGCCGGAACTCCTGAATCAACCGCCTTTGCAGAACTTGAAGAATTATTCACTGTCTATTCCGACCGTCTCCCTCTGCACGCCGGCCCCGCTCGGATTGAAACCTTTGGAGAAGAAAGACTGGTCGTCTTCATGGCCACCTTGAGCAGCAAAACCCTTTCACCTCGAGAATTGGAACAAATTGCCGGTGAAGTCTGCGTCCGGCTGGAGGCTGTGCCGGGGGTGCGCAGTATTACGCGCCACGGCGGGGATCAGCAGGCTATAGAAGTCTTGCCGCGACTGGAGGAGTTGGCACTTTACGGCATATCCCTCAACCAGGTGGCCGAAGCCATTGGTGGCGCCGGCCGTACGCTGCCGGCGGGCATACTGGAACGCGCTCCGGTTGCGGCCATACAGGCAGGGACCGATATCAGCAGTCAGAAGAAGCTGGCACGCATTCCGGTCGGTCGGGGGGCTGCCGGTCCCGTATATCTTGAAGACGTTGCAGATATTCGTGACGGCGTGGTTCACCGGAACCAGGCAGTCCTGAATTGGCAGCGCGGGCAGTCTGCAGCATATCCGGCAGTGACTATCGCAGCGACAACCCTGGCCGGCGAAAATGTCAGCGACGTGACCCGCCGCATCCATCAGAAAATGGCAGCGTTGACGCCCGAATTGGTGCCGGGCCAGGTGAATCTCGAGGTCAGCTATGATGCGGGCGAAGACGCAACGGAGCGGGTCCACAATGTGCTCAGCCAACTACTCATCGGCACGCTTATCGTGGTGGGCATCATCTGGCTGGGCCTGGGCTTCCGGGCGGCTGTTATTATCGCCCTGATGATGCCGTCATCACTGGCCATTGTCCCCTTTATCTATAATCAATTCGATTTTACCCTTAACCCCGTTTCGATTGCCGCAATGATACTGGCTATCGGAATCCTCTCGGATGACGCCGTGGTGATGCTGGAAAACGTCAGCCGTCATTTTCGCATTGCCGGTAAAAAAAGTCGGGAACTGACGGTCAACGCGGTGAATGAGGTCGGCAACCCGACTATCCTGGCAGATCTGCTTGTGGTAGCAACGCTGCTGCCCACCGCCTATATCACCGGGGAAATGGGCCAGTATATCCGTGCCATACCGGTAGGTGCATCCAGTGCCGTACTGTTTTCGCTGCTGGTTGCCCTGACGATTACCCCCTATTTTGGCCTCAGGCTTTTGAAGGTAGATTCTTCCCGGTCAGATCAAAAGTCTGCCTCCACCGGCAGGCACGGTTTAGAGAACGCAGAGAAAAAAGAAAAAGGGTATGCCCGGGTTTATCGAGCCTTCCTGGCACCCCTGATGATGCACGGGCTCCTTCGCTGGATTTTTTATCTGAGCCTGTTGCTTTTGTTTCTGGCAAGTTTTTCACTGGTGGGATTGCAGCGGGTACAGATCGGTTTGACTCCCTTGCTGGATCAACAGGTTTTTGTCGTTGAAGTGAAACTGCCCGTCGGTTCGACCCTTACCCAGACACTCACCGCCACGTCAGCCGTCAGCCGGGAACTCCGCGCGCTGGAGGAAGTAAAATCCCTGACGATATATGCGGGTACCAAGGCGCCGCTTATCTATCCACTATCAGGTCCACCGATTCCCAGGGAAACACCTCCTCATTGTGCCAGTCTGCATGTGGAACTGGTGCCGGAGCAGGATCGCCGGCGACTCAGTTACGAGGTCAGCCGAGAAGTAGCATATCGACTGGGAGATTGGCTGGCCCCATATCATGCCAGAGGAAATATCGGACGCATCCCTTCCGGGCCCTCAAGTGATCGGGACATCACTGCCGAAATCTACGGGCCGGATGACGATGCCCGCCAGTCCATGGCCAACCGGGTTGAACGGCTTCTGGAGGCACAACCGGGGGTGGTGGCCACCGAACAAACCCCGGAAGCCCCGTTGGATCTTCTCAATCTCTGGGTGGATCCTCAGCGCGCCGCCAGCCGGGGGGTAATTCCCGCAGACGTGACGCGGGCATTGTTTTTGGCAATAGAGGGCCGGACCGTTGCCAACTGGCTCGTTCCCGACTCCCGTGATCCGGTTCCGGTAATTCTGCGTTTGCCTGAACCCCGCCGGGACAATGCAGAAGCACTGAAAGAAATCTATGTTTCCGGCACAGAGGGCAAAGCAGTACCAGTGGAAGATCTGGTTGATTTTCAGCATCGGCCGGGAAACCAGATCCGCTACCGCCGCACTATGGCGCCTGCAGCCATGGTGGTGGCTGATCTGGACCGCTCCGTCGTTCAGCCGCTGACGGTCCAGATGTCCGTCAGCAAAGCCCTTGATGCAGAAAATGGTTTCGAACAGGATCCCACCCGCTGGCTTTCACCGCCGGGGGATGCCGCACGGCCGCAACTATACTGGTCCGGCGAATGGGAAATGACGCGTGATGTTTACCGGGATTTGGCCATTGCCGGTGGCGTGGTAATACTGCTTATCTACCTGCTTCTGGCCGGTTGGTTCGGTTCCTACACCTTGCCGTTTTTGATTCTGATGCCCATTCCATTGATATTTATTGGCGTGATTCCGGGGCATTGGTTCTGGGGTCTGAACATCGTCGGGACCAGCGTGCTTGGCATTATCACCCTGGCTGGCATCGTCAGCCGTAATTCCATACTGCTGGTTGATTTCATAAAGCAGCGTGAAAAAGAGGGACTGGAACTGAAAGAAGCCGTGCTCCAGGCCGGTATTCAGCGTACCCGCCCAATCCTGCTGACAGCTGCGACCGTAATGTTCGGCAGCGGAGTGCTGGTCTTCGAACCCTCCTTAAAACCCCTGGGACTGGCTTTGGCAAGTGGTGTGCTGATCTCGACCATGTTGACGCTGATACTCATACCTGTGTTATATTTTCACGCCCACAACAAGAAGGTAATTCGGTTATGACATTGATTGCATCTCTGCATGGGAAGCGCCAAGGCTTACCGGTCCGGCAGTTACCTGATCTTTCTTGCACGCAACACCTGTTGTTTTCTCAACCCACCCATATCGCAACGGTTTCTCCGGGTAGTAAAATCGTATTGTCCTGAGTTGTTACCCTTTCATCTGAAGATAAAACGATCTTTTTCCCCTCAAGCTCCGGACAGGGAATTCGTTGAGATTCGCCCGCAAAATTGCCGGCCACCAATACAGGTCCGCGGGTCATGATGAGCCATTGATCCGTATCGTCAAACCGCACACACACTTGCTCCATCCGCCCGTCACTCAATGTCGGCAGGCGGCGGCGCAGACTGATGAGTGCCCGGTGCCAGTCAAGAATTTCCTTATGGGACTCCCGGGTT
>CAZUJZ010000201.1:0-7222 GCA_964620665.1 uncultured Desulfofustis sp. | reverse complement strand
CATGGGCCGCCACCAGAAAGGCGGTCTCCACCCCGAGCTTGCCGACCCGATCGGCCAGACGATAGCTGTCTTTCATTGTCGTTTGTTCTCCCTGCACCGCGTCATCATCTGTCATCCCCGCTGCGGCAAAGCTCTTGCCACCCGACCGCTCAGAGGCCATTTCGGTCACCGTCAGCCGGCGAGGACCCGCCAATCAGCTGCGGTTTTAACCGAATTCACCACATCAGGCAAGCCCCGGCGCCGACGATCATGGGCAAAGAGTGTTTCGCAACGGTAACGACAACAACCTGAACATTGACGGCCGAGCTCGATTCACCGGTTATACGCGGGAGACGGTCGACCGCCGAGATAGATGGCTTCGAGATAGGATAATTTCCGCGGCAGCTGGGCCGGGGTGCCCCGGGTTACCAGAAAATGGGCCGGTTTACCGGCGGCGATGCGCCCCCAGTGGCGCTCCAGGCCAAGCAGCAGGGCATTGTTCTCGGTGGCACAACGGATCGCCTCCTCAAGCCGGTAGCCGGCCCTGATCAACAATTTCATCTCCTCAACCACCGCCTCGCCATGAAGCACCCCGGCACTGCCGGCATCGGACCCCAGCGCCACCCGGACACCACACTGCCGGGCGATGGCAACCTGATCGAGCTGATGCGCAAGCGTCTTCTCGATGACCCGCCGATCGGCCGCCCCTCGGCAGGTCTCGACATGGTCGGCATAGGCCTTCATCGTGTACATCGTCGGCACCCAGAAGGTGCCCCTCTGTGCCATCAGTTCAAGGTTCTCGCGCCCCATGAAATAGCCGTGTTCCACGGAATCGCAGCCGGCGGCGACCGCCGCCCCCACAGGAAGCCGACCGTTGGCGTGCACCATGACCTTTTTGCCTTGGGCATGGGCCCGAACCACCAGCTCTGCGAGTTCTGCAGTGCTGAACTGGGGCCTGGTTTCCCGACCGAACTCGCTGAGACTGTTCAACCCGGAGTTGACCACCTTGACCTGGTCGATCTGTTGTCCGTCCTCTTCCCAGCGCTCGGCCAGGAGCTGTTTGTCGATCGGTCGACCGCCAATCAGACTGCCGTAACGTCCCTGTCGGTAATAGGCCCGGCCGGATCGTTTGATAA
Organism: uncultured Desulfofustis sp.; assembly: GCA_964620665.1. Lineage (GTDB taxonomy): Bacteria > Desulfobacterota > Desulfobulbia > Desulfobulbales > Desulfocapsaceae > Desulfofustis. Next base: position 6,107 of record CAZUJZ010000201.1, on the reverse strand, counting down.
GCACCTTGCCGTCACCCGTTCGATCCGGACAATATGCCGAAAGACACCCGAAGCGGTCACCGCCGTCGCGCACCGCCAGCACGCCATGGCCGAAAAGCTGGCGCAGGTGTTCATCGATCACGGGGCGCAGCTGGTGGCAATCGGCACGCTGCTGCGCCTGCCTGACAGCCTGGTCGATACTGCCGCTCATACAGAGGTGCACGTGGCTGTCGAGCAACGGCGGCACGACGGTACAATGCGATAGATCGGTCAATCGGGCCGGATCGGGCAGATCCGCCCCACCTGCCGGAGAGATGGCGGTGATCAGTCCGTCACTGACAGTCAGCACCTGCCGTTGCCGCGCTGTCTCACCACTCCCGTCGATCAGCCAGCCGGCCAGAACATAACGGTCCACTTCGCATTCGGTCATCATATCACCGTTGTTGACAGAGACTCCTGGGCCAATGGCCCGGCCGGTCAGGAGAGAGTGCGCAGCAGGCGTTCCAGATCGGCATCGGTATCGACGTCGAACCGGCCGTAATCGCTCTGCCGGGCCGGTTCATTTGGCGGTGGCTCGAGACGCAAAGCGTCGAAGATCAACTCGTCGAGCAGCGCCAGCTCCCGGCGCACCATCTCTTCCGACTCCGGCGGCACCGGGTAGCGCTGCATCAGCAATAGCTCGAGGCCGTACTGCTCGCTTTTCCGGGCAAAAGTCTCGACCTCGTGCAGCGTCTTGAGCAGGTGCCGGCGCTTTTCGAAAAGATAGTGCTCCAGTTCGATGCCGACCGGTTTTTCACCGGTCAAGGTGACCATCTGTTCGAAGAGCGCGCCGAATCGATCCCGCCGAGTCCCCACCTGACGTACCAGCATGCAAAAAAGCTCGCTCGTCGAGTCTGACAGGTGCACCCCGCTGCGGCGCAGCAGGGTCCGGGCGGCCAGAACCTGGTCAACATCGACTGTCTCCCGCAACACCCGAGAGAGCCGCTCGTCGAGCTGCCGATCGAGAGCGAGCCGGTCGAGAAACTTTTTGACCGGCACCTGGCCGAGCGGCAGCTGCACGGTCACCGCCGCCTCCGCCACCATAATCGCCACCGATTCCCGGCACTGATAAAGGCCCTTGGCAAGAGCGTCACCGCTGGATTCGTTGACGCCGGCAGCACACAAAATCTCCTCGAGTTCACGGCGCAGCTGCTCGCTTGGCGAAAAAATCAAGTGCAGCAGCGGTTCGCGGGCATCGTGCTCCGTATCGAGCAATACCGTCTCGAAGTCGGCAGCGCCAAAACCATAGGTGGACTCGGCAAACGCTTGTACCTCCCGATCCACGATCAAGCCGCCGTCCAGATGGCGTAGCAGGCACTGCAGCAGTTCTTCATGGTGCTCGTTATCGGCCATGGGTGGATAATCTCCTTGTTGTTTTAAGATAGGCTAAAGGTTCCCTAAAGGAATTTCGGAACAGTGCCTGCAAGACAGGACACTGCCATTTTGGTATACTATAATAACAACGCACCCAGATGCAGACGGTGCCGTCGTGTTTTTTTCGACCGGCGCCGCCGTCTCGACCGTCCGCCGGAGGTTCGCCGATGTTCACTCCCTCCTGCCTGCCGATTCTGATCGGCAGCCTGCCACTCACCGATCACCACCAGGCGCTGAATCAGGTTCTGGCCACCACCCCTGACATTCCGCTCTGGCCGCAATTACCGAAAAACCCGAAGGAGGGGATGCTCCGCCAGTTTCTCGACGGGTACCCGGGGTTGACCGAAGAGGGCGGCCACTTCTGGATCGCCACGGACCGGCCGTCCTTTGCCGAGGAAATGACTCGTTTCTACGAGGATGTCCTGCAGAGTGCTGGCGAGGCCGCACTGCCGGAGGAGTCGCGTTTTTCCCTGTCCGAGCAAACGGCTCGCGGCTTTTTCGTGCTGCGCGAGACCTTGCCTCATCTCGGCCGTCTGCCGCTGTCCGTCAAGGGCCAGGTGACCGGCCCGATCACCTGCGGCATCGGCGTCAAGGATCAGAACGGCATGCCGCTCTTTCACGACGACAGCCTGCGCGACATGCTGGTCAAGCTGCTCCGTCTGAAAGCCCGCTGGCAAGTCGAACAACTACGCCCCTGGTGCCGGGAAGCGGGCCCGCTGTTGTTCATCGACGAACCGGGCATGGTCAATTACGGTTCGACCGCCTTTCCCGGTATCTCCCGCGAGGCAGTCTGCTCGTCCATGGCGGAGGTGATCGCGGCCGTCCAGGACAGCGGCGGATTGGCAGGTATCCATATCTGCGCCAACGGCGACTGGGCACCGGCGCTGCAGTCGGCGGCGGACATTATCAGCTTCGACGCCTTCTCCTATTTCGACAATTTCATTCTCTACCCAGATGACCTGCTCGCCTTTCTCGCACGCGGCGGTATCCTGGCCTGGGGTATCGTGCCGACCGGCGATCCCCTTGCCGTTGCCGCCGCCACCGAGGACGAGCTGCTGGCGCGCTGGCGGGAGCAGGCCCGCCGGATCAGCGCCCTTGGTTTTTCCGCCGACCGGTTGCAGGCGCAGACCCTCATCGCCCCGGCCTGCGGCACCGGGTCGTTGCCCCCGCAACTGGCCGAGCATGTCCTTCAGCTGACCGGAGCCCTGGCCCGGCGTATCAGGGGCGAGTAACCCGGCACAGCGCACCTGCACGGCGTCAATACAGCAATCGATGCCGCAGCTCCCGCGGCAGATGAGCGGCCACGGCCGCCAGCAGAAACGCGGCGCAGACCGCCGGTGCGGCCGGCAAGAATCGATGGTACGCGGCCCCGAGCAACAGCAGTTTCAGCAACGTACTCACCCCCGCAAGCTCACGGTACCATTGCCGATGGCGCAGCGATTCCGTTGCCGTCAAGAGGGCACCACTGAGCACTGCCAGCCAGAGATAGAAAGCGGGTGGCCCGGCCGGCCAATCGAGCAGGAACGAGGCAAGGACGACACCGCCGCCCACCTGATGAACCGCCCTGATCGCCACCGATCCCAGCAAGACCCAATAGGGGCGATCGCCGATCCGCCCGCAGGCCGGCGCCGTGCCGGCTCCCTGTTGCCTCCCTGCAGCCATAGACTCCTCCGCGCCGTCGTTTCCGGTTTTTTTCCGGCCGCTCCAACGGAAATCGGGGCCGGACGTTGTCCATATGTGATACTCCGGGCCGGATCGGGGTGCCAGCTTTTTTAAGGCAACCGCCTATCCCCGGAAAAAATGCGCTGCCCGGCGGGCAATACACCTGAGTCGCATCACCCGCCACTACCGTTGGGAACACGACACCTGCAGCACGGTCAGCGGCGGACGAGAGCACAGCCGTCGCGCCGGGCCAGCTGCAATACAAGGCGGTAACCGGCAGGTCCTCTTCCTATATCATGCGGGCTCAGCGGGAATAGCTGGTCGACGTGGTGGCGCCACCGGCGCCGGTCCAGTCCGTGTGAAAGAATTCACCGCGCGGCCGGTCGACTCGCTCATAGGTGTGCGCCCCGAAATAGTCGCGCTGGGCCTGCAGCAGATTGGCCGGCAGACGCACCGAGCGCAGGCTGTCGAAATAGCCGAGGGCCGCCGACAAGCAGGGCACCGGTACACCGTGCATCGCGGCGATGCCGACAACGGTCCGCAGGTCGGCCTGGGCCTTGTTCATGCGACTGCTGAAATAAGGGGCAAACAACAGGTTCGTCAGCTCCGGCTCCTGCCGATAGGCGTCAGCGATATGATTGAGAAAGATCGAACGGATGATGCAGCCGCCCCGCCAGATGCTCGCGATCGACGCGAAATCGAGCTGCCAGTCGTGTTCCTGCGAAGCATTCTGCAACAATGCAAAACCCTGGGCATAGGAAATGATCTTGGCACAATAGAGGGCCTGCTCCAGTGCTGAGACGAGTTGCTGCCGATCGCCGGAAAACGGCAGCTCCGGCCCGCGCAGGATCTCTGAGGCCCGGCGGCGATTTCCAACCCGGGCGGAAATGCAGCGGGCAAAAACCGACTCGCTGATCAGCGACAAGGGGATGCCCTGTTCCAGCGCGGAGACCACCGTCCACTTGCCGGTCCCCTTCTGACCGGCAACGTCCAGGATGGTATCGACCACCGGCGTCCCGTCTTTGTCCCGGTAGCCGAGGATATCGGCGGTAATTTCGATCAGGTAGCTGCTCAGATCACCGTTGTTCCAGTCCGCGAAAATCGCCTGCATCTGGTCGGGACCGAGGCCGAGGAGCTGCCGCATAATCTGGTACGACTCACCGATCAGCTGCATATCACCGTACTCGATACCATTGTGCACCATTTTCACGAAATGCCCGGCCCCGTCGCCCCCCATCCAGGCGCAGCACGGCTCGTTGTCGCCGACCTTGGCGGCGATAGCGGTAAAGATCGGCTCGACCAGGGGCCAGGCCGAATGCTCGCCACCGGGCATGATCGATGGCCCGTGCAGCGCCCCCTCCTCACCGCCCGACACGCCGGTGCCGATGAAGCGCAGCCCGCGCCGGCGCAGCTCCTCGTCGCGGCGGATGGTGTCGAGATAGTGGGAGTTGCCGCCGTCGATAACGATATCGCCCTCGTCCAGAAACGGCAGCAGCTGCTCGATAAAGCTATCGACGGACGCTCCGGCCCTGATCATCATCATGATCATGCGGGGACGCTGCAACGTCTCGACAAAGGAGCGGACCGTATGGTAGCCACTGATCGTTTTGCCCTTCCCCCGGCCGGCCAGAAAGGCATCGACCTTGGCTGAGGTGCGGTTGTAAACGGCCACCGAAAAACCTTTATCGGCCATGTTCAGCACCAGATTCTCCCCCATCACGGCGAGCCCGGCCACGCCTATCTGCGCCTGCTTTTCCATTGATCCGCTCCTCGGTGATCTTTATCGGCAGTCTGTCCGCCGGCCCCTTTTGGAGCCGGCACCTGGCAGTATGATAATTGCGTGACTATCATTTCGTCAACGACTTCGTGGCGCAGAGCAGCTGTGCAAAGCAGCATGGCGCAACCACCAAAAATATGGCAGAATAGGCTCCACTCCTTCCTCTCTGACGATTGGATCATTATGAAAACCGTCCTGATTACCGGGGCTACCGGATACATCGGCCGCAGATTATGCCATCGCCTGCTGGCCGGGGGCCGCTATCGCATCCGCCTGCTCGTCCGCAACCCGAAAAAAGTCCAGGCGGCGTTGGCCGGTAAGGTGGAGATCGCCACCGGTTCCACCTTTGCCATAGACTCATTGCAAGCGGCCCTGGACGGCGTCGACACCGCCTTCTACCTGATCCATTCCATGGGCGAGCGGGACGACTATCGCCGGCTGGACCGGGAGAGCGCCGAGAACTTCCGCAATGCCTGCATCGCCGCCGGCGTGCGGCGCATTATCTACCTCGGCGGACTCGGCGTTCGGGAAAGTGCCAGCAAGCACCTGCTCAGCCGGATCGAAACCGGTGAAACCCTGTCCGCCGAGCCGGAACGGATCGATACCATCTGGCTCCGCGCCGGAGTCATTATCGGCTCCGGCAGTGCCAGCTTTGAAATCGTCCGCAACCTGGCCCAGAAACTGCCGGTGATGATCACCCCGCGCTGGGTGCGCACCAAGACCCAACCGGTGGCCATCGACGATGTGCTCTCCTACCTGGAGCAATCGATAGAACTCGACCATCGCGGCAACCTGGTGGTGGATATCGGCGGAGACCCGCTCAGTTTTCAGGATATGATCGTCCAGGCCGGCCGGGCCATGGGGTTGCGGCGCTTTTTGGTACCGGTCCCTTTTCTGTCTCCGCGCCTCTCTTCCTATTGGCTGATCCTGTTCACCCCGATTCCCTATCGACTCGCGTCGGCTCTTGTCGAAGGATTGAAAAGCGAGACAATCCTGCAAAACGACAACGCTGCCCGCTTCTATCCCGACATCCGGCCGCAGAGCTTCAGCAAGGCGGTGACCGCGGCCATCAGGGAATTGGAACAACACCAGGTCATCAGTCGCTGGTGCGACAGCAGCGGTCTGCAGGCCTGCGATATCACCGAGTTCGACGACCCGGCCGGAGCCATTCTGCGCGATACCCGAATCATCCCGTACAACAATGGCGAAAAGCAGGAGGACGTCTTCCGCAGCGCCTGCCGGCTCGGCGGCGAACATGGCTGGTTTCGCTACCAGG
>CAZUJZ010000200.1:0-7287 GCA_964620665.1 uncultured Desulfofustis sp. | reverse complement strand
ATTTTGAGCATAACGCAGAGTTTGGGCGAAAAGATTGTTTTGCAAATGGCTCCCATGAAAGCAGATGACATCCAAGTCTATCTCGAACAGTCACTGCTGTTCAAAAATCTCGACGCCGAGCAGTTGGCCGCGATCGCCTCGCAGATATCGGTCAAGCACGTTGCGAAAGGAGATGTCGTCCACCGGGCCGGGGACGAGGCCGATACCTTTTACGTGGTCGGCGCCGGTGAGATGGAACTGCTCATCGAGGGCGAGGACGGGGTCAAGACCATCGTCGGTCGGGTCGGTGCCGGTGGTCACTTCGGGGAGACCTCACTGCTCACCAACAAGCCGCAGGCGCTGACCATTCGTTCGCTCTGCGAATCGGTGCTGCTCTGTTTCAAAGCGCCGTTTTTCAAAAAACTGCTGCGCAAGCACCAGGTCGTCCAGGAACGGATCGAGGCGGCCCTGGCCGAGAGGCTGCGGATCGCCTTTCAGAACCAGGCGGCCGGCGCGCCGGCCTGTGATATTTCCACCCGGGAAGAGATTCGCGTCGCCGATATGATGCCCATCGTCGGCATGGGTCAGGGCAACGGCTCAACTAACGGCGATCAGGAACGGGTCATGCGCTCGCAATGTGCCCGGGAAATCCAAGCCGCCATCAAAACCTTTGCCGCGATCGACGAGCCGATCCTGCTGACCGGTGAGTCCGGCACCGGGCGGCGGATGATGGCCAAGCATATTCATCTGCAGGGCAAGCAGGCCCAGGGACCGTATATCGAGATCGATGTACGGGACTATAACGGCGATGAATTGGCCGAGAAGCTCTTCGGCGTGAAAAACGATCCGTTTCCGTTCAGCCGCGTTCGGCAGACGGGTCTGCTCGAGCAATTCTGTCTGGGCAGCATCGTACTGCGCCATCTGGAGAAGATTCCGCCGGCGGTTCAGGAGCGGCTGGCCGAGGCGATCGGGACCATGACCTTTTCCCGGATCGGTGAGGATCGGCAGATCGCGCTGCAGGCCCGGCTTATCTTCACCAGTGATCAGTCACCGGAAAAACTGAAGGAAAACGAATCGATCAGCAAAGCGCTGGAAGATATCCTGGCGCCCCACAGCTTTCATGTCGCGCCGCTGCGTTTCCACAAGCGCGATCTGCCCGCCTTTATCGACTACTTCGTGCATCGCTTCAGCCGGGAATACGGCAAGGACATTTCCCGGGTCTCCCCTGAGACGCTCGGTATCCTGATGAACTATGACTGGCCCGGCAATCTCACCGAACTTTCCGCGGTGATCCAACGTGCGGTGATGCTGGCCAGGGACGACGAACTGCACAGTGACCATATCCTGCTCGGGCTGCCGAAGAGTGAAGGGAAATGGGAATTCAACCTGCTGCGTCTCGGCTGGGTCCGTTCGCTGTTCGAGAGCCGGCTTTACCCGGCCCTGCCGCGGACGGTGGTCGGCATCGTGTTGCTGGTCGCGGTGGCAACACTGTTTTTCGGTCCCGCCGATCCCGAAAAAAATATTGGAATCACGATGAGTTGGGTCATCGGTTGGCCGCTGTTGTTTTTCTCGTTTTTCTTTCTTGCCCGCACCTGGTGTTCCGTTTGTACCCTGGCCATGCCGGGTACGCTGCTGCAATACGCGATCAAACCAAAGCGTCCAACCCCTCAGTTTATCAAGAACTATTCGGGTTGGCTAATGTCGGCCTTGTGTATTTTGGTATTTTGGGTGGAGATCGTTTTCAACGCCTACGAACGCCCCGTCCTGTCCGGCTGGATTATTCTTGGGATAACGATCGGCTCGATATTTTTCAGTATTTTTTATAAACGGCGAACCTGGTGTCGATACCTCTGTCCGCTCGGGGCGCTCAATGCCATTTTCGCGATGCCGTCTATCCTCGAGCTACGCTCCAATCGGCATCTCTGTCTCAATCGCTGCACCGATCATGCCTGCTATACGGGCCTGGAAGACCGAGAGGGGTGCCCGATGTTCCGGCATCCATTCATGGTCGACAACAATCGAGACTGCATCGTCTGCGGTCAGTGCATCAAGCAGTGCGGAAAACACTCCATCCACCTCAATGTCCGCATGGCACCCCAGGAGTTGTGGGACATCGAGGCGCCGCGACAGGCCGACAGTTTTTTGATCGTTGCTCTCGGCGCGATCTTCTTCCCGTTTGCCTTGCATCAGGATCTCTACCAACTGATTCACTGGCTGCAGCAGGCTTACCCACAGGTCTTCGGACGACTGCCGTTCGCGCTGATCGGCTCGCTGCTTTTTTTCGGACTGATTTTTCTGTTCCAACTTGGCTACTATTTGATGGTCCAGATCCAGGCCAGGCTGACCCGGGTTGATCGCACCATGTTGCTGCCGCTGCTCGGTTACGGTTTTATCCCGATCATCCTCGGCGTTTATCTGGCGGTTCATTTCGAGATTTTCGTCAGTCAATCCTGGCGGCTGATCGCCAATATCCGGGAAGTCCTGGCACTGGCGCCGATCGAAGAAGGGGCGCGGCTGATCTCGCCGGACGCCTCCGCGTTGCTGCAGGTTTTCACCGTGGCCGGCGGGTTTTTCGCCTCACTGTACGCGACCCATCGCATCATCGACCGTCTCAAGGGTGGCGGCGTCACCACCCGGGATCTGGTCCTGCCCTATAGTTTCCTGGCCGGTTTTACGGTCCTCTTTGTCTTTTTTATGAAAACCTCCAATATCATCCTCTTTTAACGGAGCCTTTTGAAAGCCGGTCGCCGTTGACAGTGAGCGAGAGACAGACAGGAACCGGTCCCGCCGTCGGTGGGTATTTTTACTCAAAGCCGGGAAAAACTTTGTGAATCGGGTGTGCCGGGCCGTATTTGCCAGGACGATCACGCGGGCGGGGAGATCGGGTAGAACCTGATTCAGTACACAGGTTCTACCCGATTCAGAGGGGGCTGTTTAAGGGGTAAACAGCTTTTCAAGAGGGGTATCTTTTGTTTTGCAAATCCCGTTCCAGTTTGTGGATGAAATAAAGTGTCGCCTGCCGCAACCAATTTTGTGTCTTGTCCAGCCGTGCGACGAGACATGGTTGAGTGGCAAAAAAATGCTGTGTTATTGATGGATAGTCGGTGCTATCAGCGTCCTGCGGGAAGGCTGCCCAACCGGTTGCCGGTGTCGGTTTGGTGGACCGCCGGTGCGCTTGCTTGGTTAAACCAGAAAAAAGTATGGCCACGTGCGATACGGATCGATTACCAAACAGAAACCGAGTTACCGGTTGCCGGTATGACGAATTACCAGACGGAAATACGGTGAGATGGTTTGTTTCGCCGATTTCTTTCGATCGGCGCCCTTGATTTTTCTTGCAATATTTGTGAAGATTAAGAAAAGATGAATTGATGCTCTCGCTGCTGGTCAGCGCATTACCCTATTCTTAGCCAGGCGTCATCTTCGGTCGTGATGGTGCGTTCGGCTCTGAAAAGAGCGATACGATGATAGATTGTCGGTGGCGGGAAATGATATGCGCCGTCATCCCCGACGGTTGGTATATCCGAAATCTTGCTCGACCGGACTCGTGGCGAACCTATCGGCTCTTTTCTCTACAAGCGATCGTCTTTTTTCTCCCCGCATCACCATGCCAGCCACCTGCTTGCGTTGGTGCTTGGTCTATTTTTATACCGTAGTCTGTCTCTTTTTTTCAATAAATATCCGGGTTGTGATCTTGGTAATACCAGGCTCATCTGGTCGGTCAGCCGGCGGCTTTTCTTGACCCGGGCAGTGAAACTGCGGCTGTGCCGCAGGAGGTAATCACACAACGTTGTAACCAGGTTTTGCGGTGGCGCGGCAGCAGCTGCCGTTTTGCCGCAAAAGGAGCGGGTGGCGGACCCTTGCCGGTGTATTGGCAAGGAATCCTGCTGCTGATCAGTTTTACAAACTATCAAAGCTCAGTGAGGAGGTACCGTTGATGAAGAAAGAAGAGATGAACACCAGTGTAACCAATCAGGAAGACGTGAAAACCGGACGCCGTAAATTCCTGAAGACCGCTGCTGCGGCTGCGGGTGCGGCAACGGTCGCCACCATGGGATTCCCGATGGTCTCCCGGGCCGAAACGGTGACGTTGAAGATGCAGGGTGCCTGGGGTGCCAAGGATATCTTCAACGACTTTGCCACGGATTACGTCAAGCGAGTCAACGAGATGGCCGGTGGCCGGCTGAAGATCGAGTACCTGATCGCCGGTGCGGTTGTTCAGGCCTTTCAGGTTCAGGACGCCGTGCACAAAGGAGTCCTTGATGCCGGTCACCAGGTATCTGTTTACTGGTACGGCAAGAGCAAGGTCGCTTCTCTGTTCGGCACCGGTCCCGTCTTCGGTCAGAACGCCCATCAGGGATTGGCCTGGATCTATTATGGCGGTGGCCTGGAGATGTATCAGGAGTTGATGGAAGCCCTCGGGCTCAACATTGTCGGTTTCTTTGCGATGCCGATGCCGACCCAGCCGCTCGGTTGGTTCAAGAATGAGGTCAAGAGTGCCGAGGATATGGTCGGTCTGAAATACCGTACCGTCGGGCTGGCCGCCGACCTGATGCAATCCATGGGGGTATTGGTAACCCAGCTGCCCGGCGGCGAGATCGTGCCGGCACTCGAACGGGGGGTTATCGAGGCCTTCGAATTCAATAACCCGACCTCTGACCGCAGCTTTGGTGCCCAGGATGTCGCCAAATACTATATGCTCGGCAGTTACCATCAGGCCGCTGAATTCTTCGAGATCCTTTTCAACAAGGACAAGTTCGACGGTCTGTCGGATGAGCACAAGGCCATCCTGAAGTATGCCGCCGAGGCCGCATCGTCTGATAACTATTGGAAAGGTCAGGATCAGTATTCCAAGGATCTGCTCTGGCTCAGGGACGAGGCCGGGGTAAATATCGTCCGCACGCCGGACTCGATCATGAAGGCCCAGCTCGATGCCTGGGACAAGATCATGCCCGACCTGATGAAAGATCCGTTCTTTGCCAAGGTGGTGGATTCACAGAAGGCCTTCGCCAAACGCGTGGCTTACTACGATCTGCTTAATCAGTGCGATTATAAAATGGCCTATGAGCATTACTTCCCGGGTGATCTGGGATTCTAGCAGTTCGCTGTCTCTTGTCTTTAAAGCATCAGCGGCAGGTGCCGGTTGTCCGGCACCTGCCGTTTGCACCGCCCCCTGAATTCCAGCCAAGGACTTGAGCATGAATCACTTTCTTAATTTTATCGATCGATTTAGCGCCTGGGTGGGGAAATCGTTTGCCTGGTGTATTCTCATCCTCTGTTTCGCCACGAGTTATGAGGTCTTTGTCCGTTATGCCTTGCGAAGTCCGACGGCTTGGGCCTTTGATATCAGCTACATCATGTATGGGACGCTCTTCATGATGGCGGGAGGCTATGCCCTGTCGCGCAATGCTCATGTCCGCGGCGATTTCGTCTATCGACTCTGGCCGCCACGAGTTCAGGCAGGTATTGAATTGGTGCTCTATTTCATTTTCTTTTTTCCGGGAATCCTGGCGCTGATCTATGCAGGAACCAGTTATGCCATCGAGTCCTGGAACTACTTTCCGTACGGCTTCCAGGGACCGCGTGGCCAGATCAGCATCAATAGCCCGGCCGGAGTGCCGATTTTCCCGCTCAAGACCATCCTGCCGGTCGCCGCGGCGGTTCTTCTTCTTCAGGGAATTGCTGAAACGATACGCTGCATTCTCTGCCTGAAACACGGGCAATGGCCGGCTCGCCTGCATGATGTCGAGGAATTGGAACAGGTATTGACAGAACAACACCAGCGAGAGGAGGCCGAAAAGGCCGCCCGCCTGGCCGGTGAGCGAAAGGAGGGTGCGAAATGACCGATCCCCAAGTTGCCATGTTGATGATGGGGTCGTTCGTGGCCTCTATTCTCCTCGGTTTCCCTATCTGTTTCACGCTCGTCGCCATGGGTGTGGGTTTTGGTTATTACGCCTACGCAACACCCGCCTGGATGGATTTTCCGCTGCAGAACAGAATTTTCGACCTGCTCGTCAACCAGACCTATTCAGTCATGACCAACGACGTGTTGGTGGCCGTACCGCTCTTTCTGTTCATGGGTTATATCGTCGAGCGGTCAAACATTGTCGAGCGGCTTTTCTTCAGTCTCAATATCGCCATGCGTTTCATTCCGGGCGCCATGGCCGTCGCGGCGCTGATTACCTGTGCCATTTTCGCCACTGCGGTCGGCATCGTCGGCGCCGTGGTCACCCTGATGGGATTGTTGGCCTTTCCGGCCCTACTCAAGGCCGGCTATGACGAGAAGCTCTCGGCCGGCGTCGTCTGTGCCGGCGGTTGTCTCGGTATCCTGATTCCGCCAAGCATCATGCTGATCGTCTACGGCGCCATCTCCGGCGTTTCGGTGGTCAGGCTCTATGCCGGGGCGCTGTTGCCCGGTTTCATGCTGGCCGGGCTCTATATCCTGTACGTAATCACGCGGGCGGTGCTGAACCCGAAACTGGCACCGAAGCCGCCCAAGGAACAGACCGACATGCCGTTTCGCCAGCTGGCCTTGATGCTGATCACTTCGGTTATTCCGATCTCTATTTTGATCCTTGCCGTTCTCGGGTCGATTCTCTTCGGCCTGGCCACACCGTCCGAAGCGGCCGCCGTCGGAGCCGCCGGCTCCATTTTACTGGCCGCCGGTTACAGGGAATTGACGTGGACACGATTGCGTGATTCGGTGTACCTGACGACACGGACTTCGGCCATGGTCTGCTGGCTGTTCGTCGGCTCCTGGACCTTTTCGTCGGTTTTTTCCTATCTCGGCGGGCATCACGTGATCGAGGAGTTTGTCCTGGGACTGAACATGTCCCCGGTGATGTTTCTGATCCTCGCCCAGGTTATAATTTTTCTTCTTGGCTGGCCGCTGGAGTGGAGCGAGATCATTATCATTTTCGTGCCGATTTTCCTGCCGCTGCTGGCTGCTTTCGGCGTCGATCCGCTGTTTTTCGGAATCCTGGTTGCCTTCAACCTGCAGACGTCGTTTCTCACGCCGCCAATGGCGATGTCGTGTTATTATCTCAAGGGCATCGCTCCACCCCATATTCAGCTGGTCGCGATTTTCAAAGGGTCGCTGCCGTTTTTGGGTTTGGTTCTCGTGGCCATGTTCTTGCTCTATAATTTCCCGATTTTGACCACCTGGTTGCCAAACCTCGTCTATGGAATTCACTGAAGCTGCGGCACAGAGAAAAGGAGAAGCGATGGAACCGGCATTGATGGGCGCACTGCAGGCCGCCCGAGAGATCAGGGCAGGACGGCTCACCTCGGAAGAGTTGGTGCAATCCT
>CAZUJZ010000199.1:0-7309 GCA_964620665.1 uncultured Desulfofustis sp. | reverse complement strand
AGAAATCAGTTGAGAAGGACCTCAAAATCATTCCTAAACGAGATCTATCTAAGATTCTCAAAAAGATAGATTCTCTTCATGTAGATCCTCGTCCTGCCGGAAGTGAGAAGTTGACAGGGCAGGAAAGGTATCGCTTAAGACAAGGCAATTATCGCATACTATATTCTATCCAAGACTATGAGCTAACCGTCTGGGTCATCAAAGTTGGTCATAGAAGAGAAATATATTAAAAAATCAGTTAACAAGGCGTTTCAGCCAACGCGGTGATCCGCGCCGCTGAACTCCACGTTCTACATTGAAACACAAGACTATGGACGAATTTGAAAGTCAGACTGAAACGATAAGGGATGAAAACCGTGTTATTTTGGATAGATTTGAAAAGTATCTTAAAAAGAAAAGACTTTCCAAATCAACGATCAATAAGCATGTAGGCAATATAGATTTTTTCATAAATGATTTCCTGTTGTACTATGAACCCATAGTAGCTAAAGAAGGTTCATCACAAATAGGTAGTTTTCTAGGGGATTGGTTTATAAGAAAAGCAATGTGGGCTTCTGTGACGTCAATCAAGGAAAACATAACCAGCATCAAGAAGTTCTATCAATTTCTGTTAGAGTCCGGTGAAATTACAAATGATGATTTCGCTGAATTAAAAGAGGAGATTAGGGAATGTAAAGATGATTGGCTAGAAAATTTAAGAATGTACGACGATCCCAATGTCGATATAGAAGATATATGGTGAAATTTGCAGAACAAATCATTTCAACGGTCTCCGCAAACATCGCGGATCCGTTGAATCAGTTGCCAAGTGAATATGTCAGTCTTCCAGGGCCTCGCGCAGCTTTTTCCCCAGGTCTGTTTTTGAAAACGGTTTCTGGATGAAATGTACGCCTTGGTCCAGCACACCGTGGTGGGCTATGACGTTGGCGGTGTAGCCGGACATGAACAGGCGCTTTAAGTCCGGGTAATGGGACAGGAGGTTTCCGGCCAACTCCCGGCCATTCATCTCCGGCATCACCACGTCGGTCATCAACAGGTCGATCCGTCCCTGATATTCATGGGCCAGGCGGATGGCCTCGCCGGGGGTGGCGGCGGCCACCACGGTATAGCCCAGCCTGGCCAGCATCATCGTGGTCATTTCCAAAATGGCTGTCTCATCTTCCACCAGCAGGATGGTCTCGTTTCCCTGCTCGGCGGGCAGGTTCGGCGTCTTCTCCACCATCCCGTCTGATTTTACCGCATATGCTGGCAAGTAGATTTTAAAGGTCGTTCCCTGGCCCGGCTCGCTATAGACATTGATGAAACCGTTGTTCTGTTTGACCATGCCAAAAACTGACGCCAGCCCAAGTCCAGTACCCTTGCCTTGTTCCTTGGTGGTGAAAAAAGGCTCAAAGATCTGGTCCAGTGTTTTTTTGTCCATGCCACAGCCGTTGTCGCTTACCTCCAGCAGGACGTATTCCCCAGGCAGAAACCCAAGGTGATCGGCGCAATAGACGTCGTCCAAGATTTTTGTATCTGTCTCGATGATGATTTTGCCTTTTCCGTCAAAGGCGTCGCGGGCATTGACACACAGGTTGACCAGAATCTGATCGATCTGCGCGGGGTCGATCTTGACCGGGCAAAGGTTCCGTCCGGGTAACCAGATCAGGTCGATGTCTTCGCCGATCAGCCGGCGCAGCATCTTGAGCATTCCCTCCACCGTCTTATTCAGATCGATGACCTTGGGGGCTATGGTCTGCTTACGGGCGAAAGCGAGCAGTTGCCGGGTCAGAGCGGCGGAACGTTCGGCGGCCTGTTGAACGGCTTGGAGGTTTGCATAAAGTGGCGCCGAAGGATCTATCTCATCAAGAGCCATCTCGGTGTGGCCGAGAATGACTCCGAGCATGTTGTTGAAGTCGTGGGCCACGCCTCCAGCCATGCGGCCCACGGATTCCATTTTCATGGCTTGGTTGAGCTGGGCTTGGAGTCTTTCCCGTTCTTTCTCGGCCAGCTTGCGTTCAGTGATATCGTGGAAGATACAGGTGAATTGACCCGCGAAAGGGCGGAAGGCCGTCACCTCGAAATGCTTTCCGAGTTCGGCGGAGTGGTCTTCAAAGAAGACCGGTTCGCCGGAGAGTGCCACCTTGCCGTATGTTTTGATCCAGTGTTTTTCCGTTTCGGGCAATACTTCCAGGACGGTGCGGCCCACGATGTTCTCGGCCTCCAGTCCGGTCATGCGTTCAAAGGCCGGATTGACAGCCAGGAAGCGATAGTTTACGGGCTCCCCATCTTCATCGCAGATTATCTCGTGCAAAGCGAAACCATCCAGCATTTCGCGGAACAAGGCCGTGTATTCCTGCTCGGTCTTGCGATGGGCGGTGATATCGCGGCTGATCGAGAGCACCGAAGACACCGCTCCCTGCTCGTACCGCTCAGGGATGAGACGCCAGTTGAACGTAACGGCGGTCTTGTCTCCAACGGTGAACTCGGTCTCAAAGGGAGCGCCGCTGTCGAACACCCGCCGGATGGATCTCTCCCAGAATCGGCACTGGGCCTCGGGGAAACCAAGTTCGGCATGGGTCTTGCCTATGAACTGCGCCGCTTCGATGTCCACCACCTCACGGATGTTGTCGGAGACGAACAGGTGGCGGCCATCGCTGTCGAAGCGCATTATGATGTCGGGCAATCCTTCAACCAGCACCCGGTGCGTCTCCTCGCTCTCACGCAACGCCTCCTCTGCCCGCTTGCGCTCGGTGATGTCCTGTCCGATGCCCCAGAGAACCGTCCGCTCTCCAACTTCCATAGGAATCACATTCAAGAGCAGTGTCTTGACGCGTCCATGAATCAGGTAGTCGGTCTCCAACGTCCGTCTGTCTGCGAAGGGAGAGTGCTCCTGCTTCTGGCGTTCTACTGTCCCGGGAGGCGCAAATTCCCAGACGCTTCTGCCCATCAACTTCTCCCGATCACACTCCATGAATTGCAGCGCAGCCTCGTTGGCGTCGATATAGCGTCCATTCTCGTCGACCAGCAGGATCGGATTGAGCGCTTCCTCAAATAGAAGCCGGTGACGCTTTTCACTCTCACGCAACGCCTCCTCCATCCGTTTGCGCTCGGTAATGTCCTGGATGGCGGTTCTGATACCCTTGATGTGACCGTCTTCATCCAACAGAAGCCGATCTTCAAACAAGACCGGAAGGGTGGTTCCATCTTTGCGTCGGTAGGTGCGCTCCAAACCAACAGCCAGAGGACCGACTCCGGCCAGTTTAGCCAAGATCTGCTCACGAGCAGCTTCATCGACAATAAACTTCCAACAAGGCTGACCAATCATCTCTTCAGCGGTATAACCCAGCATCTTCAATTCGGTACGATTCACCCGCGTTATTTTACCGCGAAGATCGTATTCGAAATACCCTACCGGCGCATCATCATAAAGATTCCGAAATTGTTCCTCGGATTTTATCAATTGTTCCTCGGCCTTCTTGCGTTCGGTGATGTCGCGGACATTGGCAATTATATTTTCTTTATCATGAAAGCTGATCATCTGGATTGAGACTTCAACGTTAAAAACGGTTTCGTCTTTTGGTCTGCGGGCCTCCCACTCGAATAATAATTTTTCACCATTTAATGCTTTTTGCCACTTATCCAGTAGAACTTTCATTGACATTCTGGAACTGGAAACATCTTCAATACTCACTTTAAGTGCTTCTTCTTTTGTCAGCCCATACATCCGGCACATCTTGTCGTTGACATCAAGAATTTTTCCCTGAAGATCATGAATAAAGATAGCATCTTGTGTATTATCGAATATTTTTTTCAGGCGATCCTCTACGAGATGATGCTCAGATGTAGCATTCTCTAATTCCTGAATCCGCCTTTCCAATTCTTCGTAGGAAGGTTTTGATGTCATATAACGCCCTTTTTACATGTCCGAAGCATGCAATGTTTTGATATGCAAAATTTTTCTATTTGAGCCCCTGCTTTTGAGTTCATTCAAGTTCAAGTGATAGGTATTCGTTTTCTTATGCTATCCTGACTCTTCTGTAAATTACTCAGTGTTCCATTTTCCAATCAACCCAATCTCTCAACACAATGAGAGTGCTATTTTCCCAAGCCGATTAATTTTCGGAATCTGAGCAAACGAACATCGCTTTATCCGGCGATCTAGGTGACAAAACGAACCTTCAGCCCCGGCACATCCAACCCGGAAATACGGGTCTCCCAGGTTTCTCCGACCATGATCGGCACAGCAGTGGTGATCGTTCCGGTGGTCACCAGCTCGCCGGCTTGCAATGGCCTGGCCTTCGGCTGCTGATTCAGAGTCTGCTGCAAATAAGCTACCGCCGTGGCCGGGCACCCGAGAACATTGCGCCCTTCTCCAGTTTCACGCAGCTCTCCCTGAGCATAAAGGGTAACCGAAAAGTCTTTGAGTTTCTGCAATAGATCCTCCGCAAGATTCGCAACCGGGCTGGGTGGGCCGATCAGCAGAGTTCCATGCAGAACATCATCAGCCACCACATCGGCTGCTGAAAATGCCCAGCCAGGATAATGAGACTGGACAATTTCGAAGGCGTGGGCGATCCAGTCGACACAGGCGAGAATGGCCGCCGGATCGTCGGTCACCGGCGGTGTCCGGTTAAAATGCAGTACCAGCTCCGGCTCGATTTTCGGCTCGGCAAATCCTCCCAGAGAGCATATGAACTCAGCTGTGGAGACAAAGGCAACTGTCTCCTGATACAGGGGTGCCCAGAGCGGCTGTCCGATGCCGTAACGTGCCCACATTGCCGGATTAGTGAAGCCGATCTTGCGTCCTACCATCACCGCTCCCTGATCAAGCCGCAATTGGTGACAAATCCGTGCCACCGCATGAGCCGATTCAAGATCGAAGTCGGGATAGCGGGTTGAAAAAGGTTTAAGCTGGCGCCCACTGGTACGGGCGGTCATCATTTCGGCGGCAATCTGCTGCAGCATGGTATTCGACATCATCAGATCATCTCTCCTGCCGGTAATGGGACAAACAAAGGTATTCTTCCGGCAATAAAACACTTCTGCCATACCGAGAGATCTTACCTGACCTCTTGATTTTTTTGAGCTGTTTTTTCATGGCTCCTCGTCATTTCGTGTAGATTTGATCTTATGATATCAAATCTACACGAAATGACGAGGAGCCATGATATGATTTAATACCCGCAATATGTGACGAGTATGCTTGTACACATGAGATAATCTTGCTGAAAGGGAAAAAGGGAAATATAGCGCGGGATGTAGCGATTTATCTTAGTAGGGAAAGGACAGGGGAAAGCGGTGTTGTCTTAGGCCGCTGCTTTGGAATATCCGGAGCTGGCGTGACCGTCAGGCACGGTATTATCGCCGAGAAAATCAAAGATAATCGTCCATTGCGCAGGCAAATGAATAGGACCAGAAAGGCAATAATAAATAATTAAGATGCGACCCCATGTTTTTTATGAAAACACATTACTTTGACTCGCTCGTGCCGCGTATTGTCGCCCATCGCGGCTACGCCGCACTGTTCCCGGAAAACACCATACCCGCATTCAAAGCGGCCGCCGCGCACACGAAACACTTCGAGCTTGATGTGTGGTGGACCGCCGACCGTGTTCTGGCCGTGCATCACGACGAGACAATGCTGCGCACCTGCAATGACCCGCGCCCGATACACGCTGTCTCCGCGGAAGACCTGCTGAAGACGGATGCCGGATGGGGTTTTACCGACAAAACAGGATCACACCCCTGGCGCGGCAAGAATATCCATATACCGACACTGGGCGAAGTGTTCCGAAACTTCCCGAATCACTGCTACATCGTGGAAATAAAGCACGATATTCCAGGCATCGAAAATGCCGTTGTAGCTCTCGCGGCGGAATTGGACCTTCTTGACCGCATCTTGATAGCCTCCGAGCATGACGCAATTATAGAACGCGCCCGGGCGTCTTGCGCCGATGTGCCAACCAATATGCCCGCCGGCGAAATAGCTCAGTTTGTCCTTTGGCACGAAGCCGGTGCGATATCCCAGTTCAGAACTTCCGCCAGCGCGTTGCAGATACCGATTGCCGCCCGCGGCCATTCGCTGGCAACGCCCGAATTGATATCAGTCGCTCACGCCCTGGATCTCGAAGTGCATTACTGGACAATAAACGAGCCAGAGCAGATGATAATGCTGCTGCGAATGGGCGCCGATGCGTTGATAACTGACGATCCAGCCCTTGCGCGCAAGATCATGGACAAGTCCCTTAACGCCGACTGATGGCGGTATTCATGCGCCCGTTTCCCGAATTCGTCATTTTTGGGAAAGTTCGGGGTCGCATCTTAATTATTAATTATTGACAGCATCTTTTGATTCCAATAAAGTGGACTCTAATGTGAAGCATTTCCAATTTAGAACAATTTCAGCGACCAATCTACTGAATGGCAAGACCACTAAGAATAGAATACCCGGGTGCTTTTTATCACGTGATGCACCGAGGAAACGACGGCAAGGATATCTTTAAAAGCAATAGAGATCGCGGAAAATTTTTAGAGTATGTCGGTAAGGCGGTAGAACGCTATGACATCAAGATACATTCATATTGCCTGATGACAAATCACTACCACTTATTAATTGAAACCCCGCACCCGAACCTCAGCCAGGCAATCAAATGGATCAACGTCGGCTACGTTGCCTATTTTAACCGAAAGCGAAGGCGCTCCGGTCATTTGTTCCACGGGCGGTTTAAAGCGGTGTTGATTGACGCGGACGAATATTTAATGCACTTGTCCCGGTATATCCATCTCAATCCCATACGAGCCGGGATGGTTGATCATTGCAAGGATTATCCATGGAGCAGCTACCCTGTTTTCGGAGGATATGTAAAGGCTCATGAATGGTTGGCAACAGACTGGTTGTTATCGCTTTTCGGCCGGAGCCGGAAAATGGCCATGGAAAGATATCGAGAATTCGTTGAATCGGTGCAATGTGAAAAAGTTGAGAATCCCTCCAAGGATATTGTAAGTGGGGTAATTCTGGGAGGTTCTGAGTTTATCGATTGGATAAAATCTAATTTTTTATCGAAGGACTCTGACTATAAGGAAAAACCACAGCTAAGAAGTCTTAAGCCAGGGTTAACCTTCGATGATTTAATACCCGCAATATGTGAAGAGTATGCTTGTACACGTGATATAATCTTGCAGAAAGGGAAAAAGGGAAATATAGCGCGAGATGTAGCGATTTATCTTAGTAGGGAAATGACAGGGGAAAGCGGTGTTGCCTTAGGCCGCTGTTTTGGAATATCCGGAGCTGGCGTGACCGTCAGGCACGGTATTATCGCCGAGAAAA
>CAZUJZ010000198.1:4092-7449 GCA_964620665.1 uncultured Desulfofustis sp. | reverse complement strand
TCCTATAAGTGCTAATTGAAATATTAAGTCAATTTTCCCACCAGCAAAGATTAGCAAGTAGCCAAGCAAAGTTATACCTGTTGCCTCCAATTTCTCAGGAAAAGTAAGCGGTCGAAAACAGCAGTTATATGTGAGGGCCGACTGGGCAATTATCACCACAACGATCCCGATAAAAGAAGCGATCAGCCAGATGATATTGCTTGTATCAAAATTGAAGACCGGGCTGTAAACGATAATGTATGGTAATACAAACCCTGTGATCGCGAGTTTGAATGCTTTTAAGCCAGTTTTAAAGTAGTTGCCTCCTGACATCCCCGCTGCAGCTAAGGCAGCTAATCCGACAGGTGGAGTGATTGCTGATATAATTGCAAAGTAGAAACAAAAGAAATGGGCACGTAACAAATCAACCCCGAGAGGAACAATAGTTGGAACTACAACTACCGCACAAAGCGCGTAGGCCGCGGCAGGTGGTACAGCGAAGCCAAGAACAAGGGAGACGAGCATTGTTAAAATCAGCGCGATCAGAAGGCTATCTCCACATAACATTGCCACCAAACTAGAGATTTTGCTGCCAAGGCCGGTAGTAATAAGTGTTTGAGCCATAATTCCGACCAAGGCCAGTGAAATTCCGATTTTTGCCCCGACCAGTGCCCCGTCTGCAGCATGAGACAGTAGTTCTTGCCAGCTCGGTCTGGTTTCTTTTTGAGCAAAGCCAACAGCTAAAGTGAGAAGTATTGCCCAAAAGGCAACATTCATCGGGCTAAAGCGAGCGAGTAGCAAATAGAATGTCAAGGCGATGGGGAGAAGGAAAACTGGCAATCTACGCCAAATAATTTGCAGATTAACTTTTTGTGCAAGTATAGGGAGATTTTTTGAAGCAGCGAGGAATTGTACACTGACAGCAACCGAATAGTAGAAAATGATGGCCGGCAGAATGCCTGCCAGCATCACAACAGAATATGGTTCGCCGATGAATGTAGCCATCAGGAATGCTGCCGCACCCATAACAGGTGGCATCAGTTGGCCGCCTGTTGAGGCCACCGCTTCGATTGCGCCAGCCTCTTCAGAGGTATAGCCTACCTTTTTCATGTAGGGGATTGTGAAGGCTCCAGTAATCGCAACATTGGCTACCGGAGCTCCAGATACCATTCCGACAAGAGAACTTGAAACTACTGCTGTCAAGCCAGGACCACCCCGCATGGTCGATCCGACAATTTTACCGAACTCCATAAACAGCCCGGTAATGCGAAAAGCAGAGAGAAGGGCGCCAAAAATGACAAAAAGAAAGACTTGGTTGGCCGATATAGAGAGGAACATACCGTACACCCCAGAAAGGCCAATACAAAGGTAGGAGATAATGTAATCGACTTGAAATTCTCGATGATAAAGTGGACCACCAAGGTAGTGCCCGAAGAAGAAATAAAGAACAAACACTCCGGCAACTATTGGTAAAGGGAGTCCCCAGTTTAAAATCGTAGAAATAAAGACGAGAAAAATTATGATTAGTCCCACCAAGACAGCTTCTGTTTCAGGGAACCCCTGGGTTGCCTCAAGCTCGGCGATATTCAGGAATACATAGGCACATGTCAGCACGGAAAGAAGAATGCAAATGGCCATGGTAATTTTGTAGGCAAGAGAACGTGTCTTCAGCATTAAACCAAGGAAAGGTATAATGAGGATAAAAGCGAGGTGTATCGTTTGATGCTCCCATTGCCCGACAATGAGATATTGAGAGGCAACGAGGTGATAGATAATCATCCCCGCGCTGATCACTAACATCATCATTTTGCCGAAATGCGGTCTTTCCATATCTGGTAGGTTTTCCTGTATTGGCTTGCTTTTGGTCAAAGGGGTGGGTGGGGTGAAGAAATGTTGCTGAAATTATCTATGCTTGAAAAGAGTTTCATGCTCGCCAACTGTATTGGCGAGCATGAAAAGCTTCTTCGAGCCTACTTGAGGATTCCGGCCTCTTTGTAAGCCCTGATAGCTCCAGGGTGGATTTCTGATTCCGGCCAGCCGTAGACCAAGGCCTCTGCGGTCATTAATTTCCCCAGATTATGGTATTTACCAAATTCATCAACGTTTTCGATAATCGCCTTGGTGATCATGTATGCTAATTTTTCTGGCATTTCAGGCATTGCACCAAAAGCTATGTTATCGCTGAAGCTCCAAATATCTTTATTCATTCCTTCAATCGTTCCGGAAGGAATCAAGAGTGGCAAGTGACCGGTTTGCATTTCTTGGTCTACCTTTTCTACTGCCTCTTTACCCCAGGGAATATGATAAAACGTTCGTCCGGAAGCCATAATTTCCACTGTTTTTGGAGCTGGAGAGAAATCCATAGTGACTGGGTTGAAATAGCCACCAATGATAGCAGCGTCGACTTGCCGATCAAGCAGGGCGGTGGCCGCAGGATCAGTGCCAACTGTTTGGATATTAATTGACTTGCTCATGTCTTCTGCATATCCATGTTGGAGTATTTGCAGAGGAACATATCCCCATACTGTTTGCGCAATTCGCCCTAATGCTACTTTTTTTCCGGTGAGATCCTCGATGTTTTCTAACGCGGAGTCTTCTGTAATGAGCCAGCCAGAGAAAACATTGCAGTTAGCTATCAACTTTAGAGTTTTGCCTTTTTCTTTAAAAGGTTCTATTCCTTCCCGGGCCATCCAGTTTGTTGATTTGCTGAAAGCACTGATAGTGTTTGTTGCAGCTTCTTTGTCTTGATTTAGTTTCCGAATATTAAATATTTGACCGGGGGTTTCCGTATGGTTGACTTTTAATCCATAGGCAGGATTTTTATTTACAATCGTTTCAATCGCAGACCCTATTACGTAGGTTGACGTCCCGAAAGGTGTGCTAATGACGTTTAAGGTCTCCATTGCGTATGAACTTGAAAATATAGACAACAATAAAGAAGTGCTAAAGAGTATTCTCAAAAAATTTTTCATGGCGTGTCTCTCCATTAGGTTGTGATTTTAAGAGTCAACCTTCCAAAATTTTCCCCAAAACATTATGCCTTCCTCTGACCCTCAATTACAATCAGTTGTATGGTACTCTTTTCCATATGTGAAGTTAAGTTAGTAATATTAATATCTCGTATTACGGCGAGTAATGTTAGAAGAGAAGGATGGTCATTCTGAAGGAACCAGTAACCATTTTTGGAGTGGTACATTGAAACTTGTAAAATGAGGGCATTGCAGGATATTCGATCACAATGTCGAGCGTCAAATTGCTATATGGGGCCTCACTTTTTGAGTTATATCAGTGCAATAACCTAAATTCCCGCCGCCTCCACCATTTATTTAGAGCAATATCAAATTTTTAAAAGAATTCCGGGACATCAAATGGTGTCCC
>CAZUJZ010000198.1:0-4082 GCA_964620665.1 uncultured Desulfofustis sp. | reverse complement strand
CCACCATTTCTGAAAATATTATAAATAAATTCAATATTTTACAAGGCGTATAAAATCCGAGGTTCGACATTTTTGTCGAACTGGTACATTAGGTGGTCCATTAGTGGTACATTGCCCGCTAATGGACCTTTTTTTTTGCCTAATCCGGATACAGGGCACTTTGACACAGTTTAGCGCTAAAGAAACTGGTGGAGCGTATCACTTCCAGTAACTGTTCTTCGATCTGATGTGGTGTCAAGGTGGACGCGCGCGGATCTTCTACAGCAGTGCCTTTCACCCCCTCGTTCGCAGATGAGTACGCTTAATCCGGATGAGCCGCAAATTATTTCTCCTCAAATACCGCTTGTAACTCGGATTTGACTCGATGAGATTCATGGATCCCTCCATTTTCTATTGTGGACATTCTCTCTGATCTGGAATCAGCGGGATAAAAACCAGCCAAAATCAGCGGTTAAAAACCAGCCACTCCAGAGGCAAGGCGCACCAGTGCATCTCGGAAAGATGCGATAGCGATATTTCCCCAATGATATTGGCAGATTGTGTTTTTTCTCTATGCCCTTTTCCGATAACTTTTCCCCTCCATGACAAGGATCTCCGAGTTGTAGACAAGCCGGTCGGCAATCGCTGTGGCGACAGTGGTGCTGTCAAAGATGTTTCCCCATTGTGCGAAAGGCAGATTGGTCGTTATGATAGTCGACTTCTGCTCATGTCGGGCACTGATAACCTGGAAAAACAGATTTGAGCCCTGTTGGCCAAGCGGCAGATAACCTATCTCGTCACAGACAAGCACATCCGGATTTTGATATGTTTTGAGTTTACCGAGCAGGGTATGATTGTCCTGAGCGGCGACAAGCTGGTTGATCATATCCATCGCCGAGGTGAACAGCGTCTTGATGCCGGCCTGGGTGGCGGCATAGGCGATGGTCTTGGCAAGCAGACTTTTGCCGACGCCGGGGTTGCCGATCAAGATGATGTCCATTTTCCTGTGGATAAACTCAAGATCCAGAAGCCCAAGAATGGTCGCCTTCTGTTTGCCGCGGGAGGGGTGGAAGTTGAAATCGAACTGATCGATAGTCGGCTGTTCGGGCAGTTTCGACTGTTTGAAGCAAAGCATGATCCTTGCCTGGCGGCGCTGCTCGATCTCCAGATCCAGCAGCCGATCAATCGTCTGCACCGTCGAGAGGTTTTTCTGCGCCCCCTGCTCCAGCATACATTCAAGGTTTTCGGCGCAATGTTTGAGGCGCAGCGCCCTGAACTTTTCCCGGACCTTGTTAACCATTGTCGGATCTCCTCTTGATGGCAATGGCATCGTATTCGGCCAAAGATGGAGTTGTAAGCCTGATCGCATTGAGTTCCTCCTGTTTGAGCTGGACCGGCAGGTGGCAGCTGGTCGGTGTCATCTCCTGATAGAGGATATTGCGGACATAGTCGGCGCCGATAACCTTTTTCTCCAATGATTTTTTCAGGCCATAGAGCAGAGACGTGTCGCCGAACTCATCCCGCAGGACCAAAAGAGCGGTGATGTTCTTCTTGATCGGCAAACGGCACGAGTTCAGCTGGTCGAGATACTGCAGGGCCGTTTCTCCGAGGGAGAGAAAGATCACCACCTGCCGGTCCCGGAAGAGCCTTTTCTTGATCTTCTTCACCTGTTCCCGGTGGCCGGGTAACTCCAGGCGCTGTTTCCGCTCCCAGCATCGGCGATGACAGGCGATCAGTTTTTCTTTGAGGAAGATGGATATCCGCTGGTTGTCGGCTTTGAGGGTGACCTGTTTGCCGATGGCCCACGGAGGTACGGAATAAATGTTAGTATCGAAACGCACCCCGAAGTCCTTGTGGACCTGGAGCGTACAGCTCTGGAGGCAATCCGGCAGCGAGTCGGGCAGTGGCTGCAACCCCTGCAGGCGATCAACGGGACGTTGGCCGGTGGTGGCGTGCGTTCTGACGTTGGCCACGGTGTCCAGCCAATGCCGCACCTGCTCTTGAGCCTGATCAAGGCTGGTGATCTCGCGCAGGGGCCAGAAGTTACTGCGGAGGTATTTGATGGCATTTTCCACCTTGCCTTTTTCATGGGGCGCCCGGATGGTACAGGCATGCGGGCGGATGCCGAAGTTGCCGAGAAACTCCAGAAAGGCATCATTAAAGCGAATCACCGAACCAACCCGTTCGGTCACCGCAGTGAGCATATTGTCGACTACGATTTCTTTCGGAATACCCTTGAAGTAGGCAAAGGCTTCAAGCAGCCCCTGGTGCAGGTAGTGCTGCTTTTGACTGTGGGAGAAATAGACGTAGAGCATGCGGCTGTATCCTTCGACGACGGCAAGGGCATAGAGCTTTCTGCGGCTGTCACCGTAGGTGAGAGAGGCGAAGTGGCCCCAGTCGATCTGGATCTGCTCTCCTGGTTCGGTCTCAAAGCGGATAAAGGGCTGGCGCTGAGACAGCCGGCCACGCAAGTGCCTGAGCAGATTTCTCACTATGGTGATTCTGCCGGCAAAGCCTTTATCCCGGATTCTCTGCAATACAACCGGCGCCTTGACGTCCGGACAGTTGGTGACCATCTCGGCGATCAGCTCCCTATAGGGATCGAGCTTGGAGGTTTTCGCCGCCCGCTTGGTTGGCGCCGGCTTGCTGTCGGCGAGGTATTTCGTCACGGTTTCCCGGTTCACCTGCAACTGCCTGGCAATGCTGCGGACGGAAACCCCCTGTTCTCTCAGCTGCAGAATCTCCAGTACCGTTCGTCTGCTGATCATCTCCTCTGCTCCATTGCTTGATGGATAAGCTGGTTAATGGTTGCCGGGTCTTCCCGCCGCATATCCTCCGGCTCCCGGAGTAGTAGTCTCGTATGGCGGACCGGTTTCGCCGGCAGGGAGAGCACCTGGAAGAAGGTGCCGTCAAAGGCTAGCAGGTCTTTGTTGATGAGGCTGTCCCGGGCCGGAATGTACTCATCGACGCTGATGGCGAGCAGGGAACAGATCTTGTCGTAGGAATAAAACGACAGTCCCTGCCGGTCAGCAACCATGACCAGAAAAAAATAGAGAAGCAGCTCGTGATGACCGAGGCTGGTCCAGAATCCGTGCCGCAAAAAGCGGTGTTCGATAAAGGCGAAACTGTCGGTGATCGTTCTGATTCGCCGGGGAAGAAGCGGGTTTCTCATGATAGTCCTCCTTTTTGGGGCACGGTAGCGTATTCTCAGACCGGAGGCTATCGAGTCCTTCTTTGCAAGACGCGTTATCCTGGCGTAAATGGGGTGATTTTAACCTGTATCGCGTCCATCTTTGCAAGATTTACCGGGTTTGCTGAAATAAAATATGTCATTGATGTGTCGTTGAAAATACCTTCTAACGTGTCCATCTTTGCAAGATGGAGCTGCGTGGCCGGCACCCGGCACCGCTTCCTGTCTCTGGCCCGTTGCAGTTGCCGGTTGCGCTTACAATAGCTGGGACTTTTGCTGCGATACTCCTGCCAGTAGGTAGGATTTTTTCTCTGCCATGCCCGTTGACTGTCCCGCTTGTTGGCTCGGTGATCGGGATCTATTTCCAGCTTTTCCCGCTGCCACGTGCGCTTTCGTGCGCGCTGACAATCCTTGGCACCGCAATACCGTTGACTTTTCACCCTTGAGTCTCTCGGTAGAATCCGCCTGCAACAGGCGCATCGAAATGTGGCCTGCTTCACTACCACCTCCACGGTTAGAGGGACGCGAATGTTGGAAACAAGTACAAAGAGAAACTACAAAGTAGAAAATAGAAGTAAATCCACCTGATATGCATCAGGTTTCAAAGAAGAAGGGAAAAAAAGAAGGGACTGGTCTATCGGTGGCTGGATTTCAGCCGCTGATTGTGTCGACTTTTACGCCGCTGATTTTGGCAGGGAATTAAAACGTTGGTTCCACTCTGATCTACCGTAGCCTGCTTATCTCTATTCTGGAGCGTGGTTATACCAAAGCTTATCCCCATGGTATCCGCTATTTGAAAAAACTGGACAAACTGGCGGCAAGTGTCGCCGACTGGAAAGGATTTAATCATCACGAAGCTTTCAAAGAGCAGATCATTGATGCACATGGTCGTAAACGAAGCTTCTGGTCAAAA
>CAZUJZ010000197.1:0-7454 GCA_964620665.1 uncultured Desulfofustis sp. | reverse complement strand
TCTCTATATAAAACGATATGGTGTCTCTGTCAAACTGTTTTTGCTGGCTCTCTGTCGGGCCGGTCGGATCACGTCCCCGGCGGCGGAAAGATTTTGCCCGGATTGAGGATGTTCTTCGGGTCGAACAAGTCCTTGATTCGTTGCATCAACGTGATGGTTGCGTCATTGAATTCGTACGACAGGTACGGTGCCTTGGAAAAGCCGATGCCGTGTTCACCGGACAGGGTGCCGCCCAGCGCGATGGCCTGCCGGAACAGCGCAGTTTTGGCCTGTTTGCCGCGTTCGACCTGATCGGGGTCGGAGCGGTCGAGCATGATGTTAACGTGGATATTGCCGTCGCCGGCATGACCGAAAGTGAGCATGATCAGGTCAAGGTCCCGGGACAGCTGTTCGATAAAGGCGACCAACTCGGGGATCCGGGAACGGGGAACGGCGACGTCCTCGCTGATCTTGTTGGGGCGCAGTTTCAGGACCGACGGCGAAATGGCCCGGCGGGCCTGCCAGATTTCCTCGATCTCTTTGTCGTTGCCGGCTTGACGCAGCGTGAATTCGCTCTGCCCGGCGAGCAGTTCGCGCAGGCGCCGGGTCTGCTCGGCAACCACCGGCTGTTCGCCGTCGATTTCGACGATCAGCAGGGCCTCGGTGCCGGCCGGCGGCGGGCTGCTGAGAAAGTCGGCGACCACGCCGATGGTCGTCCGGTCAAGATATTCCAGGGTGCACGGCTTGATATGGGCGTTGAGGATCTCTGAAACCAGTTGGGTTGTCCGTTTCAGCGATGTCGACGTGAGCAGGAAGGTTTCCTTGTACGGCGGCAACGGCAACAGACGCAGCACCAGTTTGGTGATGATCCCCAGAGTGCCCTCGGAGCCGATGAACAATCTGGTCAGATCATAACCGGTGACGCTTTTTTCGGTGCGGGCGCCGGTGGTGATGATGTCGCCGTTGGGCAGGACCACCTCGAGGCCGATGATGTAGTCCTTGGTGACACCGTACTTGACTGCGGACGGTCCGCCGGCGCATTCGGCGGCGTTGCCGCCGATGGTACAATAGTTCAGGCTGGCCGGGTCCGGTGGGTAGAACAATCCCTGTCGCCGGACGGTATGCTGCAGATCGCCGGTGACTACCCCGGGCTCGACGATGGCGATCTGATTGGCGGCGTCCACTTCGATAATCCTGTTCATCCGGGCCATGGCCATGACCAGGCCGCCACGCAGAGCGACTGCGCCGCCGGTCATCCCGGAACCGGCCCCCCGGGGTACCACCGAAAAACCGTAGCGTGAGGCCAGCTGCATGATCTTGCCGACCTGTTCGGCGGTCTCCGGGAAGACCACCGCCTCCGGTAGATGCGGGGCGGCAGTGCCGTCGTAGCTGTAGCAGTGCAGGTCCTCCGGCCGGGTGGTAAACTGGTCTGTTCCGGTAATCGTTATAATCTCGGCAAGGACCGGGGAAGGTATTGCGGACATGGTCATTTCGTTTTAGGGTGACAGCTGGGTTTGCTGATTCACGGTAATGGCTGCTCTTGTATGGCGGCTCACCATACTCCAGATATGATCGTGTTGCCAGCGCAAACAGGGCGCCGGCGGTTGATCGTCTGAGAAATTGCTGAAGAGAGGTGACGTTGTGGCCGATCGGGAAAAGATATGTGTGGCGCTCCTTGCCGGAGGCCGGTCAGGTGAGCGAGAGGTGTCTCTGAGTGGAGCTCAGGTGTTCGAGGAGGCGCTCGATTTAAGCAGGTTTTCGATCAGGCGCTACGATCCGGCAACCGATCTCGAGCGGTTGGCCCGGGAGCGTGGCCAGATCGATTTCGCCTTCATTCTGTTGCACGGCCAATACGGTGAGGACGGATCGGTGCAGGGGATGCTGGAACTGCTTGGCATTCCGTACCAGGGGTCCGGTATTCTCGGCAGCGCCTTGGCCATGGACAAGAACCTGGCCAAGGTACTCTACCGGCAGGCCGGGCTGCCGGTCGCCCCCTGGACCGTCGTCGATGGCCCGGTCCAGGGTCGCTGCGACGAGATTATCGCCGAACTCGGCCTGCCGCTGGTCGTCAAACCGGTACGGGACGGCTCAAGCCTCGGCCTGACCATCGCCCGGAGCCGGGACCAGGTGCTTGCCGGGGTCGAGCGGGCCCTGCAAAATGACGACCGAGTCATGCTCGAGCGCTACATCGCCGGCCGGGAGATAACCGTCTCGGTTCTCGGTAACAGGGATCCGGTGGCATTGCCGGTGATCGAGATCATTCCCGGCGCCGACTATGAGTATTTCGACTATAACGCCAAATACCTGCCGGGAGCCTCGCGGGAAATCTGTCCCGCCGAACTCGACGGTGACCTGACCCGGACGGCTCAGCATTACGGTGTGCGCGCCCACACGGTCTTGCACCTAGCCGGTTATTCGCGCAGTGACATGATCATCGCCGCCGACAAGACCATCTACCTGCTGGAGACCAACACCATTCCCGGGATGACCCGGACCAGTCTGATGCCCCAGGCTGCCGGGGCGTATGGTTTGGATTACGGTGCGCTACTCGAGCGCTTGATCGAGCTGGGACTTGAGGCTCACGGTCCGGGACCGGCGGCCTGATCGTGTCAGTCGATAATCCGCTGGGCGCCGTGGAAGACATTGAGCCGTTCCGGCCGGGCATACGCGGCCAGGGTCATGCCGGCGCGGGCGGCAATGGCCAGGCCGAGTGAGGACGGCGCCGTTCGCGACATAACGATGGGGATGCGCATTCGGGCGCATTTGAGAACCATGTCCGAGGTCAACCGGCCGGTGGTGTAGACGGCGGCCCGCGGCGAGGCCTTGCCGAGCAGGATGGCACCGAGGATTTTGTCGACCGCGTTGTGCCGACCGACATCCTCGTAGAAGGCCTGCAGCCGGCCGTCGGCCCAGAGCCCGCAGCCGTGGACGCAATGCGTCTGCGGTCCGAGCGGCGAGGCCTGCAGCACCTGGCGGATAAAAGCCTTGATATCCGTAAAGGAAAGTGCGTATTCAAACGGCGGGTCGATGACGCCGTCGAGCATTTCCCGCGGGATCTTTCCCGTTCCGCCGCAACCGGAGGTGATGATTACCTCTTTCGGTTCGGTGGTCTCGACATCGGCATAGACCGAGATCTTGCCTTCCGGGCAGACGATGACCTCTTTGACTTCCTCCGGCCGCTGCAGGTATCCCTGACCAAAGAGAAAGCCGACGCCGAATTCGGCCAGACCGACCGGCAGCACCATCGAAGCGCCGATGACCACCTCGTTCAGGGTAATGGTGTACGGAGTCTCGATGGCGATCTCTTCCTGCGCGTCAAGGCGACTGCCCGGGGTAATGATCGTGGTCGGCTGGGTGATCGAAGCGGCTGTGGTCATCGTCTCGGGTCGGTAGTGCTGATTAACGAGGGGCCTGCAGTGATGGTTACCTGCCGGCAACAGATCACTCGAGCGTGCCGGCACCGCTATATGTAGCAGTTTTGCCCGAATTGTCCAACGGAATTGCACATCTCGATCAACGGCGATACCGGTTTCAACCCGTCCTCCGCTTGCTCTTGCCGCATCATGAACCGGGAACTTCCAGATCAAACCGGTTTCATCCGACCGGCAGCATTGTGCCGGCCATTGCTGGGTCGATAATGTACGACGTTCTCCCCGGCTTGCTGCGGTGTTACCAGCGAAAATCATTGTTCACCCCGTCAACAGGTGACATTGCCCGGCGCGAAAGGTATATTAACCGCTCATTGTCCAAGGCTTAATCCTTAGATTCACCGGGCTCTGCGATGCAGCCTCCGGTAGAACCGATCAACTCGGAAGCACAGAATGTGATTCGGGCGAAAAGGGAGCGGTGATGACAGCGATTGTCTCATTTATCGGCTGGCATGACAGCGGCAAGACGACACTTGCCGCACATGTCGTGTTTTCTCTGAAACAAATGGGTTATCGGGTCGGCGTGGTCAAGTCGAGCTGCGAATCGGGAATCGTCTTCGATACCCCGGGGACCGACACCGATCGTCATCGACAGGCCGGGGCGGACGCGGTGATGCTGGTGGCGCCGGACCAGACGGTATTGACAGCCGGATCATGCAGCCTGCCGCTGACGGCGCTGGTGCACCGCTATCTTCCCGATGTCGACATCGTCATTGCCGAAGGGTTCAAGCAGGCCCGGCAGATAGCAAAGATCGAAGTGGTGCGCAACCCGGAACAGGTGCTGCGGCGTGAGGTGCACGGCGTGATCGCCGTGGCCACCGATCTGGAGATCGTCGCCGATTACGTGTTCCGACTCGACGAGGCGGAAGAGATTGCCCTCTTTCTGGAAAAGCGGTTTTTGCGGGCCGATGGCCGGGGACCGGAAAAGGCGGCACTGCTGGTCAACGGCCGCAAGGTGACCATGAAGCCGTTTATCCAGGAGTCGCTGGCCGGGGTGGTGTGCGGTTATATCAACAGCCTGAAAATCAACGAAACGATCCAGGAAGTCGAGCTGCGGATCAGGCTCTGACGAC
Source organism: uncultured Desulfofustis sp. (assembly GCA_964620665.1). Classification (GTDB taxonomy): domain Bacteria; phylum Desulfobacterota; class Desulfobulbia; order Desulfobulbales; family Desulfocapsaceae; genus Desulfofustis. The sequence continues at coordinate 2,974 of CAZUJZ010000197.1, read as the reverse complement.
AGGCGCTGCCAGGATGCCTCAGTTCCTGTCGCCGGAGCGGTTAACGCAGGGTCGCCAGGTAGGGCTCGAGTACTTCCGGGATGGCGATGGTACCGTCCTGCTGCTGATAGTTTTCCATGATCGCCACCATGGTGCGGCCGACCGCCAGGCCGGAGCCGTTCAGGGTGTGGACCAGCCTACTTTTTTTCTGCCCCGCCGGGCGATAGCGAATGGCGCCGCGCCGGGCCTGGAAGTCGAGAAAATTGGAACAAGAAGAGATTTCCCGGTAGGCCTCCTGCCCGGGCAGCCAGACCTCGATATCGTACGTCTTCGTTGAGGAAAAGCCCAGATCGCCGGAACAGAGGGTGACCACTCGATAGTGCAGACCGAGCAACTGCAGGACCGTTTCGGCATCGGCCAGCAGCGATTCGAGTTCGGCAAACGAGGTTTCCGGGGTGGTGAACTTGACCAGTTCCACCTTGTTGAACTGGTGCTGCCTGATCAGGCCCCTGGTGTCGCGCCCGTAAGAGCCGGCTTCGGAGCGGAAACAGGGGGTGTAAGAGGTGTACTTGACCGGCAACTGCCCCTCTTCCAGCGTCTCGTCGCGATGGAGGTTGGTTATCGGGACCTCTGCGGTCGGGATCAGGTAGAGATCCCAATCTTTGATCTTGAACAGGTCTTCCTCGAATTTCGGCAGTTGCCCGGTTGCCGTCATCGATGGCGTGTTGACCAGGACGGGCGGCATGATCTCGGTATAGCCGTGTTGAGTAGCGTGCAGGTCGAGCATGAAGTTGATCAGGGCCCGTTCCAGCCGCGCGGCAAAACCGGACAACACGGCAAAGCGAGCCCCGGAAATCTTGGCGGCCCGCTCGAAATCGAGAATGCCCAGGTCGACGCCGAGCTCCCAGTGTGCCTTGGGGGGAAAGGGAAAAGACGGCTTTGCGCCCCAGGTCTTGACCTCGATATTGTCACTGTCGTCGTGGCCTGTGGGGACCGAATCGTCGCAAAGGTTGGGGATCGACAGCACGATATCCTGGAGCTGATCCTGGATGGTGGTCAGTTGATCGTCGAGTTCCTTGATCCGGTTGTTGGCCGCCTTCATCTCCTCGATGAGCGGCTCTGCCTGCTGATCCTCGCCGTTTTTCTTCAGGACGGCGATTTCCCGGGAGACCGTGTTCCTTCGGTTTTTCAGACGTTCGACTTCGGCCAGGGCCGTCAGTCGGTCGGCGTCGAGCGCCATGAAGCGGTCGAGCGGCCCGGTCTCTGCGCCGCGCTGTGAGGTTTTGGCCCGGACTAGATCGATGTTCTCGCGGATGAATCGTAGCTCGTGCATGGTATCGTGTCGAAAGTTCGGTTGAGCACCGGCGCTCGCTCGAGGCCGATGCCGGATTGTCTGGCTGCAGGTGCCGCTCCCCCCTCAGGCAAGCGTAGCGACAGGCGTACCGATACGCTGGGAAATGATACTAAAACAGGGGGCTGCGCATTTGACAGCATTGTTTAGCACGGCTTGCCGGCGAGTGCAACCTCTATCAAATTGCTTTTCCCCGGTGCATCTGATATTTTCACCGGGGATACAAAAAGGGTGAGACGACTCCGGTCTTGCCAAGATCAACAGCAGGTGTACGGGATAAAACAACAACGATGCAATCACCGCCGGCGCTGGTCATGTTCATCAATGAAGTGAGGACGTCGATCCGCAGCTTGTTCATCATTATTATATGCGGCACCGCGCTGGTCTTTTTCCTCACCCCCCAGCTCCTTGAGCTCGTTCAGTCCCACCTCGCCGAACACCTCTACTTCTTCAGTGTTCCGGGACCGTTTCTCGCCCATGTCAAGCTGGCCCTGTTCGGCGCCTTGTACATCCTGATGCCGTGGATCATCGTCATCTTTTTGCGGGCGGTCGGTAAACCCTTCAAGGTGACCCGCGGCCAGCTGCTGCTGTTCAGTCTGTTTACCTGTCTGTTGTTTTACGCCGGGACGATTTTCTGCTATTTTGTCACCTTGCCGTTCGGCATCAATTTTCTGCTCGGTTTCGGCTCCGAGGAACTCAAGCCCGTTATCTCCATCGGCCGGTTCGTCAATTTTGTCACCGTCTTCATCCTCGTGTTCGGTATTGTTTTTGAGTTGCCGGTACTGATGGTGTTTACCGCCCGGGTCGGCCTGGTTACCCGCAGCTTCTTCGCCAGGAATCGCCGTTACGCGATACTGCTGATGGCCATCTTGGCCGCCGTGCTGACCCCGACACCTGATGTCGTGAACATGATGCTGATGGGGGGGCCGCTCTACTTGTTGTATGAAGTGGGGATTATCATTTTAAGGATCATGAGGATTTCATAGCGTCTCGGCCCTCCAGGGCGCTCCCTTTTGAGCCGAGTCCTCTGGGCTTGACGGAAGTGAAAAAAAGAAGAGGTTGGTCAGTCGAATTCTTCCAGGGTAAAGCCGTGTTCGACCAGCAGGGCGGCTGTGACGCCGAGGGCGCTGACGCCGCATGACGGGCTGCGGGCCTTCAGGCAGATTGACGAGACCGGTTGGCTGCGGGCGATGGCCAGTACCTGTTTGGCACCGGTGATAAACTGGTGCGTTACGTCGCTGCCGTCTCTGCAGATAACGGTCGCGCGGCCCCTGAGTACTTCCGCGCCATCACCGCCGATCAGGTCGGCAGCGCAACGTGGCGTGGGCAGGCCACCCAGTTGCTCGGGACAGACCGGCAGCCAGATCGTCCCGTCGAGTCGCTGCAAACAGGCCGTGCTGGTCTTGCTGCGCCCATCGTAACGGGTGCGCAGACCGGTCAGGCAGGCGCTGACAAGTACGATCCGGATATCGGCCATATGGCACGCTCCTTTCTGGTCGTATTGACTGCTTTGCTCTCGAGTCCGGTAATGCTTGCACATGACTATAGTGATATGCAAACGAGAAAGAAACCGAAAAAAAAGCTGACGCCACTGCAGGAAAATCGACTGCTGAAGATCTCCCTGGGGATCGTCGGCGTGACCCT
>CAZUJZ010000196.1:4097-7501 GCA_964620665.1 uncultured Desulfofustis sp. | reverse complement strand
CCGACCACGATGCCGATTTTCATGCTTCGTTGTGACCATCAGTCATGGGGGTTATATGATTTTTGGCCTAGAGACGTCTGTCGACGGGCATTTCGGCAGTCTTCTTCAAGTAGTTCGTCATTCCGATCGCTTTTTGTGTCCCCAGAGTGGGTCGTTACCAAAACGTATTTCCCACCAGTCGTCTCCGGCGTACTGGCGCTGAACCTCGTCTTCTCCAAAGTCAAATTGATAGAGGCGGCAATATGTGATGAGCACCTGGTAGGCGTCAATTAAGGACCGAGTCATTTCGCCGGCATGTTCACGGTCTTCGGGATGTTTGTCCGGATGCCATGCGGATAAGCGCCTTCGATATGCCGATTTTATCGTGGCCATGGTTGCCGATTCCGGAATGCCGAGCAGGTTGCGGGCGTCGGCCAGCTGAGCGTATCTATCCTTCATACCGTTTGAGAAAAAGATCGCGTTCGAGATGATTTCTATTCAAGGCTCGGTGTTCGCACGTTGCTGGAGAATACGACGGATACGAAATACGTCGTGGATATAAGCAATTAAAATCAATAAATTAATGTATAGTTATAGCGAAATTTCTCAATGCCGCCCTGTCATGCGAAAGTCTTGCCTTTCAGGTTCTTTTCAACCGAAACAGGAGCAGGCCGTAGATGATGCAATTTATCAGCAACAAGCCGCCGGCCAGCATGTATTGGATCTCCCTGGTCAGTCCGGTCGGGTAGATAATTGCCAGCAGCCAGTGTTCGATAAAGCCGCCCTCGTAGCCGGCCTGGCCGGCGGCCAGGCGGAGTTGCTTCTCGACAAAAGTAAGGGGACAGATCCCGCCGCTGATCTCGATATAGACGCCCCAGGCCGCCGCCGGCAGGTGGAGCAGGATCAGCCAGCGCCGGTAGAAGGCGAGCAGGCCACCCACGGTGACGAACAGGATAAAGCCAAGATGAGCCAGCAGGACAGCATCGGCGGCTAAGCGAAGCAGCATCGTTTTCCCTCGGGCATATATACGGAAACGACCGAGACCGGTGATGATCCCGACAGCGGACGGTTTCGTGCGATTGTTGCCGGAACTGGTTCAGCATCCGTGATTCCGGTGTTCCACGGCTGGAGCCCGCCCTGATGAGCAGGCATTGATTTCGACGGTAACGTGAGACAAACTATTGAAATCTCTCAAGAGAGCTTTGTAGTGGTGAGCCGTGCGCGGCTCGCGGGTGACCACCGCGATGATTGCCGCGTAATGGTTAGCCCCGACTCTCCAGACGTGAATATCGGAGACCCGGTTGTCGGCATCGCTTTCAATGGTCTCGACGATGGCCTGCCTCGTCTGTTTTTCGATACTCGTGTCGAGCAGGATCGGGCCGGTCTGTTTCAGCAGGCCGTAGGACCAGCGGGTGATGATGGCGGCGCCGACGATGCCCATCATCGGATCGAGCCAGTGCCAGCCCAGGAATTTCCCTGAGACCAGTGCAACGATGGCCAGCAGGGAGGTCAGCGCGTCGGCGAGCACATGAAAATAGGCGGCAGTCAGGTTATGGTCGTGATGGCTCGCATCGTGGTGGAGATGTTTATCATCATCGCCGTGCTCATGGCCATGATCGTGGCTATGGCCGTCACGCAGCAGCACGGCGCTGACCACGTTGACGAGCAGGCCGACGACGGCGACGGCAATGGCTTCGTTGAACCGGATATCCTGCGGGTGGACGATCCGCTGCAGCGATTCGATGAGCATGACCAGCGCGACCACGGCCAGGGCGATGGCGCTGGCGAAGCCTCCGAGCACGTTGACTTTGCCGGTACCGAACGTGTAGGCGGGGTCGTCGGCATGTTTGCGGGCATACCGGTAGGCGAAAATGGTGATAAAAAAGGCGGCGACGTGGGTGGCCATGTGCCAGCCGTCGGCCAGCAGGGCCATCGAGCCGAAGACGCTGCCGGCGATGATCTCGACAACCATGGTCGCGGCCGTCAGAATCAGCACGTAGAGCGTCCGCTTTTCGCCCTTATCGTTTACCGGTGAAAAACGATGGTCGTGCTGCCAGTCTGTCAGGTGGTTGTGGGGCATCGGTCAGGTCTTGTTTTTTCGGGCATCAGAAAGAGCTACCGGATAGCGGCGGTTACAGCCATTTCTTTCGTTTGAAGAAGACCAGCAGGCCGCAGCCGACGAGCAACATGACGCCCCAGACGAGGTAATATCCCCAGCGCCACTGCAATTCCGGCATATGAACGAAATTCATGCCGTAGACGCCGGCGATAAAGGTCAGGGGGATGAAGATCGTGGCGATGATCGTCAGCACTTTCATGATTTCGTTCATCCGGTTGCTCATGCTGGACAGGTAGGTGTCGTGCATGCCGCCGAGGATGTCGCGATAGGTGTCCGCCATCTCGAGAATCTGGATGGTATGGTCGTAGAGGTCGCGCCAATAGACCCCGGTTTCCGGCCTGACCATCGCCAGCTCGCTCTTCTCCAGAGCCCCAATCTCTTCGCGCAGCGGCCAGGCCGCCTTGCGCAGCATCAGGATGGTTCGCTTGAGTCGATGGATCTCACCGATGTCCTCGGGCCTCGGTTCGACCAGGCTGCGCTCGTCGAGATCCTCGATCCGCTCGCCGATCCGTTCGACGGCAAGAAAGTAGTGATCGACTACCGCGTCCATCAGGCTGTAGGCCAGGTAGTCGGCCTTCATCGAGCGCAGGCGGCCCTTGGCCGAACGGAGACGCTCCCGCACCGTCCCGAATACGTCGCCGGTATCTTCCTGGAAGGACAGCACGAAGCGCTCGCCAAGGATCAGGCTGACATGTTCGACATCGATGCTCTGCGTCGTCTCGTTGAAGGTCAGCATCTTCAACACGATAAAGGTATAGCTCGGGAACTCTTCGATCTTCAGGCGCTGCGCCGTGTTGACCAGATCCTCCAGTGTCAGCGGGTGAAGACCGAAGATGCTGCCCAGGGCATGAATCAGGCCGATGTCGTGAATGCCGTTGACGTTGACCCAGCTTACCCCGGGGGCATCGGCGAAGGGCCGGCACTGCTCGACAGGGATATCGTGGAGTTCGTCGAAGGACGTTTCGCTGTAGGTGATGACGTGGATGTGCGCCCGGTCCTGCTTCTGCTCCCCGATAAAGACCATGGTTCCCGGAGACATGCCGGTCTTGATGCCGGAGCCGCGGGGTCTTCGTTTTTTTTTCGTCGATGGAGACATGGGAGTCGGTGGTTGATGGTGTCCGAGTATCACTGTGCCATAATAGGTTACCTGGCAGCTATTGCAAGAGATGATCTGCGAAGACATGGTGAGTGCGCTCCGGCCATTGCGGGGCGGCAATCACTCCACCGCCACAGCGAAGGTGCCGCCGCACTGGCGATACCAGGCAGCGCCGGCAAATGCGGCTCAAGCGACCACCCAGACCGTGCA
>CAZUJZ010000196.1:0-4087 GCA_964620665.1 uncultured Desulfofustis sp. | reverse complement strand
CTATCGTGTTCATTGCAGTTGTCTTCTCCACCTTCGTTTGCCGCCGCGGCCGGAGCACGCGGAGCCGATTACCGGCCGCGCCGGCAGGGACGGCTCAGGCGACCACCCAGACCGTGCAATCTTTGGCGTGATGGATGATCTTGTTGGAGACCGAACCGAACAGGAATTCCTCGGCTTTCGAGACACCGCGACGACCGACCACGACCGTACCGAATCGTTCTTCCTTGAGCACCGCCAGGATCTCCTGGGCGATGGAGGTCCCATAACTGCACCGGGCGGCGCTGCGGTCGGCAAAAGGCGACGAGCAGCTGACCACATAGCGCTCACTGATCCGGCTATCGTCGACGCTTTTTGCTGTCAACGTGGTCCTGGCCTCAACGAGGAATTGTTGCAATTCTTCCCGGTGCTCGGCGCAGCGTTGTTTCCACGACTCCTCGTCCGGAAACAGGTCCCGGTCCGGAAAGCGTTCGATGCACAGCAGCATCACCTGCTTGGCAGCACCGTTGCCCACCATGTCTCCGGTATAGCTGACGGCCCGGGCTGAATTTTCCGAACCGTCGACGGCAACGAGTATCTTTTTGAAATCCATGGTGTCCTCCTCGTAGTCGTGTCGATGAACTGTTTCAGCGGAGCTGTTTCAGACATGGGCGAAGTTCACCGAGCATTTCATCGACAGTGTCATAGAAAACATAGGTCCCTGCCGAGAAATGCAACAATACGTTGTTCAGGTCGGTCGGGATATACGGGAACAGTTTGCCCAGATTGCTGAGGCGGTGTGGGAACATCAGAGAAAAATCGTCCGGTGTCAGCGACGACAGCACCTGGTCTAAAAACGCGCCGCCACCCATGGTGTGACTGGTGTGTTCTCCCTTGCCGACCAGAAAGAGCAGAATATTGCCGAGTCCGAAGATGTCGAGGCCGAAGGGATTCTCGTGAAAATCGAAGGCATAGTCGAAATCGATCCAGCGATAGGCGCCACTGGTGTATTCCACCCACAAATGATCTCTGCGGATATCACCGTGTTTTTCGCCACGGGTATGCAAATAGGCAATGGATTCGCAGGCACCGATGAATTTTTCCAGGAGATCGGGGAGGTGCTCGTGGAAATAGGTCTCGTGATCGGTATCGATATTTTCGATTACCCCATCGAGCTGTTTGCCGTGAACGATATCGAGTATCCGCACCTTATTTTGTTTTTCGTCGAGGATCGTTTCACCCTGCATGAAGCGCAGATCACCGCGCACCAGATCGAGAATGCGGGCCTCCTTCTCCGGGCTGCGGTGGCAGCGAATCTCGAAATTACCTATTTTCAGCGGGAAGGTCTCATAGAAGACGAGTTTGAGGATTTTTCGTTCGCCGGTTTCCAGCTCGGAGCATCGTTTGACCCAGTATTTCGGGTCTTCCATGCCGAAACGTCGTTCCGCTTCATCACGCAGTACCAGGTAGTGCTTGCCGCCGAGAGCGATGACATCGCCGTGGTCGACGGCCATGAATTCCGAGGTGTCGGTGACCAGCCGGCCGCACCGTTTGCGTGGAAAATGAGGGGCGTACTGCGCGACCAAGTCGCGCACGAAAGCTCTGTTGTCAGATTCCATACCATCTCCCTCCTTCTTTTATTATGAGAAGGGATGCGGCGGAAATCAAGGTTGCTTGTCAGGCAAGAGCGGGGATGCTCGCCATGAAGACTTTTCCGGCAGGTGCTGTGGCGCTTGAACTTCACGGTTGCGCTGGCGTTCGAAGAGACGATCGCGGTGGCAAAATGACGATAACGTGGCGTGGTGATCAGTCTGAGAGATAATACTCGATCGTCGATACCACCCTGACTTTCTTGATATGCTGGGTCGATGTGTCCCGATTGTTGATCGAGAACTGTCCCTGGGTCGCCTTCTTGATTTTGCCGAGCGTGCTATTGGAATCCTTGGCGAATTTTCCGGCGACTTCACGACCATTCTTCGTTGCCTCTTCGATCATCTCCGGTTTGATGGCGTTGAGCCCGGTGAAGAGGAATTCCGTCTTGTTTTGATAATCCTGGCCGGAGATGGCGATGCCGTTCTTGCCGAGTTCGACCACGTTTTTCATGGTCTCCCTGACCAGTGCCACCTGTTTGCTATAGACGGTGACGGTGGTCGCCGCCGTGAAGCGAAACTGGATGCTACGGGCGTCTCCGTAGTTCTGGGCCTGCCGATCGACGATCGACGGTTGGGAGACGGATATTTCTTCCCCGGCAAAACCGCTTTCTTCCAGAAACGATCTGATGATTGCCGATTTGCGCTCGATCTCCTTGTACAAGTGCGTCAGATCGTTGTGTGCCTCATTGAACGTGATCGGCCAGATTGCGATATCCGCTTCGACTTCGCGTTCGGCCAACCCTTTGACGGTCACGACCCGGTCCATCGCCTTGACGTTCAAGGCGGTGTTGGCCAGCAGCGAACCGAAGATGATCAGTCCGGCACAGATAAAAGCTCCCAGGATGAATGCTTCGCGGTTTCGGGGCGTAGTCATGGCGCACTTCCTTGTTTCGGTCTTGCTCGCCGGTCGAGGATCAGACGAGGCGATTCATGATCGCCCTGCACCGGTTCGCCTTTGTTATTCGGGTAGCTCTGAACAGAGCATTTGCCCCATTTTCATGAATTGTCAATCCATTTTCGAGGGGCGCCGCCAACGGTCGGGGTGCCGGCGATGCTTCCTCCGGAGAGGCAAGCGCCGACCGCCGGATCTGATCATCCTCAATGCTTTGCTGGATTGCTTACTGTGATTGTTTTCGAGTCGATGAAAGGGAAGTGTGTCCCCCGGTTATCGTTTCATCCTGTTCGACGAAAATGAGCTTGTCGGTGTCAAAGCCGCCGGCTTGTGCTGAGCGAATAAATTCTGTTTTGATGGTTTCGTCGATGGTCGGCGTTCGTGACAAAAGCCACAGGTAGGAGGTATTGTATCCGGAAACGAAGGCATAGCGATAGTTTTCCCGGTCCAGCTCAAAAATGACATAGGAACTGTAAAACGGCCCGAAAAAAGAAACTTTCAGGTGCCCCTCGTTTTCAGAACCGACGAAATAAGCCTTCCCCTTTGCCTCCCGCCACTCGTCTTCGGCGGCGGAGTAGCCTCTGTTCTTTACGTTTATCCCCCCGTCATCCCGCAGGGAGTAGACGGCCGTTACGTGGCTGAGACCTCTTTCAAAAGAGTGATCCAGCCTGGCTATCTCGTACCACGTGCCGAGATAGTTTTCTAAGTCGAATTCCCGCACCGGAGTCACGAGTCGGGGCACTCCCATACAGCCAGTAATGATGATGGAAATCATTGCCGCAAAAAGGGTTCTCATGTTCTCTCTCTTGAGTCTGTCTACGTTCGGTGTTTCCGGTCGGTCGATGGTCGATCCCGATGGGCGTTAGCGGCTGAGAAACGTTCCCGCTATCCGGCGGCTGTCGTGCCGGCCATCGCGTTGTCGGCATCTCTACTTGAACCGGTCGTCCGATTTTTTCTGTGCAACCGTGTCAGGGGAATTTGCTATCCAGCCGGATCGCGCCGCTTCTGGTCGGTCGAATTTCGGTACGTACGGTTTGATGTCGAGCAGGGGCGTCCCGTCGAGGATGTCGATGTTTCGCACGTGGAGAACACCGTTTTCTATACGATTGAGTTCAACGATCGATAAGCCGATGGGATTTGGTCTTTTTGGGGCACGCGTTGCGAAGACGCCGCGTGGTGTCGTGTCCATGAATGGGATCACGTGCAGCTTGAATCCATCGCTTTGGTGAAACAGGTAGAGCAGGATGATATGGGAAAAGCCGTCGAGATCTTTGAGACCTGCCTGGAAGTGGTCAAAAAGCTCGATCGTGCCGGTTACCCCGACTGCCCCGGAAGGCTGTATGGGCATGCCTTCACGCTCGGTAAACGGTGTGTGGATGGTGCCTATCGGCTGCATTTCCATAGCTGACCCTCAGGTTGACACTGCCATAGTCGTCAGTGTGGCCGCGATATCCGTCTCAAAAATCAGATCCTGCGTGGGTGACGTCATGTCCCGCACTAATCGCAGCCTCAGCAACGCAGGCGAGTCCTAACGGCATGGCCGGCATGTTGAACTGTTCCGTATTCG
>CAZUJZ010000195.1:0-7606 GCA_964620665.1 uncultured Desulfofustis sp. | reverse complement strand
GAGCGAATGCGGCTGAAGTAGGCCTCGCTGCGGACGACGACCAGGCCGCCGGCATCGATGGCTCCCTGTTCGATGAATTTGATATCGAGGTCGCCGCCGCTGTCGATGCGGCTGTTCTTGCCGGTGATGCCGCCCTTGATCACCCCGTTGGCCTCGGTCGTAACCAAGGCGGACATGACACTGCCGCTGATCTTCAGATCGCCGGCACAGAAGACCTTGAAGCCGGGATGGATGGAGCCGTTGATGGTCAGGGCGCCGTTGGATTCGATATTGCCGGTGGAAAAATCGACATCGCCGGGTACCACCTGGTGGGCGAGCACCTTGATGGTATTGTTGTTGATAACCGACAACACGCCGTCCTTGACGGCCCTGACCTCATTGGTCGCCGGGGAATAAACGGCGTCTCCCTGGACGAAGACGGTAATGTCCCGGCCGCTTTTCGGCTCGATCTCCTCGCCGAGGACATTGCTGCCGGGGCTGCCCGGCACGGCCGGCTCTTTCACGGCGATCAGCTGATCGCGCTGAACGCCGACCATGATCCTTCGTTCCCGGAAGTCGATGCTGCCGTCGTCGCGCAGTTGCCCGGCGATTGGTCCGATATCCAGGCAGAACGACAGCGAAGCGTCGGTGCCGGGTCCCGGTGGCCGGCCTTCGGCAATAATGATTTCACTGATTTCCGGCGCGCCGGCGGAGATGATCCGGTGGGCCTCGGCCAGCGCCGTTTCGTCAAGCCCGGAGCGGATCCCGGCTTCTGCCAGCAGCTGCGCCAGATCCTGGTTTTGCAGACCGGGCAGGCCGGCGATGGTCGGCTGGATGATCAGTATCGCGCGTAGCCGGTCGAACGAGACCCTGACGAGCGGGATGAGCGATATCAGAAGGACCGGACGGCCGCTGTTGTCCGCCAGTTCTTCAATCTTCGGGTAGCCGAAGGCGGCGGCGTGCAGGCGCAGCCCGTCTGCGGCAAGCTCGGTGTGGGGGCCGGCCTTCAGCGGTTGTTTCTCGAAGCCCTTGGCGGCAAATCGCTCAAAGTCGGGGAAGTCGGCGAGTAACTGACCGGGACGGACCAATTCGGCAACAGCTACCGGTTCGCTGGCGCCATCATCGAGCCCGAGGCGCTTTCGAGTGAAATGAAGGGTCGGCTCCAGGATTTTTGCCGCCAGGATGGACGCGTCCTTCGCTGTCATCACTCCCTTGTCGGAACCGGGTTCCGGTTGTTGTAGGAAAATCGGAGGGGCTGCCTTCGCGGCAGATCTGACCAGACTGTAAACGACAACCTGCCGAGGATCAAGGGGAAATGACCGGTGCGTGCGGCGGGTGGAGACGGTGCCGGCTGTGGCGGCACAGATCTGCAGTACTGCCGAAGCAGTCCGGAGATTCGCTTCGGTCTTGCACAAATAGACAGGTATGGTAAAGGGACAGGGGTAACTACAGAGATTTCCCCCGATAATACGACGGATGGCGATGAGTTTTGTCCCGGTAATCGGCAGGTCGATCAAAAAGCAGCTCGAGGAGCGCGAGGATCTGGTTCTTTCTCCGTATGCGGCCCGCAATGCCGGTTCGCGCGGTCGGCTGGTCGCCGAGGCGGAGGAACTCTGCGATATCCGTCTGCCGTATCAGCGCGACCGGGACCGAATCATCCACTCCAAGACATTTCGCCGACTCAAGCACAAGACCCAGGTCTTTCTCGCGCCGATGGGCGATCACTATCGAACCCGATTGACCCATGTGCTCGAGGTTTCGCAAATCGCCCGCACCATCTCCGCCGCACTCTGTCTCAACGAACCGCTGACCGAGGCCATCGCCCTCGGCCACGATCTCGGTCACACGCCATTCGGCCATGCCGGTGAGGCAACGCTCAACGACCTGCACCCGGGAGGTTTTCGCCACTATGTGCACAGTTTGCGGGTGGTCGACTTTCTGGAAAACAAGGGCCGCGGTCTGAACCTGACGTTTGAGGTGCGCAACGGCATCGTCCGCCACTCCAAAGGCAGTAACAAGGAATTGATCCCCGCCCGCCGGACCGAACGGGCGGTAACGCTGGAGGGCCAGGTCGTGCGGGTGGCCGATATTATCGCCTACGTCAACCACGACCTCGACGATGCCTTGCGCGCCGGCATTCTCGGCGAAAACAGCGTTCCCGAAGCGATCACCAGGGTGGTCGGGGAGAAGCATTCCCGGCGGATCGGCAGCATGGTCCGGGACGTCATCGTCGAGACCCTGACCGCCGATGACGGCGATCTGCATCTCAGCGAGGCGATGCTTGAGGCAATTACCGCGCTGCGCTCCTTTCTCTACGATAACGTTTATCGGCATTACTGGGTGCACCAGGAATTCGTCAAGGCCCAACGTATCATCCGCGAACTCTACGGCTATTTCATGGAAAACGGGCTGGTCACGCTGGTCGGCGACGAATGGCTGGTCGATCAGCAGAGTCGCGCCTGGCCGGACGAGAAGACTACGCACCGGAAGGTCTGCGATTATATCGCCGGCATGACCGATCGCTACGCGCTCGGCATCTACGAGTATCTTTTCCTGCCCAAGCCCTGGAGCGTCAGATAGCGCCCTGCTCGACGAGCTGCGGTAGAACGGACCCGGCCGGCGCCGCGTTGCCCGGGTACGGGCCGGAAAACGGTTGCTTAAATGGTGATCCGCAGGTAATCTTCCTCTCCGCCCGCGTCGATGCGGGAGCGGCACTTGAGCAGCAATACGGCAAACCAGCACAGGCACGTGACAGATGACTGAAACCAGCGCACCGAAGGAACTGAGCAAGAGTTACGAATTCACCGACGTCGAACAGAAATGGCTGGACACCTGGGAGGCGCAGCACTGTTTCGCCGCCCGTATGGAGCCGGATAAACCGTCCTTTTCCATCGTCATTCCGCCCCCCAACGTAACCGGCGTCCTCCATGTCGGCCACGCCTTGAACAACACCATGCAGGATATCCTGACCCGCTATCACCGGATGTGCGGCGACAATACCCTGTGGGTGCCGGGAACCGACCATGCCGGCATCGCCACGCAGAACGTCGTCGAGCGGCAACTGGCAAACGAGGGTCGGAGCCGCCACGATCTCGGGCGGGAGGCGTTTGTCGAGCGGGTCTGGGAGTGGCGCCGGGAAAAGGGCGGCACCATCATCAACCAGCTCAAACGGCTCGGTTGTTCCTGCGACTGGAGCCGGGAGCGGTTCACCATGGACGAGGGGTTGTCCCAGGCGGTACGCGAGGTTTTCGTCCGGCTCTACAAGGAGGGGCTGATCTACAAAGGCGATTATATCGTCAACTGGTGCCCGCGCTGCCTGACGGCGCTGGCCGACGATGAAGTCGATCACGAGCCGAGCCAGGGCAAGCTCTACCACCTGCGCTACCCGCTGGTCGACGGCAGCGGCGAGCTGGTGGTGGCCACCACCCGGCCGGAGACGATGCTTGGCGATACCGGCGTTGCGGTCAATCCCAATGACCCCCGCTATGCCGGTCTGGCCGGCAAGCAGGTGGCACTGCCGCTGACCGGCCGGACGATTCCGGTGGTCTTCGACGAGCATGTACAGATGGAGTTCGGTACCGGGGCCCTGAAAGTCACTCCGTCCCATGATCGGGACGACTACGAGATCGGCCGGCGCCATAACCTGGCGATGTGCAAGGTAATGGACGATCACGGCGTGATGAACGAGCAGGCCGGCAGCTATGCCGGGCTGGACCGGTTCGCCTGCCGCAGGCAGATTGTTGCCGATCTGCAGAGCCAGGGGTACCTGGTCGAAGTCGAGGACTATCCGCATGCGGTGGGCCAGTGCTACCGCTGCAAGACGGTGGTCGAGCCGACTACCTCGCTGCAGTGGTTCGTCTCGGTCCGGCCGCTGGCCGACGCGGCGGTGGCCGCGGTGCGCGAGGAGCGCATCAGGATCTACCCGAAGACCTGGTACAACACCTTCTACAGCTGGATGGACAATATCCGCGACTGGTGTATCTCCCGGCAGATCTGGTGGGGACATCGCATTCCGGCCTGGACCTGTACCGCCTGCGGTGAGATGATCGTCGAGACCGTCGATCCCGAGCGCTGTCCGTCCTGCGGTTCGGCCGGACTGGTGCAGGAGACGGATGTGCTCGATACCTGGTTCTCCTCGGCGCTCTGGCCGTTTTCGACGATGGGCTGGCCGGAGAAGACCAGGGAACTGGCCACGTTCTACCCGACGTCGATCCTGGTCACCAGTTTCGATATCCTCTTCTTCTGGGTGGCCCGGATGATGATGATGGGTATCCATTTCATGGAGGAGGTGCCGTTTCGCGACGTCTACCTGCATGCGCTGGTACGGGACAAGCACGGTAAAAAGATGTCCAAGTCGACCGGCAACGTCATCGATCCGCTGCAGGTCATGGGCATCTACGGTACCGATGCGGTGCGCTTCACGCTTGCCGCCTTTGCCGCCCAGGGCCGGGAGATCCGGCTTGACGAGGAGCGGATCGAAGGGTATCGCTTTTTTATCAACAAGCTGTGGAACGCCGCCCGCTTCGCGTTGATGCACGTCGGCAGCTGTGAGCCCGGCATCACCGCCGCAGCCGAGCGCCCCGAACGTCTCGGCCTGGCCCATCGCTGGATCCTCAGCCGCACCGCCCGGACAATCGATCAGGTGCGCCGCGGTCTCGACGAGTACCATTTCAACGATGTCGCGTCGGCCAATTATCAGTTCATCTGGCATGAGTTCTGTGACTGGTACCTGGAGTGGATCAAGCCGGATCTGTTCAGCCGGGACGAGCAGACCAGGGACCAGGCCCGCGGTGTCCTGCTGGCCGTGCTGGAGACGATCGTCAAACTGATGCACCCGATCACGCCGTTTGTCACCGAGGAGATCTGGAGCGTGCTGCCCGGTGAGCGGCCGGTGCTGATGCTGCAGCCCTATCCCGAACGGCGGCAGCAATGGCTTGACGAGACGGCCGAACGGGACATGGAGTTGCTGATGGGCATCATTGGCGGTATCCGCAATATTCGCGCCGAAGCCAACGTGCATCCGTCGCAGAAGCTCGATGCCTTCGTTACCAATGTCGGCGAGGCCGCGGCCACACTGATCACCGCCTACACCCCGGCCATTGCCGAGCTGGCCCGGCTCGGTTCGCTGACCATCGCCGCGCCGGGCGCCAAACCAGCCGACGCGGCCACCTATATCTACAACGATATCGAGATCTATGTGCCGCTCAAAGGCCTTGTCGATGTCGATGGCGAGCGTGACAAGTTGCAGCGGGAGCGGACCAAGGTCGAGGCCGACCTGAAGAAGGTGAGCGGCAAGCTGGGTAACGAAAAATTCCTGGCCAACGCGCCGGCCGAGATCGTCGCCAAGGAGCAGGAGAAACAGCGCGATCTGGAAGCGCGGCTGGCCCGGATCACCGAGGCTAAACAGCGGCTGGCTGCGATCGCCGGCAATTGACGGAGCAGTTGAGGAGTGCCATGGACAGCAACCTGCTGGATGCGACCCTGCGTTCGTTTCTCCGGGAAGATATCGGCCGGGGCGATCTGACCAGTGAGGCGATCTTCCCGCCGACCCAGTCTGGCAGTGCCCGGTTGGTGGCCCGTGAGCGGTTCCTGGTGGCCGGGGTCGAGGCCGTCGCCGCCCGGGTGTTTACCCTGCAGAACCCGCTCATCGAAAGTACCGGCGCCCTGACCGATGGCTCCCGGGTCGAGCCCGGCGACGTGCTGCTGACAATACGAGGCCCGGTGATCGACCTGCTCAAGGCCGAGCGCGTGGCCCTCAATCTACTGCAGCGGCTCTCCGGCATTGCCACCTTTACCGCCGCCTTTGTCCGGCAGGTCGAAGGCTATCCGGTGCGGATCTGCGATACCCGGAAGACCACGCCGGGGCTGCGCATGCTCGAGAAATATGCGGTGGTCGTCGGTGGCGGGCACAACCACCGCTTCAACCTGGCCGACGGTATCCTGATCAAGGATAATCACATTGCCGCCTGCGGTTCCATCGCCGATGCGGTCGAGCGGGTGCGTCGCTTCGTGCCGCACACCATCAGGATCGAGGTGGAGACCGATACCCTGGAGCAGGTCGAGCAGTGCCTTAACTGTGGTGTCGACATCATCCTGCTCGACAATATGTCGCCCGCCACCATGGCCGAAGCAGTGGCCATGATCGGCGGCCGGGCGATCGTCGAGGCCTCCGGCGGCATCGCTTTGGAGACCGTGCGGGCGGTGGCCGCATCGGGTGTCGACATCATCTCGGCGGGCGCCTTGACGCATTCCGCCCCCGCCTGCGATATCGGTATGGACTGGTCTCCGGCCGATGGATAAACGGCAACAATGCGATTATTTCTTGATTTTTCCCGAAAAAATGTGAGATACTGCGCTCATACTGAAGGGGTGGCATGGATGGTGCGGCCAGCCATGCCTTTTCTGTTGGACCCGAAAAGAGGAATGTACTGATGCGCTGTCCGAAATGTGGCTTTATTTCTTTTGACAATGTCGAGACCTGTCTGCGCTGTAACAAAGATATTTCAGAGACGGCAAAGGCCTTTCAGGGCAGTACGTTGAATGTTCCCACCCCGGTTTTTCTGAAGTTTGCGGCACTGGACGATGACGGCGAAATATCCCTCGATAGTGAAGATGGCGATGAGATTGAATTTGCCGACCCGGATCTGGAGATTCTCGTAGACGATGACGAACGGGAGGATGAGGCCGACATGGAGTTCGCCTTCGCCGACGATCAGGAGGATGAAACCGCCGCCACTCAAGCCTTGAGCGAGGAATTCGGCTCAACTGAGAGTGAAGAAGAGCCCCAGCAGTTCACCGAAGGTGCGCTTGATCTCGGGATGTTCGAAGACACTTCCGAGGACGAGACTTTCGCCTTTGAAGACAGCGCGCTCGACGAACCGCCGCCACCACCGAGTATGGAGATTCCCGAGGAGCTGTCCGATATCTCCGATCTTTCTCCGCCGGACCAGGCAAGCGCCGCCGCTCCCCCGCCGCTGGAAGAGGAGCTTCCCCCGGCAACCGCCGAAGAGTCGGAGCCGGCCACCACCGAGGAACCGGCCCCGCTGACCGCCGAGCCGGAGGATGACCTCGATTTCAGCAACATGGATATGGACTTCGATCTCGGCGAGGATGAGCCCGCACTGGCTGAAGAAGTCCCACCTGCTGCCGAGAAGACCGCCCGGCCCGCATCACGGATGGACGACGACCTCAACTTCGAACTCGACTTGGGCGGCCTGTCGATCCACGACGACAAATAGCAGCCCCCGGAGCCGTCATCAATCGGCCCGCCGACGCACCAGCCCGGAGGAAAACAGTTGACACCTCCGGGTATGTTTTGTAAATACAGCACCGCATCCGGTGCCGAGATAGCTCAGTCGGTAGAGCAACGGACTGAAAATCCGTGTGTCCCTGGTTCGATTCCTGGTCTCGGCACCAACTGACATTAAAAGCGGTTACAGGTTTTGTTCTGTAACCGCTTTTTGCTTTTGGCGAAGGAGCGAAGACGCGTGAAGGACTGTGGTGTAAGGATTCTTCTAAACCAGACCCGACACCCTTGAACCGGAACCGATGGTTCCTAACTGCCCGGCAGTTCCGTACCGCGACTCATGATTTCGACATAACCCGCGTAGCTGAACAGGCGGTTGCG
>CAZUJZ010000194.1:0-7642 GCA_964620665.1 uncultured Desulfofustis sp. | reverse complement strand
CGCACCTGAATGGGGTTCAGGGGGCCGGAGGTTCAAATCCTCTCATCCCGACCAGTGAAATCAAGGGTTTACAGCTTCGGTTGTAAACCCTTTTTTCTTGGTTTGTAAAAAATATGTAAAAAAGAGGGTCGCCGATTTTCCTGTCTGCTCTATGTCTGCCATATGGTTGTGTCTTGAGTGCTCTTCATCATCTAACCAAAACTCCCATCCAAGAAACTCAAGAGATTACGTTCCCTGCTGGTTTTCTTCGCTTTTCTCACTTCAAACACAGCTCTAAATCTCACATTTTTTTTACGCCTCAGCACAACCAGTATTGTTTTCGTTGATAAATTAAACTGTTACTGGTAGGACGGGAGTGTTGCTTTGCCTTAAGTGTAGCTTGACATTACCTCACCTTTCACTTAACCTAGGGGTTAAGAGGAATGTTTCTGCGAACGATTCGAGAAGACCAGTGGACAATTTATGAGGTATGTGAAAGCGATGGAAAGTCATCGTTTTTGGCTTGGTGTTCCAGTCTTAACAAAAAATACGAAGGTTCGCTTAAAAGGCTACTAGCGATAATCAATCAAGTTGCAACTAGTCCTCGTGGTCCCACGCTGTTACCAGTTGAGATTTCTCATGAGGTAAACAGGAAAGAGAGTATTTATGAGTTCATTGCGGGAGACCTGAGACTCTTCTGGTTTTATTCTAAGTATGAAAGAAGAGTCATTGTTTGTGGTTGCCAGCATATAAAAAAAGGTACTAAAGCCAACAAAGGAAAAGTTAGCCAATCGATTAGATACAAAAAACAATATATTGAATCTTATCAGACAGATAATATCATATACTACCAAGAAGGTGAGTAGTTATTATGAAGAACTATAATTCTTATTCAGATTTATGGGAAAGTCTTGAAAATGACGAGTCCTATTTGACTGAAAAAAACATTCTGGAATTTACTCTTCAGCTTAATCAGCTTATGGAGAAGAGGAGAGTTTCTAAAACAGAACTTGCGCAAGCGATAGGTGTTTCCCAAGCCTATATAACTAAAGTCCTTAAGGGAAACGCGAATTTTACTATTGCTACCATGACAAAATTGGTGAATGCATTACAAGGGCAATTGTCATTTCACGTGACAGGCAAAGAGGAAAAGAATCAAAGATGGTTTCGAGCGATTGAGGGGAAGAAAAAACCTTTGCCTAAGTGGACCACACCATTGGAAAGTGACATGCATGCTCTTCAAATTGGAATAGGGTAAGAACCATGGTGAGTCCGCAGCTGAGGGTGAAAGAGTATTTTTTCCCATATGTTCGCGTTGCTGCCGACCCGGAGTTTGATCCGAAACAAAATGAGCCGACTTCTGGCTTACAAACGAAAGTTCATTTAGACAAAGACTCTGAGGACAATCTCTACCAGATAACTTTAGAAATTAGCGTAGAGCCAGAGAACGAAGAGAGGAGGATTCCATATAAAATTAACTTGGTTGCTGTCGGGTTGTTCATGGTAGACGAGAAGGTGGAAGATCCCGAGAAACTACTCAGAATAAATGCATCCTCGATTTTATTTAGTGCAGCAAGAGAATATCTGATAACAATTACTTCTCGTGGGCCCTGGCCTCCTTTGTTTCTCCCTACGATATCATTTTTAGAAAATAAAAAAGATGAACCAATCGAACGCACAAAAAAACCTGAGGAAGTCAGTAAAAAAAAGAGAGCTAAAAGGTTAAAATAACCCTCATTGTTTGTGATTGATTCAAAAAAGAGGAACTAGTCTCCCGGTTGCCCTCAGTTTCGCCGCAAGCACGAACCACAAAAAAGGGCAGCCTCCTTTTCAGGAGCCGCCCCGGTGTTGCGTGGTGGTCGCGGGTTATGCTGACTTCGGCACTAAAGTTTTTTTTAAATTGGCTCGGGGGCGACTACCGCCCCCGATTGCTGCCGGGAACGCCGCGGGTCGCCAGGCCCGCCGGCAGCGGTTAATCATCCTCGGTGGTATCACTTCCGCTTCACAGATTGCCCGCAGCCAACTCGTTCAGAGCATCGCACACGCCTTTTTTAATCAGAGCAGAACAGGCCGCTGGGGTATTTTCTGCCGCGACCAGGCCGGCTAATTTGTTCGGCAGGGAAAGCAGTTTAGCCCGACAGGCGGAAATATACTTTGTTCATTCTCTTATCACGTCCTGCGTATCGGCCAGGCGTTCTTCGGTTATCCCGTTTTGCAACTCCCTCTCAAAAATCAAATCGCGGACACCTGCTAATAGGCTGAAAGCAGCATGAATACTGACCTTGCGGCCGTGAGTGCTTAATTTAACCGGACACTACTGATGGCAGCTATGGACTTTTCAAGCTTCCAACAACCGCAAGTTGGCGTAAAACGCATGCCTTATGAAGAAGAACATCGGAAAGCCGTGTACGGGAAAACCGTATGCACGGTTTGATGAGGGAGCATTGAGGAGAGGAGGAATGGCTTCGGAACACGTAGTAGCCGCGTGCGGCGAGGCGTCATCACAAGGGCCGGAAACAACTGCTTGAATCAATGCTCTACTCTACCCTTTTTCCTATCAGCTTAGCGGTTCACTTGATGCGCTTTCTTGGCAGTAATATCCTTGAGGCCACCAGAAACATACTTATGCAACACACTGGACACAAGTGACTGATAAGGCAGACCTTCCTCCAAAGCCCGCCTTTGAAGCGCTTCAAGGTCACGGCTTGAAATCCGAATATTGATGCGCTTATCTTTTTTGATCGTTGTCTCCGCCAGTTTCGCAAGTTGAGCTCGTCGTTTTTCATTCAAATCAGATTTAAATTCATCTGCCTCGAACGCATCCAACAACTCCTGTTCTTCTTTATTCAATTTTTCTGTACTCATACTCCCCCCTTCAAGTAATGCTTTGTGGCTTTTCGGCTGGGGATAACGCTTTTCAAAAAGATTTCATCTTCGTTTTCAACGAAAGGAACCAACCAAGCATATCCATCAATTTCGACCACTAACATACGTTGATTCGGATACTTCTCGTTGTTTGGGTGAACCAGATCGTCAAACAGCCTTCCGGACTGGAGAGCAAACAGCACATCTTCAAAAGATACGCCTCTCTCACTCATCAAGAGCTGATTCTTTTCAGCATTCCAATTGATCTGCTTCATAGGCTATACTATAGCACAAGGTGTGCCGATTGTCATCACAGCATGATTTTTCTAATACGGCGTTGATCAACATCTAAAATGTAGTCAGGATTAAGCGTACTTTCGTTGAACTTGAATTAATTCCTTGTTAGGATCGCTGTTGTCGATCCACTTTATGTAATCGAACAGGAGCAGTCTCTACACCACAAGGAGGGGGCATGATTCGAATAATGGCTGGTGCGATGGTATGGATCGCAGTTTTCGCAACGTCAAGCCAGGCAACCGAGATCCGCAATATGTGCAGGAACTTCTTTGCTCAGATGAATATCAACACCTGTATGACACGGCAGGAGGCGGCCCGATCGAGGATGGCCGGAGACACCTACTACGAAAATGTCGTTGACGCATGCACGGCCAAGCACAAGAT
This sequence comes from uncultured Desulfofustis sp., assembly GCA_964620665.1. Lineage (GTDB taxonomy): Bacteria > Desulfobacterota > Desulfobulbia > Desulfobulbales > Desulfocapsaceae > Desulfofustis. The sequence continues at coordinate 4,117 of CAZUJZ010000194.1, read as the reverse complement.
CAAGTTCGGCGTCACCTACTATACCGATTTCCTGAACGCCGAAAAATGCGCGATCAAAGAGCAAAGACGCCTGGACCAGGAGGAGGAGATGCGCGCCAACGCCGCCCGCGACCGAGCCATGTCTCGATACTTCGACGAAGCAGCCAAGACGGAACGGTCGTATCGAAAAGGACGGCACAGAGATTGACAGGCCGCTTCGGTCAGGGCCGTCACAGCGCAGGGCAACCGGTTCTATCCCCCGACTTTTTTTCCGTTCGGTTTGCTTTGCTCTCGTACTACGAAACTCTCAAATGATGCCTACTCTTTCGCGTCTGCCGGTGTGGCCTGATTTTGGCAGAGCGGTATTTCCTGCGTCGTGAGGAACCGATCGTGGATTTTTATATTGCTCGACAGCCGATTTTCACCAATCACCTCAAGGTGCACGCCTACGAACTGCTCTACCGGGGGACCTTCGACACCAAGATCCACACTATCAGCGGCGACCGGGCAACAGCCAGCCTGCTGAGCAGCGCTTTTCTCATCGAAGGGATTGAGAAAATCAGCAATTTCAAACCATGTTTCATCAACTTCACCAAAGAGTTGCTGCTCAAAGAGATCCCCTTCACCTTTTCACCACGGCAAATCGTTGTCGAGATTCTGGAGGATGTCCCACCGGAGCCGCCGGTTGTAGCGGTCTGCAAAAAATTACGGGAACAGGGCTATACGCTGGCGCTTGACGATTTCGTCTACAACCGCACCCTGTTGCCGCTGATCGAGATCGCCGATATTATCAAGATCGACATCCAGCACACCCCCCTCGACAGAATCGAAAAAACACTGTATCACCTGTCGCGTTTCAAGCCGAAACTCCTGGCCGAGAAAGTCGAGACCAAGGCGGAGTTCGAAGCGGCGATGAAGCTTGGCTTTCAGTACCACCAGGGGTTCTTTTTCTGCCGGCCGGAGCATCTGGAATTGAAAGAAATCAATGCCGTCAAGATAAACCTGTTGCAGATGCTCGCCGAATTGAGTCGAGGCAACTGGAGTGCCAAGGAACTCTCAGGAATCGTCACCCGTGACGTAGCACTTACCTACAAGATTCTACGTTACATCAACTCTTCTTATTTTTACCGGTTGCAGGAGGTTACCAGCGTTTCTCACGCCATTGCCTTTCTCGGCGAACATGAAATCCGTCGTTTTGCACTGCTGGTCATCATTTCTGAAATAGCCACCGATAAACCGACGGAACTGGTCAGACTGGCCGTCATCAGAGCACGATTCTGCGAGTTGCTGGCCGAAGCTTCGTCGGAGAAACAGAACCATCGAGAACTTTTTATTCTTGGCCTGTTTTCAACACTCGATGCGATGCTCGACCTGCCGATCACTGCGATCCTCGAAAAACTCCCGCTGGAAAAAAACCTGCATGACGGATTGGCGGACTACAGCGGTCCGTATGGCCCCTATCTACGCTTCATGATCGCGTACGAACAAAAAAAGAAAGACACATGTCTGCGCGCGCTGAAGACAATCGGCCCGATAAACGGAAAAATCCACGAAATGTATGTCAAGGCATTGGATTACGCGGATAATCTGACAAATTCATAGCCATCTCCGCAGGCCGCTTTCCTTCCTCCGGGAAAATGAGCACTGTTGCACTGCAGGAGCTGCGGTGTTTTTGCTGTCGGTTATCGGTCGAGGGAGAAACCGTCTTGATCGAGAAAGATGAGCCAGAGTTCTCTCATGGTCTTGGCGGTATGGTTGCCGGGGATCGCAAAGACCCGGTCGGCGGGAAGAATGGTGGCGAGCAGGGTTTGTCCTGTCAGATAAGGATCATCAGTGCCGTAACCGAGATAGAGCAGCGGCAGTTCCCGGCTGCCGGCCGCACCCTGCTGCAGCCAATGCCAGAACATGCGCTGCCAATCCTTATCGGCATCGTACGGACCTGGATCCCAATTCATCAGGCCGCCGGTCTCGTTGATTTCGTTGAGAATGGACGGCCAGCCGAGAAACGGTGAGATCACGTAGACGCCGGCGACATCATCGGGATGCTCCCGGGCGTAGAGGAGCGCGCCGAGCCCGCCCATCGACACGCCGACCAGCCAGAAATGCTCGTAACCGTCCCGCCTGGCCGGCTCGATGACGTCCTCTTTGAGGCGCGGAATAAGCGTCTCGCCCATGTAATAGCCGAAATGGGCATTGGGAGCGGCCATATCGACAGGCAGGAGGCGCTCTCTGACCGCTTCGACAAACCCTTCATCGGCGAAATCCTCGTGACTGCCGCCTCGCCCCCTGAGAAAAATGATCATGTTCTTGCCCCGGGACGGATTATCGGCCTGATAATAGAGCGTCCGTAAAGGGGCGTTTGTTGAACAACCGAAGAGCAGTACCGCCATCAAAATCACCAGACAGTGGGTTATCAACCGTTTCATCGAAGTGCGCTCCTTGGGACAGGGGACGTGATGGGGCCTTCTACACGGGAACAGCGTATGTGATTATCATAGCCCAAACCGCACCACTAATCCATGGTGACATGTCGACCGTGTCATTTTACGGGTTCCAAAAACAACCCTGTTTCGTTTTTCCTGCTCCCTATCACCTTCGATCATGCTTACCCTGAGAGCATGAACACACTGCAGATCGTCTACGCCACTCATCGCCCGGAATCGATGGAGTTTACCGAGCGGATCATGCGTCGACACGAGGTGATCGTGCTCGAGGAACCGCCGCATCCCGATTTTTCAGCCATGCTCGCCGGCAACATCGACCTTGAGACCTACCTGCTCGAACATGATCTGGAATATCACGATTTCAGTCTGCAGCAATGCCTCGCCTTGCAACACGCACATCGTTCCGGCAAGACCATCCACCAGATCGAGCCCTTTCTCCAAGAACTGCTGGCGATCCACGAGTTCTTCGCCACCGGCCACTCACCCGCCGAGCTTGATCCGGCATCACTGCGCTACCAGGTCTATCTCCGGGAAAAAGAGGCCACCAAGGCCTTGATCGACTACTATCAGGCGGTGCGCAGCGACCACTTCCCCGCTATTCTGCTGGCCATGAAATCATTTGCCCGGGCCGATGTTGCGCGTCTGCGGCTCCGCGACAAACTGCGCGCCGAGCAGATCCTGACGATGCTGCAACCGGGGCAAGACATCTATATCGAGGCCGGCCCGATCCACCTGTTGCTCGAGCGGCACCTGAGAAGATCCCTGCCCGCCGGCTGGTCGCTGAAGACCTGTTTTGCCGAGCACCAGGCGCTGGCCCGGCTCGGTTTGCGCGGCAGCCTCTACAGCCCCGGCGATGAATTGACCATCGGCTATCTGCTGCGCAGCTCGATCAGCACGCGGCGGGAAGAGCTGCTCTGTGCCCGGGCGCTGATCTTCGCCAAGATCATCACCAAGGAGGAAATGAACGGCACCGGAAACGAGTTTCCGCACACCCGAAACGAATACGAAACCATCAGGCTGGTCAGGCCCCTCTCTCTGGCCGATTGCCAGGAACTGTTTTTCAGGACCAGGGCGTTATCCACGGTGGAAGCGGCGGCCGTGGTCAGCAGGCATGTCGCCGCGGCTGCACTGTTGAACTGAAGCGTTAGCGGCCGAAAACGGGGTCAGTCGGCCGGTTGCGGCACCGCCCGAGCAAACTCGCGGCGAATCTGCTCGATGCGGCTGCGGTTCTTGCCCAGATCGGAATAGCCGAGACGCGAAGCGGACCGGACGTGGATCACGCGGTGCTCGCTGTCGAGCAGGAACTCGCCGTCATCGACGAACAGCGTCGTCCGAAACTCAACGCGCAGATAGCCGGGCCGTCTGGTCACGATAGCCGTATCGCTCCGCTCCGCCAGCAGTTTTTCCAGCCGGGCGAAGGCCTGCTCCGGGGTGTCCGAAAAAACGAGCGGCTCGACATGGTGCCGCCGATCGTCGAGCTGACTCGACACGCAATTCGGCGAGGACGGACAATCGACAAGCCTGCCGTCGCGCACCCCCAAATCGTTTGGCGGCGTGCCGCTACAGGCCGCCAGCAGCCAGGAAACCAGTCCCATCAGGAGAATCCTCTGCAGAAGATGAGGCAAAGTGCTGCTGCCAACGCCCCGGCGAGTTGCGGGCTTCCGCCGGCATGGGGGTGCCTGCGGCAGCCTCGC
>CAZUJZ010000193.1:0-7650 GCA_964620665.1 uncultured Desulfofustis sp. | reverse complement strand
AGATCATGCATAACACCGTGCCAATAATACGACATCCCGACTGAAAGTCAATAATCGAGAAACGGCGGCCCATCGAGAGACCGCTGGTTACGACTGCGCAACTCTTTGATATCACGATGACAAGAAAAAAAGAACCAGACCGCCGGCCTCCCATCCGAGCAGAACCACCGCTGTCTGCCGTCGCCGACAGCAGCGGTAACGGCGGTAAAGTGGGCGACGCAGCTCCTGCACCGCTCAGGACTTGCGAGGATCGAAGGCCTCACGCAATGCTTCGCCGATGAAGATGAGCAGCACCAGCATGCCGACCAGCACAAGAAACGTGGACAGGGACAGCCACCAGGCATCGATATTGTTTTTCCCCTGCGCCAGCAGTTCCCCAAGACTCGGAGTGGACGGCGGCACCCCGAGGCCGAGAAAGTCGAGGCTGGTCAGTGCCAGAATCGAAGCCGACATGCGAAACGGCAGAAACGTGATAACCGGCGTCATGCCGTTGGGCAGCAGATGGCGCACCATGATCACCGGGCCACTGACCCCGAGGGCCCGTGCCGACCGGACGTAGTCGAGGTTTCTGCCTTTGAGGAATTCGGCCCGCACGTAATCGGACAGCCCCATCCAACTGAACAGCGACAACAAAACGAGCAACAACAGCGCACTCGGCTCAAAGATCGAGGCAAAGATGATAAGCAGATACAACTCCGGCATTGCCCCCCAGATCTCAATGAAGCGCTGACCGAACAGATCAATCCTGCCGCCGAGATAGCCCTGGATGGCACCGATCAGGATACCGATCAGCGTGCCGACTGCGGTCAACGCCAGGCCGAATAGGACACTGAGGCGAAAACCGTACAGCAGCCGGGCGAACACATCTCGTCCGCGGTCGTCGGTGCCAAGGAAATTGCTGCCGGTCGGCGGCGACGGCACCGGACTGTCGATCTGAAAATTGATGGTATCGAAATCGTGTGGGTTGATTGGAAAAAAAGCTCGGTTACCGGGCTTTTCCATCTGCTCGAGAAAAAACGGGTCACGGTAGTCGGTCTCGGTCTCGAAGACGCCGCCGAACGTCGTCTCCGGATAGTCAAACAGCAGCGGCGCATACCAGGACCCTTCGTAGATAACGAGCAATGGCTTGTCGTTGCTGATCAACTCGGCGCCGAGGCTGAGGACAAAGAGCACGGAGAAAATGAGCAGGCTGTAATAGCCGCGGCGATTGCGGCGAAAGCGCAGCCACCGCCGCTGCCGCGGGGTAATGCCCCGGCCGGTCGTGGGGGTATCAACCATTGGCATCGACACGACTGAAATGGATCCGAGGGTCAACGACGACATAGCTCAAATCGGACAGGAGCCGGCTGACCAAGCCGATGATCGAGAAAAAGTAGAGGGTGCCGAGCACGACGGGATAATCGCGATTGAGCACCGACTGATAGGCGAGCAGTCCCATCCCTTCAAGCGAGAAGATGGTCTCGATCAACAGCGAGCCGGTGAAGAACGAGGCGATGAAATAACCGGGGAACCCGGTGATAATGGGGATAATCGCATTTCTGAAGACATGTTTGTACATGATGGTCCGCTCGTCCAGCCCCTTGGCGCGGGCCGTCATCACGTAGTTCTTGCCGATTTCTTCGAGAAAGGAGTTCTTGGTCAGCATGGTCATAACCGCCAGGCTGCCGATGGCGCTCGATACGATGGGCAGCACCATATGCCACAGGTAGTCGAGAATCTTGGCGACAAGCCCCAACTCCGCCCAATTGTCTGATACCAGACCACGCAACGGGAAAACGCTCCAGAAACTGCCGCCGCCGAACAACACGATCAGCACGATTCCAAGAACGAACCCGGGAATTGCATAACCGACGAGGATAGCGGTGCTGCTGATCACATCGAAGGTGGAGCCGTCACGCACGGCCTTGGCGATACCCAGCGGGATGCAGACGCCGTAGACGATTAAAAAAGTCCACAGCCCGAGCGACATCGAGACCGGCATCCGGGAGATCACCAGATCGACGACATCGCGCTGGTAATAATAGGAAGAGCCGAAATCGAATCTGAGGTAATCGGCCATCATCGTCAAAAAGCGCTGCAGCGCCGGCTGGTCAAAGCCGTAGAGCGACTTCAGTTCGGCGAGCCGCTCCTCGTCGAGACCGGTGGCCCCGCGATACATCGACGCCGACGCGGCCACCTCACCGCCCGCCCCGCCGTGTCCTTCGATCAGCGCGATCATCTGGTCGACCGGGCCACCCGGCACAAACTGGGTAACGATAAAGGTAATCAGCATGATCCCCACCAGGGTTGGGATCATCAGGGCGATACGCTTCAGGATATACAGGAACATGGGTGCGCTCTATCACTGTACTGGTGAGCACTCGTCACCATCGGCCTCGACAAGAAAATGACATTATAGCCTGCAACCCTATCATCGAGCGAGACAAAATGCCAGCCGGACGACGGGGGACCGACAAAAAATCCCCCGCTTCCGTCGACCGTGCGTCGTCTCCGCCCCACCCGGCCCGGATAAAGAAACTGTTGATTTTATATTTGCTTTCTATTACAGCTTGATACCGACCGGGACCGACGACCGGATTCGGGTCCCCGGTCAACCGTCAGTGCAACCAGCTGTTCCGAGGATAACGATGAACATGATCGCCACCGAGGGTGAACTCAGAAAATTGGTGGACCGCGCCCGGCGCAGCGAAAGCGTGGCCCTGGACACCGAATTCGTCTGGGAGAGGACCTATTACCCGCAGCTCGGTCTCATCCAGCTGGCCCTTTCCGACGAAGACTGCTACCTGATCGACCCGTTGGCCATCGGCGATCTATCCCCGCTCGGGTCTCTGCTGGCCGACTCCGGCGTCGTGAAAATCCTGCACGACGCGCCCCAGGACCTGCTCATCCTCCATCGGGCAACACGGTCCGTGCCGGTTAACATTTTCGACAGCCGGGTCGCCGCCGGTTTTTCCGGCCTGTCATCGACCATTTCGCTGGCCGACCTGATCGGTGTCCTGCTCGATATCGACCTGCAGAAAACCCAGACCCGAACCAATTGGCTCAACCGCCCGCTCGATCGGCTGCAACTCAATTATGCCCTCGATGATGTCCGCTATCTCGGTGCGGTGCGCGTTCTGCTGCTGAGCCGGATCATCGTCCCGGAGATCAAGTCCTGGCTGAAGAGCGAGTTGGAACTGCTGAACCGTCCGTCTCACTATCTCGGCGTCGACGATCGGCAGCGCTATGGCAGAGTCAAAGGCGCCGGCTCCGTCAGTCGGGAGGAATTGTCTGTCCTGCGGGAGCTGGCGGCCTGGCGGGAAAAGGAGGCCCGGCACCTGAACCGCCCGCGCGGGCATATCCTGACCGACCAGGTGCTGGTCTCCCTGGCAAGAACACCGTGCACCAGCCGTGATGAACTGCAGCAGGCCCGCCTGCTGTCGCCGAAGAAGGTGAAGCGTTACGGCCCGACCATCCTGACCGCCGTCGAAAAAGGGCGGACCACCGACCATGCCGAGATGCCCGAGCGGAAACGACCGCTGCGCCTGAATCAGCGGGAGCAACAGGCCTATGAACGCCTCACCGGTTTCATCCAGCTCAAGTGCGAACTACAAGGGCTTGATCCGCAGCTGATCGGCAGCAATGCAGAGCTGAAACAACTGGCCAAAAATCTGGGCACCCCCGGCAACCCGCTGCCGAAACGTTTGACCGAGGGATGGCGCCAGACTTTTCTTGAAGAATTTTATCGCCGGGGCGGTTGATCAGCGGGCCAGCGCTTCGAGCCTGGCAAGTAAATCCTGTTCGGGCGGCGCCCCGACGATCCGGTCGACCTCTTGGCCCTGCCGGAAAAAAAGCAGCGTCGGCACCCCCCTGATCTGATAATGAACGGCGGTTCCCGGATGTTGGCTGGTGTCGAGGCTGGCAACGATCACCCGGCCGGCATAGCGGCCGGCGCATCGTGCAATCAACGGTGCCAGCGACCGGCACGGCCCGCAGCCCGGCGAAAAGACGTCGACCAGCACCGGCAACGGCGCCGAACGGATAAACGACTGGAAATCGTCGTCGCCAAGCTGCACCGGGACCGCCGCCCCGCGGAGATCGAGTGTTTTTTTACAGGCGCCGCAGCGCGGCTGCAGGTGCTGCTTTTTCTCGGGAATGCGGTTCTTCTTTCCGCAGGAACTGCAGGTGACTATGACGGTATGCATGGTTTCATATCCTCCTGTGTCGTCGACCGCTCTGTGTCATGGTGCTCGCGGTGCCGCTTACGATGTCAAGTGGCGATAGAGATCGACCATACGCAGCGGCAACTGCTGCACCTGGTCAATGAGCAGAAAATGATCGCTGCCGAAGATCCGGGGCAGATATTCGCGGGCCTGGCGATCGATGGTCACGCCAAAGGCGTGCATCCCTGAGCCGCGTACCTCGAGCAGGGCCTTACGGGTGTCTTCGATCGCGTACTCTCCCTTGTAGTCGTCATAGTCTTCCGGCTTGCCATCGGTGAGTGTCACCAGCAACCTGGTCCTCGCGTCACTGGTGCCGAGCAGTTCGGCGCTCCGGCGAATGGCCGGGCCGAGCCGGGTATATTCACGCGGCGCGATCGAGCCGATCCGGCGGGATACCGCTTCACCGTAAGGCTCGTCCAGTCGTTTGATCGGAAACAGCTCGCAGCGGCTGCGCCGCATCCCGGAAAAACCGTAGATACCGTAACGATCGCCGGCCGCCGCCATAGCCTCGCAGAGCACGACGAGCGCCTCCTTGATCACCGTGCCGACCCACCCCTGGGTGGAATTGGACAGATCGACGAGAAACAGGCTGGCCAGATCGCGTTCGTTGCGCTGCAACCGGACAAACAGCCGATCGCTGGCCGCCGTTGACGCACGCCGGTCGGCCCGCGCTTCGACCACCGCGTCAAGATCCAGCTCATCGCCTTCGCGCTGCCGGCCGACAAAGCTTTCGTCGACCCGCATCATCTCGAACTGTCGCCGCAGACGCAGCAAAACGCCGTGATAGGTCTGCAGCGTCGCCGCAACGAAATTCGACTGCACGAGCGGCAGCTCCTTTTCATAGACGGCGCACCAGTTTTTCCGGTAGCCGTTGCGGCGAAAATCCCACTCGTCGACCAGCCGGGCACCCGGCGCCGGCCCGGGAGAGGGCCCGGCCAAATCTCCGTCGTCATGGTGACCGGCACTGGCGGCTCCGCCGGCAACCCCGGCCGCGGCGGCAATATATGCGGCCGGTATCCGTCCCCGATCCTCGAGAATCTCAGCGGCCAGCTCCTGGAGCTCGTCGGGCAACCGACAACTCTCGTTGTCGATATGCAGCACCAGCCGGCGCATCGTCTGCTCCGGCTCGCCCGCTTCGACCAGCATGATCTGGGCGGCGTCCGCCTGGTCGGCATCGCCGCCGCCCTGCTCATCCTCCTGTCTCCGATGATCGGCCAACAGACGGCCAAGCTGCCGGACAAAGGCCTCGCGCACCAGTGCTCGCCGGGTCTCGATCTGTTCGGCGGCGCCGGGAAAATCGTGGTGGCCGAGCAGCTCCAGGATCAGGGGACGGCGATACGCCCCGCCATGAGCGGCCACCTGCAGGTAGCGCTCGATCAGCGCCGAGCAGGGGCCCTCCGCCGCGTCCTCCGATAAGCCGCTCCGGCTCTCGGGCTCGGACGGACTGTGCAGCGCCTCCAGGGCCAGCTGCGACACGGCTGCGCCCAGCGGTGTCGGCTCGGCAGCCAGTCCTTGCCGGAGCCCGGGAAAAACGGTGCGCCATTGACGGGCCAATCCCGGCAGGCGGCTTTCGATCCACTGCAGCGCGCGCCGACACTCGCCGATGAAAAACAGATCGGCAGCCAGCTGCGGCTCCGGGAACAATGCGAAACAGGCCGGCAGGGTCGGCTGCCGGTCCGCCGGCAGCACCGTGGAGAAACGTTTGCCAATTGCAGCCAGGTCATCGCTGCCCGGCGTCAGACGAAAGGTTCCCTGTCGAATGAAACCGACATGAAGTGCGGCGATGATCTTATAGAGTACGGTGTTGCCGCCGTCATCGGCGGCACAATCGATTTCCGGCGGCAGTCTGAGGGTCACCGTGTCGGTGGCGGCAACGTGGCCGGCGGTCAACTCCATCGCTCCGCCGGCCAGGCCTGCTACAAACAGACTGAGCCACGGGGCGACCTGCTCGAGGGCCACCGCGCTGCGTTGTTGCCGTGAAGCGAGGTACGTCGCCCCCCCGTCGTCAAGAAGCGTTCGGGCACCGCGAAGACCATCGCGCTCATAGCGCTGCAGCAGTGCCCGAACCCAGTCGGCCAGCAGGTGATCGGGCACCACGATGCGGCGCACACCCTGCTCGAGAAAGGCCAGACACAGACTGTGGCTGACCGGCCAGATCGCCGCCACCTGAGCCAGCAGCACCTCCTGTCGATCGGCAGGCAGCCCGGCCAGACGACGCAGCAGGTCCTCGATCTCCCACTCGTTCGGCTGAGACGGGTGAATCAATTGATAGAATCGCTCTGTGCAGGCTTGTTCGTTCATCACGCCCCGGGCTCGTCCGCTGCCGGTCTACCGATCAGAAGACCGCCGCGACCATCTCTTTCAAGGCCGCGAGCAGATCCGGATCGTCGGTGAGACTCTCGACGATGCCGACCTGGCAGGCGGTCTGCACGTCGATGCCCGAACGCACCAAGAGCCCGGCCTGGATAAGCAGCCGCGTCGACGCCCCTTCCGGCAGCCCGGACTCTTTCAAGCCGCGGCTCATGGCGCCGAGGCGCACCAGTTGCAGGGCCAGGGAGGACTCGATACCGGCCTCTCTCGAGACGATGAGCGCCTCCCGCTCTTCATCGGGGTAATCAAAAGACAGGGAAACGAAGCGCTGCCGAGTCGACGGCTTGAGGTCTTTGAGAACACTTTGATAGCCGGGATTGTAGGACACGGCCAACAAAAACTCGTCCGGCGCCGTCAGGAGTTCGCCCCGTTTCTCGATGGGCAGTTCCCGCCGGTCATCGGCCAGCGGGTGAATGACCACCGTCGTGTCCTTCCGGGCCTCGACGATTTCATCGAGATAACAGATACCTCCAACCCGGACCGCCCGGGTCAACGGGCCGTCCAGCCAGACCGTATCGTCGCCCTTGATCAGATACCGGCCGACCAGATCGGAGGTCGACAAATCATCGTGACAGGAAACGGTGATCAACGGCCGCTGCAGCCGCCAGGCCAGATAGCGCATGAACCTCGTCTTGCCGCAGCCGGTCGGCCCCTTGAGCAGCAGCGGCAACCGGCGCGCCGCGGCGGCAAGGGCTATGGACACTTCTTCACCGAGGGGCAGATAAAACGGCTCACTGCTGATCCGGTGCTCTTCGATCGATTGCTGTTGATAGGCCATGACGGTCTTCTCCTGACAAGGTGAGAGCTGTTATCATCACGGTAAGCGCAAGCGGTGGTACGCGCAAGGACCACCCCGATTTTCACTGCCGCCACCGCCGGCCCATTTCCCCGGCCCACCGGCGGCGGGCGATCTTTTCGGCCCCTTTCCGTTCCATCCTTGACTTCTCTAAACTTTCGAAGTATTTTTGATCTCTTTTGAGTACAGCATTCCCGGCTTTTGTTCGGAAGTGATGCAAATACAAACTGTTATCATACCAGCCAAGCGTGCGCAGAGGTATGCCCGTTTCTTATGTTTGAA
>CAZUJZ010000192.1:4194-7703 GCA_964620665.1 uncultured Desulfofustis sp. | reverse complement strand
GGCAGCTTCCGGCAGAACCGACCAGCCCCGGGGAGCTCATTTTCATATAAAAAAATCTGTAATATCTGAAGACAGGGAGAATTGATGGGCAAGGCAGAGGGAGTGCAGGCGATGTTCGACGCGATCGCCGGCCGCTACGATCTGATGAACCGGTTGATGACGCTTGGCCAGGACCAGCGCTGGCGGCGCTTTGTCGTCCAGCGGGCCGGAGATCCCGGTCGGGGGGCGGTTCTCGATCTGGCCTGCGGTACCGGTGATATTGCCGCGCTGTTTTGCCGGGTCGCGCCGCAGGCCCGGGTGCTGGCCGCCGATTTTTCCCTGAACATGCTGACCCGGGCGCGCCAACGCTTCCGCGATCTGCCGATCTGCTGGCAGGCCTGCGACGCGAACAGGTTGCCGTTTCGCGAGCAGAGCTTCGAGGCGGTCACCTTCGGCTATCTGCTGCGCAATGTCGACGATGTCCTGCAGGTGCTGAAAGAGGTGCGGCGGGTGCTGGTGGATGGCGGCAGGGTCGTCTGTCTCGATACGACGCCGCCGCGCAAAGGGCTGCTCTGGCCGTTTATTCGTTTCTATCTGCAGGTGGTCGTTCCCGTTCTCGGCCGGTGCATTGCTCGGGATAAGGCGGCCTATGCCTATTTGACCGGTTCGACGATGGCCTTTTACGAGGCGGAAGAGCTGGCTGCTTTGTTTCGCCAGGCCGGGTTTAGCAATGTTGGCTATCGCCGTTTTATGTTCGGTACGATCGGCGTTCACTGGGGCGAGAAAGAAGGAGCGAGCGGGTCGTGATCCTGCCGTTATCACTTGCAACAACCGAGTCGATATGAGAACATTATCTCCAGGGAGAGAATTGGGACGAAACCGTAACTCGTTGGCTCAGCACTACAAAGAGGGATACCATGAAACAGATTCGCTCGATTGAAAAAATTGTCACGCCTATCGATTTTTCCGATAACTCACGGCTTATCGCCGATTCTGCCGCGTTCATGGCCGGTAAGTTCGAAGCGGCCCTCTATCTTGTCTTCATTGTGCAGAATTTCGAAGATTATTCAGGATTTTTCGTACCGCAGATGCACGTGCCGAACCTGGAGGACGAATTGATGACCGGGGCCAAGGAACGGATGGCCACCTTTGTCGAGGAAATGCGTCCCAATGCCGAGGAACTCGGGGTCAAGGAGTTGCATCACGAGGTCCTGCTCGGTGACGTTGCCGAACAGATCGTCGATTACGCCACCGAGGTCAAGGCCGACCTGATCATCATGGGAACCCACGGCTACAAGGGGTTGGAAAAAATTATGTTCGGCAGTGTCGCCGACAAGGTGGTTCGGGCGGCCTTTTGCCCGGTGACTACGATCAATCCCTATACCTGCTGTAATGTTGAACCGTAACCGGCCATACCAATTACCGGCACTGCACCGGCTCCCCCGGCCGGTGCAGCGTGCTGAGTTTCCCCATCGTGCACCGCGGTGAAGCCGCTTTGCACGGCTTGACTTTCCCTGCGAACTTCCTACTTTATTTGCTGGTATAGCAATAGATCTCACTCACCGGCGGGACAGGTCGTAACCGGCCAGCCGCTAATTTTGAGATCTTTGCGACGCAGCTTCCGGCAGAAGCGAGCAGCCCGGTAGTCCAGACTATCCAAAGAGACAAGAGGAGCTCACTGTATGTTACATAAAAAAATGACCCAGGCCCTCAACGAGCAGATCAACCGTGAAATGTACTCGGCCTATCTCTACATGGCCATGTCCGCGCACTCGGCGAACGTCGGTCTGAAGGGGTTTGCCAACTGGTTTATGGTGCAGTACCACGAAGAGATGTTTCACGCGATGAAACTCTACGAATACGTGCAGCGCCAGGGTGAGGACGTGGTGTTGCAGGCCGTTGCCCAGCCGCCGGCCGAATTCGAATCACCCCTGGATATGTTCACCAAGACGCTTGCCCATGAACAATACATCACCAAATCGATCAACGAGTTGATGGAGCTTGCCATCAGTAAAAAAGATCATGCCACCCAGATTTTTCTCGAGTGGTACATTATTGAACAGGTCGAAGAGGAAGAGAACGACAACGATATCATCGCTCAATTGAAACTGATCGGTGATAACCCCCATGCCCTGCTGATGCTCGACCGCGAATTGGCGGCCAGGGCGACCACGGTCGTTACCGATTTCAGCAAGGGTATCGAAGCCGCAGCAGCGTCCGCCGGGGCCTGAAACAGAGCGGAGGTATCTGTTGGTCATGGCCAAACATTTTCTGGTTACCATCAGCAATGATCTCGAAAACCTCTTCGGGGTCCAGTTCATCTGTTCGTTTTTCCAGGCAATGTCGGATTGTCAGGTAACGCTGTTTCATATCTGCCGTCTCGATGCACCGGATATGAAGGCGGAACTGCTCAAGATGTGGGAAGGACCGAGCGATGGAATCGACGGGGCCGTGAGTATCGGCGCCAGGAATTCGCTCGACCAGGCCGCCCGGCTATTGCAGGAGAGGCGGATGCAGGTTGATCAGATGATCACCAAGACGGTTGCCGAGCGTGGCGGTAAGGTGCGCGATATTCTCGCCGAGGGAAACCGCGGGCTCTACGATGCCATCGTGCTCGGCCGCCGGGCTTCTTATACGCTACAGTGGCTGGTCGAGCGGCCGGCCGATGAGATCGCCCAGGCTCTGATCAGAGATCATACCTGCACGCTGCCGCTCTGGATCTGTCCCCGGATCGATCCACAGCGGTCCGGCGTGCTCGTTTGTCTGGACGGCTCCGAGCACTCCTATCGCGCCGTCGACCATGTCGGCTACATTCTCTCCGGACAGGTGCCTCAATCCGTTACGTTGCTGCAGGTGACCACTGTGCCGAACGGTGGCGACGAGGCGGTGTTCGATCGGGCGGTCGACATCCTGCACCGGCACGGGATTGATGACCAGCGGATCGAGCGGAGAGCGGTCTGGGGACTCAGCGTGGCCGGCACGATTCTCAGCGAAGCGGATAAAGGCGGCTACGCCGCCGTTGCCGTCGGTTTCGGCGGGAGCGGCGCCGGCGGCGAGGGAGCGTCGTTCCGGTTGCTCGGCGGGACCACGTCGCGGCTCATCTGCAAAAATGAGATCGTCTCTCTGTGGTGTTGTCCGTAGGCTGCCAGGCAGGGGCTCCGGCCCGTTTTTCGGCCGGAGTACCATCTTCTTTGGCTGCTGTCAGTCGTGCAGGACCGCCAGCAGGCCGTGTCGGGGACTGTGTTCGTCTGGCGACGCAGTTGCCAGCGACAGCAGCTCCGGAACCGTACGGCCGGGCAGGAGATAGAGCGTCAGGGACGACCTGCCGTGTGACGAGGCCGGGAAATGCTGATCGAGCAGGCTCGACCAGCGCTCGATCGTGCCGTTTGCCGTAGGCAGCAGATCCTCCGGCCGGGCCACGGCAGGGTAATCGCGCTCCCTGATCGACGCCAGATCCGCCGCTAGTGCGGTGAGAACCTCGGCGGCCTGGTGGTGAAACTGCTCGATCTGCTCGATGACATAGCGGGGGC
>CAZUJZ010000192.1:0-4094 GCA_964620665.1 uncultured Desulfofustis sp. | reverse complement strand
ACCTCGGCGGCCTGGTGGTGAAACTGCTCGATCTGCTCGATGACATAGCGGGGGCTGGCGGTAATCCATTTCGGCAGCTCCACCGTGAGAACCGGGACGGGGCCGACCGATCCGTCCCGGTCGAGCGCTTCGAAAACGTGGTCGGCCGCATCCCTGGAGGATGCGAGCCACAGATCGGTATGCGGCGTCTCTGCGGCCCGCATCAGCTTGAGCCAGGCCTTGAAACGGGCGATTAACGCCCCGTGACGCGGCGTAGCCAGCCGGGTTCTGATTTTTTCCAACTCTGCCAGCGGATTGTCTTCCTCCGGCCCGTCTTCGCCTTGCAGGGAGCGCAGCATGTCCAGCTCCAGCTGGTTGAGCAGCTCCAGATCGGCCCGCAGCGCTTCTTCCTCTTTCTCCAACATCTCGCCAATGGTCAGTACGAGCCGGGCCTGCCAGCGCTCCAATTCGGCTGTTTCAGCGGTTTTGCCATCCGCCACCCCATGCCGGCTGAGCAGCGAAGAGACGATCTGATGACGGGATTCCTCGTTGCGTTCCGTCGGTGGGGCCGACAGTGCGGCCACGGTCAGAGCCGAGAGCTGGGCCGCATAATCGTCCCGGCGCTCTCTGATGTCTTTGATCAGTCGTTGAAAGCGTTCCCGGTCCACACCGAGGGGCGCGGGACTATGTGCTTGACAGAGTCCGCGTTCCGTGAAAAGATCAGGCTCGTCCGCGGCGTCGGAGCGGTCGGGATGTGCTTCGACCGGCTGCAGGTAGACGAGCGGCGCGCAGAGCAGCAGCAGCGGGTAGCGGGTTTCGCGAAAGATGTCGGTGTCCGGGAAGATAAAGGTCTTCAGAGAGTTCATATGCGTAATATCAAAGAAAAGATTCGTTTTACCCTGTCAGCCGTTCTCTATCTGTTGTTCAATCTGCGCATCGGCGAGAGCCTCATGGCGACGCTGACCGCGACCGGCTGGCAGATCCTGCAGACCGCCCCTTTCGTTGCCGGCCTGACCTATCTGATTGTTGCCGTACTGCAGTATATGGGTGATGGTGGCAAGGTACCATGGGATCGCAAATTTCGCCTCTTTTTTGCGATCGGTATCATCGCCGGCTTGGTTCTCGGTATCTGGGAATATGCCGGGGTCGATCTGCAGCAGGGCTGAGGCGGAGACGGCGGCGCATGTTTCATCTCTATACGTCAAACCGGACTGAACGCCTTGCCGGTCGGCTCGCCACGGTGATTGCCGAGCACGGCCCGCCGTCGCTGTTTCAGCCCGAGCTGTTTCTCGTCCAGAACCGGGGGATGGAGCGGCTGCTCTGTCATGCCCTGGCCGACACTTTCGGTGTCTGGTGCCATGGCCGCTTTCTGCTCCCGGTCCAGTTTTTTGATGAGCTGTGCCGACGCTGGGGCTGCCCGGTCGAGCACCGGAGCTTTGACCGGGACCTGCTGGTCTGGCGGCTGGAGCGGCTGCTCCGGGATCTCGACGATGACTCGCTGACCCCGCTGCGGACTTACCTCGGCGGTGACGGGGGACCGTTGAAGCGGTACCAGCTTGCGGTCCGGCTGGCCGCCGTATTCGATCAATATCAGGTCATGCGTCCCGACCTGCTCGCGGCCTGGGAGCGCGGCGAGCAGGTTTTCGGCGGCAGCGCGGAGGCCTGGCAGCGCCGGCTCTGGACGGTACTTCGCCAAGACGACCCGGCGGCGCCGCATCGGGGCGAGGTCATGATGACCCTGGTGGCGGCAATCCGCGGCGGCGAGCTGAGCGCTAGCGGGCCGGCCCGGGTCTTCGTCTTCGGCATGCATACGCTGCCGCCGCTGTTTCTTGGTGTCCTCGAAACACTGGCCCGGCGGATCGATGTCCATTTTTTTCTGCTGTCGCCGTGCCGGCAGTATTGGGGTGATATCGAATCGCGACGGAGCAGGGTGCTCCATGGCGGCGGGGAGCTTCCCGGGTCTGGGGCGGGCAGCGGCTTGAGCGGCGATCTCTATCATCCGCTGCTCGCCGGCCTCGGCCGACAGGGCGCCCACTTTCAGGATCTGCTGCTCGATATGGTCGAAAGCTGCGAGGAACACGACGATGATTTTGTCGATCCGGCGGCCGGCGGAGCAGTATCGCTGCTGCACCGGCTCCAGTCCGATTTGCTCGACGGCCGCGAGGCGCCGTCGGCCGACGACCATCTTATGCCGGTCGAAGATGGTTCGCTGCAGGTCGTTTCCTGTCATTCGCGCTGGCGCGAGGTTCTCGTTCTCAAGGATTTCCTGCTGTCCCGGCTCTATGGTGATCCGGATCTGCACCTGCACGATATCGTGGTCATGGCTCCTGATATCGATGATTACGCCCATCTGATCCCGGCGGTCTATGGTGATCTGGCCCATGATGTCAGCGATGGTCGGATCCGTCGGGAAAACCGCATTGTTGACGGATTCCTGCAGTTCCTGCAGCTGTTCGGCGGACGTTACGGCTGGAGCGAGCTGCTCGGCGTACTGGAGCGGGCCGAAGTCTATCCGCGGTTTTCCCTGTCGGCCGGCGATCTCGATCTGCTGCGTTTCTGGGTCGTCGATTGCGGGATTCGCTGGGGGCTTTCCGCCGAGCAGCGCCGGGATGACGGACTCTACCCGTTTGCCCCGGCGGCGTGGCAGACCGGGCTTGAACGGCTGCTGATGGGGATCACCGTCACAGGTGAGGAGCCGGTGGACGGTATCCTGCCGTACGGTGATATCGAGGGGAGTCAAGCCGAGCTGCTCGGTGGCCTGTGCCGCTTCGTTGAGCTGGTCGAGCGGGGCCGGCGCGCCTTTCAGTCCGAGCTGGAGCTGGCGGGCTGGGGACGGCTGCTGCGCGAGTGGTGCGACGAGCTGTTTGTCGATGGTGAACAACCCGAATTGCTCGAATTGCTTCAGCTGATCGATGCACTCGAGCAGCGCTATGCCGCGTATCATGACCAGCCGGTGGCTGGGGGGGTGGTCCGTAAATGGTTGGAAACCATGGCCGACGGCCGGTCGTCCGCCGGTTTCATCAGTGGCCGATTGACTTTTTGCTCTATGTTGCCGATGCGTTCGGTGCCCTTTAAAATCGTCTGCCTGATCGGCCTCAACGACGGAGATTTTCCCCGTACCGACCAGCGGATCTCGTTTGATCTGATGACGAAAAGCTATCGGAAGGGAGATCGCGTGCGCCGGGAAGACGACCGCTACCAGTTTCTCGAGGCGATCCTGGCCGCCCGTGAAACGCTGTATCTGAGCTATGTCGGCCAGTCTGTCCGGACCAATAAGCCGATTCCGCCGGCGGTGGTGCTGGCCGATCTGCTCGATGTCCTGCAGCACCGGTACGGCGTCGCCGATCTGGTCCGGGCCCATCCGTTGCACCCGTATGACCGGAACTATTTTACCGGCGCGGGTGATCTGTTCAGCTATGACGA
The DNA here is from genome assembly GCA_964620665.1 of uncultured Desulfofustis sp. GTDB lineage: Bacteria > Desulfobacterota > Desulfobulbia > Desulfobulbales > Desulfocapsaceae > Desulfofustis. The sequence continues at coordinate 692 of CAZUJZ010000192.1, read as the reverse complement.
CGAGCAGTACCGCCTGGCGGTAACACTTGAGCAGAACGATCGTCCGGCGGCCTCGCCGTGGCTGACCGAACCGTTGCCGGTCGAGCCGCCGCCGCGACTCGAACTGGCCGAACTGACCCGATTTTTCCGGGCACCGCAGCGCTATCTGGCCCGCTCCGTGCTCGGCATCAGTCTCGATACGCAGCAGGTCCTGCCGGACGAGCATGAACCCTTCGAGTTGACCGGGCTGGCACGCTACCAGGCCGACCAGCTCGTCGTCGACGCGCTGTTGCGCGAACAACCGCAGGAAAACCTACTCCGCGCGCTGCAGGACCGGCTTGCCTGGCCGCTCGGGGTACCGGGGGAGCTGGCTTTTGCGCAGCGGCTCGGCGAGATTCTGCCCTTTGTCGACGAGATTGCGGCTGCCGGTGGCGCCGCAGCTCAACCGCCGGTGCCGATCGAATTGACGATCGGGGCGCGCGTTCTGGAGGGGGTACTGACCAACCGCTGCTCCGACGGGCTGCTGTTCTACCGTTATGCCAACCTTCGGGGCCGGGATATTCTCGGCGCCTGGCTCCATCACCTGATCGCCGCCCGGGTGCTGACCGAGCCGCCGATCACCCGGATCCTCTGTCGCGATGCGCGGCTGACGATTGGTGCCCGGCGCGGCGGTCCGGACGATCTTGCCGGTCTGATCGAGTTGTATATCCACG
>CAZUJZ010000191.1:5676-7728 GCA_964620665.1 uncultured Desulfofustis sp. | reverse complement strand
GACCATGTGCCCGAGTTCATGGGGATATAATGCTGACAGGAAGGGGACTCATCTTGATGCAGATCAGGTGTGGCAGAAACTGTGCGAAGCAGGGACACTTGGCTGCAATCTACTGTTGAATACCGCACCGTTGCCCGATGGCTCACTTGACCCTGAAGATGTTGCTGTTCTGAAGGAAGTTGGTGTACGCATTCGCGAAGAAGGATACCCTGGAAAGCAGAACAAGCCGGATTTAGGCGACGGCTTATAGCTGCGCCTGATCCGCAACGTTTATATGGCTCAAAAAGAGAATGGGTTTTCCGCAGAATCTGTGGGTCAGAAAACCAGTTAAGCTCCTCCCTGGTTATGCAGGAAAGATTTGCGCCCCCGCAGCAGCAATATCTGCGCTCGCAGCAGGAATTCTGTGAGATATGCGGGCTAGATCGGACTGGACAGTTCAATGTGGAGGTGGTTACAATCGCCGCATTAAGTTAACACCTACGGCGCGGACGCACACCCCGAAGGAAGCTCAACGTGAGCGTTAGAGCCAGAGAATGATGACATATAAACCGAATATTCTATTCATATTTTCCGACCAGCAGCACTGGCAGGCAGTGGGATTCGAGGACGCTTCTTTTCAGACGCCCAATCTTGACCGTTTGGCATCTGAGGGAACGGTCTTTTCAAAATCGTTCTGCACGACACCCCAGTGTTCCCCGAGTCGATCTTCCATCATGACCGGACTATATCCTTCCAAGACCGGCGTCCTAGGGAATATCGGGGCGGCCGGAGGAAATACGCTACAGATTCAGACCATCGGCACTATGCTCCAAAAGGCGGGATACCATACTGCCTATTTCGGCAAATGGCATCTGGGAAAGGATCCAGTCGGCACGGCAGGATGGGATGAGGATTTCGGTGTGACCGGTCCGGAAACCAGGGATGATAAGGAAGTCACGCGACGAGCCCTCGCCTTTCTTGAGACAACGGAAAGCGCGACTCGACCGTTTGCTTTGTTTCTATCCTACAACAATCCTCACGATATCTACCATTTCCGTGTTGAAACCAATCGCACACCCAACAGTCCCCTTGCTCTACCCTCTACCTGGCATGAGAAGGATCTCTCAACAACCCCCCCTGTACAGAAGCAGTTTATGACAGAAGACCAAGGCCGTGTAATTGTTGCTGCCGAGTGCCCCGCATGGCAACGCTATCGCGAACTCTATCGAGAAAAGGTGAAACTGTATGATGACGAACTCGGTCATGTGCTTAATGCCCTTGAGCAATGTGGCCAATCTGACTCCACCCTCGTCATCGCAACATCAGACCATGGTGACATGGATGGGCAACACCGCTTAGTCTACAAGGGGCCGTTTATGTACGAACACATGATGCGTGTGCCACTCATCATTCGCCCGCCTATTTCCGGCCGGGTCAAATGTCCTTTGACTGTTGATTTTCAGACTGTAAATATTGACCTTGTTCCGACGTTAGCGGACTTTGCTGGTGTCAAGATTCCCGATTTGGACGGCATATCACTGAAACCCTTAATCCACGGTCAAGGTGCATTCCCTGAACGAGAATTTGTAATTGGGCAGTATTACTCAAAGCAGAAATGGGTAAACCCGATCCGGATGATCAGAACAGAGCATTACAAATACAATCGCTACCGTGAACACGGTGAAGAACTTTACGACCTGGTGCAGGATCCAGAAGAGATTAAGAACCTTGTTAGCGATTCCGGCAAACTGGAAGTCAGGAAAGAATTGAAATACAAACTGGACCAATGGCTGAGCGACAACGATGATCCGTTTGATTCTCAAAACCCGACGACACGAGACGGACGACCTCTAACAAAGCCTTGCTCGGTGACGCGGTAACCGCACACGAGAACGCTGAGGTTGGAGACAGGATATATGATGAGATAATGAACACTTCAGCAGTCGTGGGCAACGCCTGTTTCACGTGCATTACCGGCGAAGCAACTCCCGACGATGACTTTGAAATTGATGAAGCAATAAAATGATTGGAAAACAACGACCTGCATGTGTTTCCAAAACCGCGACGGTTTTG
>CAZUJZ010000191.1:0-5666 GCA_964620665.1 uncultured Desulfofustis sp. | reverse complement strand
CTAGCCGTGATTTTCGCGGGGTTGCCACGTTGGCGAGCAGCCGTTATCCTGTTTGTGTACTGGCATGAGGTGCACGTTCGATTTGGAGGAATTGATGAAACAACCAAACGTTCTATTCATATTGGCTGACGATCTGGGCTGGAATGACCTGAGTGCAGACGGCAGCACATTCCATGAAAGCCCCAACATCGACCGCATCGCAAAAGAAGGAATGCGATTTACTCAGGCATATGCAACCTGCCAAGTCTGTAGTCCTTCACGCGCCAGCATACTGACCGGGAAATATACCCCGAGGCACGGCATTACAGATTGGATTGGTTCCCCGACCGGTGAGGCATGGCGTGAAAGCAAGAGATTTACTAAACTGCTGCCACCTGAATATGAACACGGGCTTCGCGCTGACGAAGTAACGTTTGCCGAACTCTTGCGTCGTGCGGGTTACCGCACCTTTTTTGCAGGGAAATGGCACTGTGGAGAGGAGGGCGCCTATCCTGAAGATTTCGGATTCGAGATCAACAAAGGAGGTTGGTGTGCAGGAAGTCCGGTTGGCGGCTACTTCGCCCCCTATCATAATCCCAAACTGGAAGACGGGCCAGCCGGAGAATCTCTCCCTTTACGGCTTGCAAGAGAAACATCGGATTTTATCGCTCAGCATAAAGATGAACCATTCCTTGCCTATCTATCTTTCTATTCTGTTCATGGTCCAAACCAGACGAGTCAGAATAGGTGGGAGAAGTTCAGACAAAAAGCAACGGCACAACCTACGCCCGACAACCGATTTATCTTCGACAGAAGGTTGCCAGTACGGCAAGTACAGGATTGTCCCATTTATGCAGGCATGATTGAGGCCATGGATGATGCTGTTGGCATTGTTCTTGACAAGCTGGATGAATTGGGTTTGTCTGAGAACACCATCGTCTGTTTTACATCCGACAACGGCGGGGTTTCCTCAGGGGATGCATACTCGTCCTCCATGCTGCCCTTGCGGGGCGGGAAAGGACGACAATGGGAGGGAGGCATACGTGAGCCACTCTATGTTCGCCTGCCCGAACTCATTGAGCCGGGCGCCGTGTGCGATGTCCCCGTTTCGGGGATCGACTTTTACCCCACCTTTTTGCAGCTCGCTCAGGTCGACATACCATCAGAGCAGGACATTGACGGCAAGAGCATTATGACTTTGCTCAAGACAAAAGAAGACAAAGAGATCATTGAGCGCGATCTTTTTTGGCACTATCCGCATTATGGCAATCAAGGCGGCGACCCGTCCTCCATTATCAGGAGCGGCGACTGGAAACTTATTCATTATTATGAAGACGACCGAGATGAACTTTATAATCTTGATAGCGATCCCGGCGAACAGACAGACGTGGCTGCCATGAATCAGGAGCTTGCGAGCGAATTTCGCCACCGTCTTGATCAATGGTTGCTTGAAGTAAACGCCAAAATGCCGGCGCCTGATCCGGAGTATGACCCGGCAAAAGAAGAGAGCTATTTAAACAAGCTGAAACATGAACTGATGCCAAAACTGGAAGCACAGCACGCACGATACCTGGACTCGGATTGGAAACCGAATGAAGACTGGTGGGGCAGCCAAGTCACGATTGACTGATTGAGGAACGAATCGTCACAGTAAGCCTTCTGCAAGAGATGAAGATTTGAAATTTGGGGTTCGGATGGATGGGAAGGAACTTCTCATCAGACTGGTTTATGCAGTATGCTGCAAGGTTTTCTCAAGTCTTTCTTTCAGTGTGGTGCGGCGCAGACGGATTTTGTTGTTACGGATTGCTATGTAGATTGCCTTTTTTGAACCTATGAGGCAGACCAGGTTCCGGGCGCGGGTAAGGGCAGTGTAAAGAAGGTTGCGTTGCAGCATACGGAAATGCTGAGTTGTCATCAGAACAACCGCGGCCGGGTATTCGCTGCCCTGAGATTTGTGTATTGAACAGGCATAAGCGTGAATCAGTTCATCGAGTTCTGTGTAGTCGTACTGTATTCTGCGCCCGTCGATGTCTATAAGAAGCTCTTGGTCTTCGGTTTTTACTTCTGCAATTCGTCCGATATCTCCGTTGAATACTTCTTTGTCATAGTTGTTGCGTATCTGCATTACGCGGTCACCCAGCCTGTAATCTCTGCCGAACCGGCGAATTGTCGCGCCGGACGGGTTAAGCGCCTGCTGAAGAACATGGTTCAGATTCTCGGCTCCAAGCTGGTTTTTGCGCATAGGGGTCAGAACCTGGATTTCGTTTAACGGATCAAACCCGAACTTTTCCGGAATTCTCTGGGTCACGATTTCGACGGTTCTTTCAACAACACTGTCCGGATCGCCGGTGTCGATGAAATAGAAATCGGAATCTTCCTCGCCGGTGGGCATTAGAAGCGACTCCCCATTGTTGACCCTGTGCGCATTCCGCACAATCCATCCGCCTGATTCCTGCCTGAAAATCGTTTCCAGTTTTGTGAAGGGCACTAAGCGGGAGGAAATGAAATCCCCCAGCACATTGCCGGGTCCCACGCTTGGAAGCTGATCAACATCGCCTACAAGAACCAGGATGCATTCGTCTGGCAGGGCTTGCAGAAAAGCATACATCAGTGATATATCAACCATGGAAACTTCATCAAGAATAACCACATGACAATCAAGCGGGTTGTCCGGCCCGTGTTCGAAATGACCAAGACGGGGAATGAATTTGAGCAGGCGATGGATGGTTTTGGCTTCCTGCCCGGTAGATTCTTCCATGCGCTTGGCTGCGCGTCCGGTGGGCGCTGCAAGCATGACCCGCTGGCGCCTCGCCCTGAAAATTTCCACGAGCGCCTTTATTATCGTCGTCTTTCCGACACCGGGTCCGCCGGTTATGATGGATATTTTTTCGTTCAGGGCCATTGTCAACGCATTGCGCTGTGTCGGATCAAACGATATGTTCATCATCTTCTCGGCCCATTTGAGCGCTTTATCAACCTGGACGGGCTTCGCAGGCTGATCTGTCTTCTTCAGTTTAGCGACACACGAGGCGATTCCTACCTCGGCAGTATACAATGAAGCAGGGTATATCCGGTCATCCTCCTTGATAAGTGAACCCCTCTTTATCTCGTAGCCCGCGGCTGTGCTGAGGGTTTCAACCGGGATTCCCAGAAGCTCTTCGGCTTTCAGGAGCAGTTCCGAAAGCGGTGAGTAGCAATGGCCTTCGTCAGTCAGCGTGGACATTACATAAACCAGCCCGGCCCTGGCGCGGGCAGGAGAGTCATGGGGAAGGCCTATGCTCGTTGCCACTTTGTCGGCCGTCTTGAAACCAATGCCCCATATATCGGTGCAGAGCCGGTACGGGTTCTCGCTGATCATTGATATAGCATTCTGCCCGTAGGTTCTGTAGATTCTTGCAGACTGCGCGGTGCCAACGCCGTGGGACTGCAAGAAGATCATTATGTCCCTGACAGCCTTCTGCTCGTTCCAGGATTCTTTTATCATTTTCCGCCTGGCCGGGCCTATGCCTTCGACTTTTTCCAGGCGGCGGGATTCCTTTTCGATAACCCGCAGCGTATCTTCTCCGAATTCGCTCACAAGCCGTTGGGCGTTAACCTTGCCGATTCCCCTTATCATCCCGCTGGCAAGATAGCGTTCTATGCCTTTGGCGGAGGTAGGGGCGATGCAGATGAGCTGTTCGGCCTGGAACTGGAATCCGTGCCGCTTATGCCGGATCCACTGTCCTTCCGCCTTGATATTTTCGCCCAGCCATATCGCCGGACAGCGGCCTACCACGGTGACCGGGTCGCCGCGTTCAGGCACTTTGACTGCGCACACCGTATATCCGGTCTCTTCGGACCGGTATATAAGTTTCTCAACAGTCCCGCTTATCTCCTCGGCTGCGTCTGTTTTTGCAGAAGAGTGGTTGGTATTCTCGTGTAATTTAGTCATTCAGGAATTGTTATATCTTTCTGCAGCAGCATACGCAAGCCTTGCAAAGGGTTTCAACGAAAAACCGCTTGCTGAAAATTGGAATTCAGGTGAGTTCAATAGTCGAGCAGAAGTTGAGCGGCTATTCAGGTTCAAATGGCGGCGTGGCAATCCGGTAATAGCGCGTTTCGGCTGTTGTGTTGGTGTCTGCCCAAGCGGCATTAGCGCTGTTGAAGACCACGTTGGTATGTTGCGTCCACGTTCCCGTTAGAGAAGAGGCGGTTTCAATTAGCTGCGGGCGTTTGTCGTTTGCGTTCGGCGGGCATTCCCACGAGAGACTTATGTCGGTCGAATTCGTTATCTTCATTTCGCGGATATATGCGTCGGCCAGTATCAGAGAGTTATATGCGTTCAATACTCCCCAGCCGTAATGCAGGTCGTAGCCGTCAAGATCGTAGGTGTCCGAACTGACTTGATCGACTGCCCCGGCATTCAGCAGATAGCGAATTTCCTCGTTGCTCAATCCGGGTCGTATCGACAGCATGAGCGAAGCTGTCCCTGCTGCCTGCGGGCCTGCCATCGACGTGCCGGTCCACAAGCGCCACACTCCGGAAGTGGTTGGAGCCTCAATGCTCGAGCCGGGCGCCACCAGGTCTATATTTGTGCCGTAGTTGCTGAACGTGCTTCTCGAACCGTCAAGCGTGTTTGCGCCAACTGCGATTGTTTCCGGGAACCGCCCAGGGTAATTAATCGCATTGTTTGTCTCGTTGCCTGTTATCGTAACAAAGGTAACACCCTTTGCTGTGGAATTGGTTACTGCTGTGTGTAAAGGGCTGCTGAACGAATCGAGAGAGGCAGACATGTTTATTATATGCGCGCCGCTGGTGGTTGCGTACTCTATGCCGTCGGCAATGTCGCTTACCGGTCCGTTGCCGAAGCTGTCCAGGACCTTCACGGGCATCAGGCTGCATTGCCAGTCTATACCTGTGCCGTTCGTGCCGTTGTTTGCGTTCGCGCATACAGTGGCAGCCACGGCTGTGCCGTGTCCGTTGTCATCGGAGGGGTCGTCATCGCGATTAATGAAATCGTAGCCGCCGGTTATCCGACCGGTGAATTCGGCCATATTCGTGTCGCAACCGGTGTCGAGAACAGCGACAATAATATTCGAGGTGCCCTGAGTAATGTCCCAGGCCTCCGGGGCATGGACACGGCCGGGAGGGGTGGGATTAGCAACCGGACCAGAGAAATGCCACTGGTCGCCGTGTTTCGGGTCGCTCGGATATGTTGCGCCGATAGAAAGAATATAATCAGGTTCCACATAATCAACAAGCGGATGGTCTTTTAGGTGGGAGATGCATTCCTGCGGGGTCATCCGGCCCTTGAGCTGCATAAGCAGATGTCGTTTTAATGATGCCGGCGATTTCTGCCGGGCAGCATTTTGGGCATGGGCCTTTTCCAATCGGCGAGAGAAACTTGATTTTCTGAGTTCCATCTCCTGAGGCAGATCCAATTCGTTGATAAGACGGCTGAAGAGATTGCTTCCGGCATCAGGCAGTCTGTTGGTAACCTCTGCTGTCTTGAACCTGATAAGGACACGATCCGGCGCATAGGGCGCCGCCTCCGCTTCTGCTCTCGTAACAGAGAAGAAGACAAGGAAGATCTGAAAAAACGCTACCGGCAATGTTCGCATGGCATTCACAACACGGCTCCTCCGCAGAATCTGTGGGTGAAGTCGGTTCCTTATATGTACCCGAAACGACACTCCTCCCGTCTCGGT
>CAZUJZ010000190.1:0-7812 GCA_964620665.1 uncultured Desulfofustis sp. | reverse complement strand
GGCCCGAAGGGCTGCGGACAGGACGTCCGCAGCCTTGATAGTGAGCGGAGGACAGTAGCTAGCGGAGGACAGGTTGAAACCTGTCCCCCCGCTGGATGAGACTTGTCCCGCCGTTGGTCGAGATTCAGCCGATCAGGCCGCAGCGCAGCAGCCGGAGGGAGGATCAACCAGCCCATCCGACCACGATGCCGATTTTCATTGTTCGTTGTGACTCCCCGTCATGGGGATCAGCACGAATGGATGGATGCGATGGCAGGGGCGAGAAGATTCGCTGGATGAACGGGGTGCCAAGCGGCGGAAGATCGACTATCGGCCTGTTCCTGCCGGGAAGCACTGATGAAACGGCGCATCGATCAATGACCGGCAAAGCTGCGGCTGGCAGAATATGTGGAGGTTCCGCAGCCTTGCCGGGTCAAAGGGGCGGTCGGCCAGGATAGCTCGACAGTCGTGCAGGGAGTGGGCGGTACACTGACGTCCGTCAAATAATAATACCATTTTAAATATTTTCATACTGACCGTGGTTTCATATACCTCGCGGCAACCGTTTCGTCAACACGTAATTCATACTAATTTGATATTTGTATGAAGCAAATGTGTCGCTTTGCCGCTCCGCCTGCAGTATGTCGCCCTCATGCCGGTCAAGATCGACAAGCGCCCGCAGCAGCAGCGACTTGCCGATACCGGAAGATCCGCTGACCCCGAGACACTGGCCCGGGCCGATAACAAACCCATACGGGCCATTCTCACCGTAGCACAGATTCCGGACGACGAGTCCCGGGCCATCAGGGAAGGATGACGGTAAAGGTCGAGCCGACCCCTTCGCTGCTGTCGACAAGGATTTCTCCATGGTGACGCTCGATGCTGTTGTGGGCGATTGCCAGGCCGAGACCGGTTCCTTTGCGTTTGTCGGTAAAAAACGGCTGAAAGATCTGGCCTACCATCTCTTCGGACATGCCGCTGCCGGTGTCCGCGATACGGACGACGGCCCGGCCGTCCGTATCCCGCATTGCCGTCACCCGGACACTGCCGCCGTCCGCCGTCGCCTGGATGCCGTTGATCAGGATATTGAGAAAGACCCGGTAGATCATATCTTCATCGACCTGTTTATAGATCGGCTCCGGCTCCAGATCGGCAGTTATCGTGATGGCTTTCTCTTCCGCCAGCGGCCGGATGAAGCCGATAACCCGCCGGAGGATCTGAATCAAATCGTGCTGCTGCAGTTTCGGTTCCTGGGGGCGGGCAAAGTCGAGAAATTCGGTGACGATGGTGTTGAGCCGTGTCGTCTCGTCGATGATGATCTGGGCCAGGTTCTCGTTGCCCGGAGCGAGTTTGGCGATCCGCTTTTTGAGGATGTCGGCGGTGCTGCGAACGATGCCGAGCGGACTCTTGATTTCATGGGAAACGGTGGCCACCATGGTCCCGAGCTGAGCCAGCCGCTCGGTCCGGTTGAGTTGCTCCTCGAGTTTGAGTCGTTCCGCCGTGCGTTTCTCGATAATCTTGCCGGCCCGCCAGACGATGGTGCGCAGTACCAGAAAAAGCACGGTCATCACGACGCTCGACACCATGATGATGCGGCTCTGCAGCTTTAAAATGGCGGTATAGTCCCGGGACAGATCTTTGACGATCTCGATGACGCCCATGATCGCCTCACCTTCCTCCCCGCTCTCCTTCACCTGGCGAAACGGAATGAAGGTCTTGAGCTGGCAGCTGACGTTCGGCTCCGTCGACAACAGGCTCCAGATCGACCCGGAGTAAATGAACCGCGAATTGGCGACGCCCTCAAGGGCCTTCTCGTATTCAATGCCGCCTCGGTCACGCATGCCGACCAGCTCGTCAACGGTCGAATAGGAAATGATATTTTCGCTTGAATCGTAGATGGTCACCGAATCAATGGCCAGGCCCTGGACCAGGCCATTGACGATCCGGTCGAGATATTCGAACTGTTCCGGGTTGCGCAGCGCAATCCGCCCGTAGCGAACCACCGCCGGCAGCACGAAGCGGCGAAAGACCTGCTGGTTGAGATTGCCGGCCAGCAGCAGTGAGTAATCCTCACTCTGCTTGAGCATGACATTACGGGCATGGTTGGAAATGATCCAGGAGAGAACCAATGTGAAAATGAGAAATACGCCGAGGGCCGAAAAGGAGAAATACTTAACGAGGATAAAGGGCTGCAGACCGGTATCGAGGCTCTCCGAACGGCCTGCCGGTCCCCTGTCGGTCCTCTTTTTAGTCATGGCATACTCCACACCGTCTGCAGCGCCTCGTATCGCAAGGCGCCGTCGTCTTCGCCGCAAAGGACCGGCTATACTCGGCCCAGAGATATGAATCATCGATCCCCTGATCGACCACCTGCCAGGGCAGAAACGAGTCGGGACCGTATTGCCGGGTGGCAAACAATTCCTCGGTCAACTCGTGCTTTTTCATGGCCTGCCTCCATGATATACCCGACCGGGCCATGGTCAGCAATACCGCTGCCATTCTCCGGTCGGCGCGGGCCAGAACGGCCTGAAACAGCGACTGGTCGGGAACGTCGAAGCCGATCCGGACATTGGCTCGCCCGGCAACCGCTCTTTTAAGCAGCGATATTCTGCTGCGCAGCAACTCGATCGCGGCGGTGCCGGAAATAGTCTGCTCCACTTCCAGCTGCCGGCTGCTGCCGAAGGGATGGTACTGAAACGGGGTCCACGGTTTCGGCACGAAGCAATTCACCGACACCTGCAGTTCGCACAACCGCCCGCGCTTCCTGCCGACGGTCAGGATCCGGTTTCGGAGCCGATCGAGCAGATCGACGAATTCATGCAGGTCATCCTCGGTTTCAGTGGGCAGACCGACCATCAGGTAGATCTTCAGTTTGGTCAGCCCGGCCGCAGCCAGACGCTGTGAGGCCGTCAACAGGTTATCTTCACTGAGCCCCTTGTTGATTACTTGGCGCAGACGTTGCGACGAACCGTCCGGGGCAATGGCCACGCTTTTGAGCCTGCTTCCGGCAAGCACGGCGATAATCTCGTCGGAGATCCGGTCGGCACGCAGTGAAGAAAACGACAGCGCGCAGCCGACCTCGCTCAGGTAGCCGGCCACTGCCTGCAGGGTCTGCGGGTCGGTCATTTCCATGCCGAGCAGGCCGACCCGCTCGATACCCTCCGGGCGCTGTCGCAAGCTGCGCAGCACTGCCGCCGTATCCCAGAGCCGGGGCGGCCGGTAGATGAAGCCGGCGGTGCAAAAGCGGCACCCCCGTGAACAGCCGCGGCCAAGCTCGGTCAGATACAGGTCGGCGAATTCAGTCTGTCCGGTCAGCAGCTCTGAGTGACCGGCGGCGTCGGTCTCGCCGAGATGGACCCGGGCAATACGGGGCGGCAGCCCGGACTGCGGCTCCAGCGCCCGCTGCCGCGACTGTTCGTCATAGACCGGCCGGTAAAATCGCGGCGCATAAAACCCCCGATGATCCCGGTTCATCTCCCGCAGCAGCTGCTCCCGACTCCCCTCGCAATGAAAAAGATTTTCAAGCAACTTCGGGATCAGCACTTCCCCCTCGCCGAGCGCAAACAGGTCGACAAACGGCGCCAGTGGTTCCGGATTCATGAACGTCGCCACCCCGCCGCACACAACCAGCGGAGCTCCCGCCGCAAACGACTCGGGTCGCTTTTCGGCCATCGGCTCCACCCCGGCGGCCAGCAATATGGCGGGAAGATTGACGTAATCGTGTTCGAAGCTGATCGAAAAAAGCAGAACGGGGAAATTGTCGAGCGGTCGGCCCGACTCGATGGAAATCGGCCGTCCACCGGTCTCGGGAAGAAAGACACGTTCGCAGACGATCCGGTCGGCTTCGTTGAGTAAGCGGTAGACCAGCTGCAAACCGAGGCTCGACATGCCGATCCGGTAACTGTTCGGATAGACGAGCGCAACCGGATAACGACCGGTCCACTTCTTCTGGAACGCCCCCTTTTCCTGATCGAACCGCCGTCCGCTGTCGCCAGCCGAAGATCTCGCGCCTTTCGGCTGTCCCCTGCGTTTGCTCCGATTCAAGGAATCATGCCGGACCGGCGGTCTTAGTTGGCCTTCTTTCTGAGATAGGTCGGCGTTTCCAGGTAATCTTCACGCCAGCCGTCGGTTCGCGGTCGCTCCTCTCGTTCTGAAGAACCGCGTCCCGGCCCGAGGTTGTCAAACGCGTCGAAATTCGAATTCGGCAGCACCGCGATCCGCTGCGGCCGGTTGGCCGGGGCCGGTTTATAGCCCTGCTGTTCGCTCTCCATGCGCTGGTGCTTGCGCGGCAGGTCGTCAACCTGGGCGATGGTCTCCTGTTTTCTGCGCACGTCACCGACACCGGTGGCGATCACCGTCACGTGCAACTCATCGCCGAGCGAATCGTCGTAGAGCGCCCCGATCACGACCTTGGCATCTTCATCGACTTTTTCCTGGATCAAAGCGGATGCCTCCATGAACTCGGCCATGGTAAAGCTCTCCTCGGTAGCCGAGATATTGATCAACAGACCGCGGGCGCCGTCAATACCGACATCTTCGAGCAATTGGTTGTCGATGGCGCGTTTGGCCGCCTCGGCGGCACGATTCTCGCCGATGGCGGAAGCGGACCCCATGATCGCCGGTCCGACCTCCTTCATCACCGTCCGCAAGTCGGCAAAATCGGCATTGATCAGCCCCGGCACATTGATCAGATCGGTAATTCCCTTGACCGCCTGGAGCAGTACGGTATCGGCAAGCGACAACATATCGGAGAGCTTGGACGTTTTCTGCATCAGGCTGAGCAATCGATCATTGGGCACCGTGATGATGGTATCGGCGTATTTGTGCAGCTCGTTCCATCCTTCATCGGCATTGCGTTGGCGGTGTTTGCCCTCGAAGCTGAATGGCTTGGTGACCACCGCCACGGTCAGGGCACCCAGTTCCTTGCCGACCTTGGCAACCACCGGTGCCGCCCCGGTCCCGGTGCCACCGCCGAGACCGGCGGTGACAAAGATCATATCGCTGCCCTTCAGGGCCTGTTTGATATCCTCAATCGATTCCAGCGCCGCCTGCGTCCCTGTTTCCGGATCCGCGCCGGCCCCGAGCCCTTTGGTAATGCTCGGACCGAGCTGCAGACAGATATCCGCTTTCGACTGGTCGAGAGCCTGTTTGTCAGTGTTGGCGGCAATGAACTGCACGCCCTGCAGTCGATTAGTCACCATGGTATTGATGGCATTGCCACCGCCGCCACCGACACCGATCACCTTTACCAACGCCACACTGTCAGTCTCAGCCATTCTGAACGACATCTCTTTCTCCCTTCAATATCTTCTGATTCCCGGCAGATACACCAAAGATAATCAGCAAATTCATACAATTAAATACTCTATCATCAGCTGTGCCGTGAAGAAACAAAAATCATCGCCTCACATGATTTTTTTAAACCACCCTTTCATCTTGTCCATCATACCGGTCTCCCTGTTCAAGCCGGACAGCTGCTGCTCCCGGCCGTATATAACCAGGCCGACGCCGGTTGTGCAGCGCGGTGTGTAGATGTCATCGACCCGACCGCCAACGCCGCTCGGATAACCGATCCGCACCGGCAGGTCGAAGATCTGCTCGGCCAGGTCGACGAGATTGGCGAGCAGCGCCGTGCCGCCGGTCAGCACAACGCCGGCATTGATCCGGTTCTTCTGACCGGACACGGACAATTCCCGATCCACCATCTCGAGAATCTCGACCATCCGGGCCTCGATGATATCGACCAGCACCTTCTGGGTCACTCGGCGCGGCTCGCGATCACCGACCGACGGGACATCGACGACATGATTGGGCTTGATGATCGAGGACAACGCCCCACCGTAATCTTCCTTGAGCCGCTCCGCCTCGGCCAACGGAGTGCGCAACCCGACTGACAGGTCGTTGGTCAGGTTGTGACCGCCGAGCCCCAGCTCGCAGGTGTGCCGAATGGTTCCCTCATAAAAGACCGCGATGTCGGTGGTGCCGCCGCCGATATCGACGAGCACCACGCCGAGTTCCGTCTCGTCCGGCGTCAGTACCGCCTTGGCCGAGGCGATCGACTCGAGCACCAGATCGGCCACCTGCAGACCCGCTTTGTTGCAGCAGGTTACCAGATTGTGCACGGCACCGATGTCGGCGGTGACAATATGTACGTTGGTGACGAGCCTGACACCGGTCATACCAAGCGGGTTCTGGATGCCGGTATGGTCGTCGACCATATACTCCTGCGGCAGAACATGGATGACCTGCTGGTTTTCTGAGATCTTGACGGTCCGCGCCCCGTTGATAACCTCCTGGATATCGGCCTGTTTGATCTCTCGACCGTTGATCGCCAGGATCCCCGGACTGTTGAAGCCCTTGATATGATTGCCGGCAATCCCGACATAAACCGCTTCGAGATCACAGCCGGCAATGTCCTCGGCGATTTTTACCGCCTTGCGAATCGAGGCGACAGTCGATTCGATATTGACCACCACCCCCTTGCGCATGCCGAGCGACGGCGTCGTGCCGAGGCCGATAACATCAATCCCGTCGTCGAAGACTTCCCCGACCACACAGCAGATTTTGGTTGTACCGATATCCAGGCCGACGACGAGATCCCCGCGCTCCACCCGGCGCTGCCGGTCGGCCGAATCCTCAAGTTGCTCCGGCTGCTGTTGGCTGATTTCTTCCATACTCGTGCTCATCAAGACTCTCTGTAACCGACGATGACCTTGTCGTGCAAATAGTTCATTCTGATATAGGCGACCCGGGCGATATCCATGCCCGATTTTCTCGGCTTGTAGAGGACCTCGAGGACCTGCCTCAATCTCATGTATTTCTGCCTGATCTCACCGCTGCCGAAAAAGATCGGAAACGGGTGCTCCACCAGGTAGACGATCAGTCCATCTGTGTCATCGACGTGAATCTCGGACACCGACTGCGCCGGCAGATTGGGATTGTTGGCGGCAATGAGCTGCAAAAAGGACAGGGGGTCTTGCAATCTCTCCCGTCGCCTGCTGTCGTTCGCCTCCTGTTCCAGGCCGGTTACCGCCGGATAATCGAGATCCATCCCGGCCTCCACCTGCAAAAACGGCGTGCCGTCACGATCCAGATAGGCGAGTCGGTTGCCCTCCTGGCCAATCATCGCGATCAAGGCATAAGGCCGGTACTCGTTGACTTCAATGATCAGTCGATCGGGCCATTGCCGGGCGACGGTGACGTCCTTGATCCACCGATCCGCAGTTGAGACCGCCGCGGCGATTCGCTCGGTGTCGATGGTGATCAGGTTTGTATTGACAGACACCCCGGCGGCGGTCCGAACCTCTTGTTCTGAAGCATAGCGGCAACCGCGAACATCGATGGCAGCCAAGCGAAAATAGTCGATCGACTCCAGCATACCGAGCAGACCTCCCGGTCCCTTGCCGGTAACGAAGACCACCGCAGCCAGTACCAGGCAAACGACCAGCAGACCGCTCCGCCACGAGGCGCCGCCGGATCGGTCGCCGCCATACGATTCCCGGACGGATCTCTTTTTCTGCGCCCAGTAGGAATTGAGCTTTTTCAACAGGGTCTTCTTCAAGCGCTGCTCCCGGCTATTCAGCCGGTTGAACTGCCCGGCAGCAAGAGAAGCGGAGGCTGGCCGCCGATCGGCACGCCACCGGGAAAACACCTTATGAAACCAGACAGGCAGGCGGATCTTCATCGGTCTGCCTCCGCCGGTAAAAACTCTATCTCAGGCTCCAGCCTGACACCGCTGTGCTGATACACCCGTTCACGAACCAGCTCCATCAGTTCCAGAACATCCGTGGCCCGAGCCATGCCGCAATTGACGAAAAAGTTGGCATGGGTATC
>CAZUJZ010000189.1:0-7847 GCA_964620665.1 uncultured Desulfofustis sp. | reverse complement strand
TCGGCGGCCGGTCTGCTCTATGTGCTCCTCAGTTTTCTGATTCGCTTTTTCGGCTCGGATATGCTGCATCGCATCCTGCCTGCCGTGGTAACCGGGCCGGTGATCATGGTGATCGGTCTGGTGCTGGCTCCGGTGGCGGTCCACATGGCCGCAGGCCGGACCGGCGACGGTTCGGCCTGGCTCGTTCCGGGCACGACCGCGATGATCATCGCCGGCGTTGCCCTGGCGACAACGGTGCTCACCGCACTGCTGGGCCGCGGCTGGTTGCGGTTGATTCCGATTCTCTGCGGCATCTTTGCCGGTTATTTGACGTCGTTGATTCTCGATGTTACCGGTATCAGCGCCTCGCTGCAGGCGTCGTTCGACCCGGGAGCACTGCTCAACTGGACGGCGCCGGCCCTGATCTCGCTGGCACCGGTTGCCGACAAGGCTTGGCTGGCGATGCCGAGCTTTGTTCTGCCCGAATGGAGCTGGGCGGCGATCTTTTTCATCGTTCCGGTGGCCATTGCTCCGGCCATCGAGCATTTCGGCGACGTGCTGGCCATCGGATCGGTCACCGGCAAGGATTATCTGAAAGATCCCGGCATCAAAAACACCATGCTCGGCGACGGCGTGGCCACCTCGCTCGCCTCTTTTCTCGGCGGGCCGCCCAATACCACCTACTCCGAAGTGAGCGGGGCGGTGGCGTTGACCAAGGCATTCAATCCGGCCATCATGACCTGGGCGGCGATCTGTGCCATCGTGCTTTCTTTTGTCGGCAAGATCGGCGCGCTGCTGGCGACCATCCCGTCGCCGGTCATGGGCGGCATCATGATCCTGCTGTTCGGTATGATCACCGTGATCGGCATCAATACGCTGGTCAAATCGGGCAAGGACCTGACCACCCCGCGGAATCTGATAATCGTCTCGGTCATTCTGGTCGTGGGTATCGGCGGCATGAAGTTTTCCGCCGGCAGCTTCGCCATCGAGAAAATCGGCCTGGCCGGCATCGTCGGGCTGCTGCTCAATCTGCTGCTGCCCGAGGAGCGCCCGCAATCGTAGCGGGTCCGAGCATGAAAAAAACGGGCCGGCGGCGTCCTCGACACGATGACGTCTTGCGTTGCGCAGCGCGGGAGATTATCATCTACAAGTCGCTGCCGCCGGGAAATACGACGTGAGACCGGCTGCACATCACTCCGGAACGAATGATTCAGCAGAGCAAATGGTTGGGGAGAACGGCGTTGACGGGATAACGGCTGTCAGCGCCCGGTGAAACCGTTAACATCAAGAGAGGAGAAGATCCATGAGACCGATGAAGATGTTGCTTGCCGCTGTGTGCGGGGCGTCCCTTCTTGCCATCGGGGCCGCCGGTGTCCAGGCCAAGACCCTGGTCTATTGCTCGGAAGGCAGTCCCGAGGGGTTCAATCCCGCCTTTTACACGGCCGGGACCACCTTCGACGCTTCGTCGCGCGCGGTTTACAACCGCCTGGTCGAATTTGAGCGCGGCACCACCAAAGTTATACCGGCCCTTGCCGAGTCCTGGGAAATTTCCGAGGATGGCATGGAGTATACCTTCCATCTGCGCAAGGGCGTCAAGTTTCATACCACCAAAGAGTTCACGCCGACCCGCGACTTCAATGCCGATGACGTCGTTTTTTCCTTTCTGCGGCAGCACAGTGCCGACCACCCGTTTCACAAGGTATCCGGCGGCACCTACGAGTATTACGGATCGATGTCGATGAATGACCTGATCAAGGACGTGGTCAAGGTCGATGATTACACGGTCAAATTTTTGCTCAATCGCCCGGAAGCTCCGATGATCGCCAATCTGGGCATGGACTTTGCGTCGATTTTCTCCAAGGAATATGCCGATCAGATGATGGCCGCCGGTACTCCCGGCGTGATCGACCAATTGCCGGTCGGCACCGGACCGTTCCAGCTCGTCGCCTATCAGAAAGACGCGGTGATCCGTTATGCGGCCCATCCCGATTACTGGAAAGGCAAGGCTGCGATCGACAACCTGGTGTTCGCTATCACCCCCGACGCCTCGGTCCGCTACGAGAAACTGAAAGCCGGCGAGTGTCATGTCATGCCGTATCCGAATCCGGCCGATATCGAGGCCATGGCCAAAGATCCCGAGGTCAACCTGCTCGAGCAGGAAGGGCTCAATGTCGGCTATCTGGCCTATAATACGAAGATGGCGCCTTTTGACAACGTCAACGTGCGTAAGGCGTTGAATATGGCGATCAACAAACAGGCTATCATCGACGGCGTGTTCCAGGGCGCCGGGAAAATTGCCAAGAACCCGATCCCGCCGACCATCTGGTCCTACAACGATGCGGTACAGGACGATCCCTATGATCCGGAGAAGGCCAAGGCCATCCTTGAGGCCGAGGGGGTTACCGATCTGCAGATGAACATCTGGGCGATGCCGGTACAGCGTCCGTACAACCCGAACGCCCGCCGGATGGCCGAGCTGATCCAATCCGATTTCGCCAAGGTCGGTGTCGAGGCGGAAATCGTTTCTTACGAGTGGGGCGAATACCTTAAGCGTTCCACCGACATCGATCGTGACGGCGCCATCCTGCTCGGCTGGACCGGGGATAACGGCGATCCGGATAACTTCCTGGCCGTATTGCTCGGTTGTGACGGCGTCGGCAAGGCCAACCGGGCCCAGTGGTGCCATCAACCGTTTGAGGACCTGATCCAGAGGGCCAAGATCGTCTCCGATGTCGCGGAACGGACCAGGCTCTATGAGCAGGCGCAGGTCATCTTCAAAGAGCAGGCGCCGTGGGCGACCATTGCCCACTCGGTGGTCTTCAAGCCGGTTCGGAAGGAAGTCGTCGATTTTCGCATCGACCCGTTCGGCGGCCATGTCTTCTATGGCGTCGATCTCAAGTAGTCCAGCCTGAAACGGCAGAGGCCGGCCCATGGCGGCCCGGCCTCTGCCGCGTCGATCATTCCCACTGCCGGGAGTAGCAGGGGCCGATGTTCACGTATATCCTGAAAAAAATCGGCGTCATCATCCCGACCTTTCTCGGGGTGACGCTCGTTGCCTTCGTCTTCATCCGGCTGCTGCCCGGTGACCCGGTGCTGCTGATGGCCGGGGAGCGGGGCATGACCGAGGAGCGTCACGCCCGGATGATGGCCGAATTCGGTTTCGACAAGCCGATTCTGGTCCAATACGGTCTCTATCTCAAGCAGCTGGCCAACGGTGATTTCGGCACGTCGATCATCACCCGGAAACCGGTCCTCGAGGAGTTCATGACCCTTTTCCCGGCAACCGTCGAGCTGTCGCTGTGCGCCATTATCCTGGCCGTGCTGCTCGGCCTGCCGGCCGGGATGATCGCCGCGGTCAAACGGGGCTCGTTCTTCGATCACACGGTGATGACCGGCGCGCTGACCGGCTATTCGATGCCGATTTTCTGGTGGGGGCTGCTGCTGATCATCTTCTTTTCCGGCATCCTCGGCTGGACGCCGGTCTCGGGCCGGATCTCGCTGCTCTATTATTTCGAGCCGGTCACCGGTTTGATGCTCATCGACAGCCTGTTGTCGGGTCAGGAGGGCGCCTTCTGGTCGGCGATCAGGCACCTGATCCTGCCGACCGTGGTGCTGGCCACCATCCCGTTGGCGGTCATCGCCCGGCAGACCCGTTCGGCGATGCTTGAGGTGCTCGGCGAAGATTATATCCGCACCGCGCGGGCCAAAGGATTGTCCCCGCTTCGGGTCACCGGCCTGCACGCCCTGCGTAACGCGTTGATCCCGGTGATCACGGTCGTCGGTCTGCAGGTCGGCGTGCTGTTTGCCGGGGCGATCCTGACCGAGACCATTTTTTCCTGGCCGGGCATCGGCAAGTGGATGGTCGACTCGATTTTTCGTCGCGATTATCCGTCCGTACAGGGAGGACTGCTGTTGATCGCGGCCATCGTCATGATCGTCAATCTGCTGGTTGATCTGCTCTACGCGCTGATCAATCCGCGTATCAGACATACGGAGTAGTCATGCCGGACGGCGCAGTTCCACAGGTTCTCGATTACCGGCCCGTCGGCCGTATGGCCCTGCTCCGTGAGTTTTGGGCCTATTTCAGTGAAAATCGCGGCGCGGTGATCGGTCTGAGTTTTTTCGTGGTCATCATCATCATCGCGCTCTTTGCCGATTTCATCGCCCCGCACCTGCCCAATGAACAATACCGGGAGGCCTTTCTCAGGCCGCCGTTCTGGCAGGACGGCGGGTCTCTGGAATTTCCCCTCGGTACCGACGCGGTCGGCCGGGATATGCTGTCGCGCCTGATTTACGGCGCCCGTTTCTCCCTGTTCATCGGTTGTGTTGTCGTCTCCATCGCGCTGGTGGTCGGGGTGGTGCTCGGCCTGGTCGCCGGCTTTTTCCGGGGCCGGATCGACACCGCGATCATGCGTTTGATGGATATCATCCTGGCGTTTCCCAGCCTGCTGCTCGCCCTGGTTTTGGTGGCCATTCTCGGACCGAGCCTGATCAATGCGATGATTGCCATCGCCATCGTCCAGCAGCCGCATTACGTCCGCCTGACCCGGGCGGCCGTGATGGGTGAGATGAGCAAGGATTACGTCACCGCCGCCCGGGTCATCGGCGTGCGCCGGTTGCGGCTGATGTTCGTGACCATTTTGCCGAACTGCATGGCGCCGTTGATCGTTCAGGCCGCCTTAAGTTTTTCGACCGCCATCCTCGATGCGGCGGCGCTCGGTTTTCTCGGTATGGGCGCCCAGCCGCCGACGCCGGAGTGGGGGACCATGCTGGCCGAGGCCCGGGAATTCATTCTGCGGGCCTGGTGGGTGGTGACCCTGCCGGGTTGTGCCATTTTGCTCACGGTACTGGCCATCAATCTGATGGGCGACGGTCTGCGCGACGCGCTCGATCCGAAACTGAAACGGTCGTAGAGGGACGGTCCATGGCATTGCTCGATATCAGGAATCTGACCGTCGCCTTTCAGACCGGTAACGGCATGTTTACCGCGGTGGAACGGGTGTCTGTCTCGCTCAGCGAAGGTGAGGTCGTATCGATCGTCGGTGAGTCGGGTTCCGGCAAATCGGTGGCCATGCTCGCCATGATGGGCTTGCTGCCCTGGACCGCCCGGGTGACCGCCGACCGCATGGAGTTCGACGGCAAGGATCTGCTCAAGATGGGCTCCGGCGAGAAACGGCGTATCGTCGGCCGGGAGATCACGATGATCTTCCAGGAGCCGATGTCCAGCCTCAACCCGTGTTTCACCGTCGGCTTTCAACTGACCGAGGCGCTGAAAACCCACCTGCATATGGGGCGGAGAGAGCGACGAGAACGTGCCGTCGAACTGCTCAACCAGGTCGGCATCCCCGAGCCGGTCAAACGGCTGGCGGTGTTTCCCCACCAGTTGTCCGGCGGCATGTCGCAGCGGGTAATGATTGCCATGGCCATCGCCTGCAATCCGCGCCTGCTGATCGCCGACGAGCCGACCACGGCACTGGACGTGACCATCCAGGCCCAGATCCTGGACCTGTTGCTCAAACTCCAGCAGGATAACGATATGGCGCTGGTGCTGATTACCCACGATATGGGCGTGGTTGCCGAGACCGCCAAGCGCGTAATGGTGCACTATGCCGGGCAGCAGGTTGAGCACCAGGAGATCGGGGGGCTGTTTGCCAATCCCCATCATCCCTATACGTCGGCACTGCTTGCCGCACTGCCGGAAAGGGCGGCGAGCAAAAAGCTGCCGTCGATTGCCGGTGTCGTGCCCGGGCAATTCGACCGCCCGGCCGGCTGCCTGTTCTCGCCGCGCTGCCGCTATGCCACCGACCTGTGCCGAACCAGTGAACCGCCCCCCGCCCCGGCCGAACTTGGTTCGGCCCTGTGCCACTATCCGCTGGACAACGGGTTTCCGCTCAATCACCCGGGTGGGGAGGAGACGGTATGAGCCAGGAGGCGATCCTGCAGGCCAGAGACCTGAAGCGATTCTATCGGGTGCGCCGGGATGCTTTCGGGCCCAAGGCGATCTTGAAGGCTCTCAACGGCGCGACGTTTGATCTGGTCAACGGCCGGACCCTGGCGGTCGTCGGCGAGTCGGGCTGCGGCAAGTCGACCCTGGCCCGCCTGGTGACCATGATCGAGCAGCCGACCGATGGGACCTTGCGCATCTGCGGCAACGATATCGTCGGCTCGAGTCGGGCGACGAGACGCTCGCTCAAGTCCAAGGTCCAGATCGTCTTCCAGGACCCGTACGGCTCGCTCAATCCGCGCCAGAAGATCGGTCACGCCCTCGAGGAGCCGCTGTTGGTCAACACGACGATGAGCAAGCAGCAGCGGCGCCGGTCGGCCGAGGAAATGATGGATTTCGTCGGTCTGCGGCCGGAGCAGTACGACCGTTACCCGCACATGTTCTCCGGCGGGCAGCGGCAGCGGATCGCGATCGCCCGGGCGCTGATGCTGCGACCGGAGATTCTGGTGCTCGATGAACCGGTGTCGGCGCTCGACGTGTCGATCCAGGCCCAGATCCTGAACCTGCTGACCGATCTGCAGGAGCAGCTCAACCTGGCGTATCTGTTCATCAGCCACGACCTGTCGGTGGTCAAACACATCGCCGATGAAGTCATGGTCATGTATCTCGGAGTGCCCATCGAGATGGCCAGCCGCCAGGCGATCTTTGAACAACCCCATCACCCCTATACCCAGGCCCTGCTGTCGGCGACACCGATGGCCGACCCGTTTCGGGTCAAAAAACGGATCGTGCTGCACGGCGAGCTGCCGTCGCCGATCGATCCGCCGCCCGGCTGCTCCTTCAATCCGCGCTGTCCACGGGCGACCGACATCTGCCGACAGCACTTTCCGGAGATGCGTCAGGTCGACAAGACCATGGTCGCCTGTTATCATCCGCTGGACTCATAACCCCTTTCGGCCGTTATCGGCGAGCAAACCGCGAGTGAGACGATGGCCTCCCCCCGTCTGGCCTATCAGATAGCAGCCTTAACGCTGTTCCGGGTGCTGGTCAACACCGGGCGGCGTTTTGTCTATCCGTTCGCGCCGGCGCTCAGTCGCGGGTTGGAGGTGCCGCTTGGGGCCATCACCTCGGTCATCGCCGTGTCCCAGTTCAGCTCATTGCTCGGCGTGTTCAGCGGTCCCCTGGCGGATCGATTCGGCTATCGGCGGGTCATGCGTTCGGCCTTGGCGATGCTCGCCGTCGGCATGCTGGTCTGCGGACTGGTACCGACCTCTTGGCCGGTCTTTGTCGGCTTGATTGTCGCCAGTCTCGGCAAGGTGGTGTTTGATCCGGCCATCCAGGCCTTTGTCGGCTCCCGCGTGCCGTTCAGCCGGCGGGCCCGGGTCGTCGGCATTATCGAAACAGCCTGGGCCGGCAGCACACTGGTCGGTATCCCGGCACTGGCGTTGATTATCGATCACGTCGGTCTGCGCAATTCCTTTATCGCCATGGGCCTGCTCGGCGGGCTCTGCTGGCTGGCCATTCCGTGGTTCATTCCCCCCGATCAGGGAGAGGAGTCGGCCGGGCTTAAACGTGTTCCGCTGCTGGCCATGCTGGCCCGACTGGTCCGGATCCGCCCGGCTGCGGGCATGCTGATCTTCGGTTTTTTTATCTCGGTGGCCAACGATGGCTTGTTTGTCGTCTACGGCGCCTGGTTCGAACATGATTTTCAGATCGGTATCGTGGCGCTCGGTTTCAGTACCGTCGCCATCGGCAGTGCCGAACTGATCGGTGAATCGTTGGTTGCCCTGTTTTCCGACCGGATCGGCATCAAGCGGGCAACCATCGGCGGTTTTTCCCTGGCCGCCTGCGCCTATCTGCTGCTGCCGGTCATCGGCCAGACCCTGGTGCTGGCGATGGTCGGCATGTTTCTGCTGTTTCTCTG
>CAZUJZ010000188.1:0-7899 GCA_964620665.1 uncultured Desulfofustis sp. | reverse complement strand
CTTGACCCAGGTCAAAGACAATGAGAGGTTTCAGAGTATCTTATGGGAACCTTGATTCTATCGACCACAACCAGCCGATGATACCTCGCACCCTGACCGTTATCTCTCTGCTCTTACTTGGTGCTCACGCGTTGCGTGCGGGCGATATCGGCGGCGTCTGCTTCTGGTTGCTCGGGATCGGGCTGGCCGTTTCGCCATGGTCCTGGACGTATTCGGCACTGGCCGGCCTGCTCGGCTTCGGAGCACTGATCTGGGCCGGCATCACCGTCGAGCTGGCCCACCAGCGGCTGGCACTCGATCTGCCCTGGCTGCGTCTGGCGATCATCCTCGGCCTGGTAACGCTGGTCTGTTTTGTCGCGGCGGGCTGGAACCTGCGCCGGGCGATGCAACTCAAGTCAACCGGCAGCCTGGCGCCGGGCGGCGCCTTCCTGTTGACCGTGGCCGGTTTGTCTCTGGCCCGCCAGATGAGTCCGCTCGATATCCTGCTGATCGACCGCTTTTTCCCGGGGGGCGGCTGGATCGCAGTCTTCCTGCTGGGGGTCTATGCCGCTTTTGTCACCACCGTCATGCTCGACACCGCCCGGTCGGCCCGCTGGCGCCGCATCATCTGGACCGCGTTTTCCGTGGTCTTCTTTGCCCAGCTGCTGCTCGGCCTGGCCGGTCTGGAGAAATTCCTGATGACCGGCGTCCTGCACCTGCCGGTTCCCGCTCTGATCGCCGCCGGCCCGCTTTTTCGCGGCGAGGGGCTGTTCATGATCATCCTCTTCGGCGCGGCCATCATCCTGGTCGGTCCCGCCTGGTGCAGCTATCTCTGCTATATCGGCTCCTGGGACAACCTGGCCGCCACGGCCCGCAAACGGGCGACAGCGCTGCCGGACTGGACGCGCCGGCTGCGCTGGCTGATCTGTATTGCGGTTCTCGGCCTAGCGCTGATTCTCGGTCGAAGCGGTATGGCGGCTACCCACGCGGCGCTGCTGGCGGCGGGGTTCGGTCTGGTCGGGGTTGGTCTGATGGTTGCCTGGTCGCGGCGGACCGGCACGATGGCCCATTGTCTCACCTATTGCCCGATGGGCCTGCTCGCCGACCTGTTCGGCAGGATCAATCCGTGGCGCATCACAATCCATGACGGCTGCAATCAATGCGGCCGCTGCTCCGGCGTCTGCCGTTACAACGCGTTGACAGGAACGGATCTCGCCCAAAAGAAGGCGGGCTTCACCTGCTCCCTGTGCGGAGACTGCATCTCCGCCTGCCCGGACAACCATCTCCACTACACGTTCCCGGGTCTCGGTGATGCGGCGGCCCGGGCGGTGTTTCTGACCGTCGCGGTCAGCCTGCATGCACTTTTTCTGGGTGTTGCCAGGCTCTAGTGGTGCCGCCGCAACGGCCCTTCGCACTCCGGGACGGCCTGCGGACCAGCCGACTGATTCGAGCGGAAATCATTGACGGACAGGTTGTGTTTGCGCAACAGCTCATAGAAATCGGCACGGTGCTTGCCCGCCTCGCTCGCCGCCCGACTGACGACTCCCCGGTGGCGTTCGAGGATCTGGATCAGATAATCCTTCTCGAAGTCCGCCTTGGCGTGACGCAGCGGCGGCTGCAGATTATCGTCGACGGGTAACGAACCACTGACGAGTTCCGGCGTGATTGTATCGCCATCTGCCAGCGCCACGGCATATTCGATGGCGTTTTCCAACTCTCTGATGTTTCCCGGCCACTCCGCGGCCATCAATATCCGGCCCGCAGCCGGCTCAATACTCTTTACCGGCTTGCCACTCTCTCTGCTGAACTGCTCGAGAAAATAGTGCGCCAGCGGCAGAATATCCTCTTTTCGCTCGCGGAGCGGGGGCAGCGTGATCGGAATGACGCGCACCCGATAATAGAGATCTTCCCGGAAACGCCCCTCTTTCATCTGCTCCTCCAGCCGCCGGTTGGAGGCGGCGATAATCCGGACATCGACACGCACCTTGCGGTTGCTGCCGAGCGGATAGAACTCGCGCTCTTCGAGAATGCGGAGTAATTTGGCCTGCATCGACAGCGGTAATTCCGAGAGTTCATCCAGGAAAAAGCTGCCGCCATGCGCCTGGGCGAACAGGCCGTCACGCCGACCGTCGGCACCGGTGAAGGCCCCTTTTTCGTAGCCCAGCAACTCGCTTTCCAGCAGGTTCTCGGGGATGGCCGCGCAGTTAATGGCGATGAACGGCCCGTCTTTGCGCCGACTGGCCCCATGGAGACAGCGGGCCACCAGCTCTTTGCCGGTGCCGCTCTCCCCTTCGATATAGACATTCGCATCCGTTACCGCGACCTGGGTGATCTTGGCCAGTACCCCTTTCATGACATCGGTGTGAGCGATAATCCTGGCGCAGGATGGAGGCAGCTCCGCTTGCGGGCCCGCCGGCTTCGGATGGCCAACCGGAGCCTTCTGGCGCAGCCCCAGACACTGCTCGATCTGCCCTGCCAGCTGCGGACCGTCCACCGGTGCGGCCAGATAGTGGCACGCTCCGTGTTTCATCACCTCGACGGCCCCTTCGATGGTACCCCCATCGGCAACGATGATCGTCGGCAGATCGTGCTGCATCTCGCGCAGCTCGTTCATCAGCAGAAAGCCGTCTTCACCGTTGTGCTGATCGTTGATTACGGCCAGGTCGAAGACCTGCTTCGCGGCCAGCGTCAGCGCTTTTTTCCGATCAGCGGCAGGCACCACCCGATAGCCGTTCTCTTGAAGATGCTTGAAAATCTCCTGAGACCGGGCCGAATAATCGTCGAGAATCAGGATCACTTTCTCATCGTTGTTTTGCTTTGTTGTCATAGAACCCTCTTGATTTACTTTACTCCTCAGGAGCGCCGCCAGGTATGGAACCGTTCAACCCAGCGCAACAGCCCGTGCGGCACGTGCTCCCTTTTCCAGGCTCCGGCGGCCATCTTGTTGGCATCGGCAAGGGTCGGATAGATGTGGATCGTACCGAGAATCTTGTTGAGTCCGATATTATATTTCATGGCCAGCACATACTCGGCGAGCAGTTCTCCGGCGTGGGGACCGACGATGGTCACACCGAGGATTTTATCCTTACCCGGTTTGGTCAGGATCTTGATCCAACCCCGCTCCTCGCCGTCGGCGATTGCCCGATCAAGTTCAGCGAAATGATACCGGGTCAGCTCGAAGGCTACGTCCTGGCGGCGTGCTTCGGTTTCATTCAGACCGACCCGGGCGACCTCGGGGTCGATAAATGTCGACCAGGGAATGGTCCGGTAATCGACACGAAACGACTTGATGCCGGCAAACAGGGCATTGATCGCGGCATACCAGGCCTGGTGACCGGCGGTATGGGTAAACTGGTAGGGCCCGGCGACGTCCCCGGCACAATAGATGGTCGGAATGGAGGTGCGCAGGAAACCATCGGCCTCGACGGTTCCCGAGGCGCCGATGCGGACGCCCAGTTCTTCCAGGCCAAAGCCCTTAACGCTCGGTCGACGGCCGACGGCGACGAGAATCTGGTCGAAGGGGATTTCAACGCGCGTGCCCTGATGTTCACAGACCAGCGTCTTGGCAGTATCGGAAATTAGCACCTCCGTCGCGGCATGGTCGACCAGCACTTTGACACCCTCGGCTTCAAAACGCTCGCGAACCAGCTCAGAGACATCCGGGTCTTCCCGCGGCATAATGCGTGGCCCCTTTTCCACCTGAGTGACCTGACAGCCGAGCCGGGCAAAGGCCTGGGTCATCTCGGAGCCGATCGGGCCGCCGCCGAGGACGACGAGCCGCTCCGGCTTTTCCCGCAGTTCCCACAGGCTGTCCGAGGTCAGATAACCGGCTTCGGCCAGGCCGGGGATCGGCGGCACGAACGGGACGGCCCCCGTCGCGACGATGATGGCTTTGGTCGTCAGCACCCGCCCATCCACTTCGACGGTATACGGAGAGGTGATCCGCGCCTCGCCGGTGATTACCTCGACGCCGAGCCCGGTATAGCGCTCGATCGAATCGTGTGGCTCGACCGTGCGAACGATCCTCTGAATCCGCTGCATCACCGCCGGGAAATCAACGTCGGGCTCTTCTTCTCCGAGGCCGAACTCGGCCGAGCGGCGACGATAGGCGGCCATCTTCGCCGAACGGATCAGCGCCTTGCTCGGCACGCACCCGGTGTTGAGGCAGTCGCCCCCCATTTTATGCTTTTCGATCAGCGCCACCTTGGCCTTGACGGCCGCGGCGATATAACTGGAGACGAGGCCGGCGCTGCCGGCACCGATCACCACCAGGTTGTAGTCAAAATGATCGGGCTTGGGATAACGCTTCAACACGGCCCGGCTCTTAAAAAATGCCAGGGCCTTCTTGGCGATCAGCGGAAACAGGCCGAGCAATACGAACGAGAGGAGCAACCCGGGCGAGAGGATGCCGGAGAGGCTGTCGATCCTGCCGAGTTGGGTACCGGCGTTGACATAGACCGCCGTGCCGGCCAGCATACCGACCTGGCTGACCCAGTAGAAGGTCCGGACCGGCATCTTCGTCAGGCCAAAGACCAGATTGATCACAAAAAAGGGAAAAATCGGCACCAGCCGCAGCGAAAAAAGGTAGAGCGCGCCTTCCCGGGCGATACCTTCATGGACTGCTTTCAAACGATCACCGAAACGCGCCTGCACCCAGTCTCGCAATAAAAAGCGACTGACCAGGAAGGCCAGCGTCGCACCGATGCTGCTGGCAAAGGAGACGATCAGCAGGGCCCACCAGAAGCCGAACAACGCGCCGCCGGCCAGGGTCATTACCGCCGCTCCGGGAAGCGACAGCGCGGCCACGGCAACATAGAGCAGAAAATAGCCGCCGAAGGTCAGCAACCGATGTTCCAACAAATAGCTCTGCAGGACTTCCTGCTTTTCCTTTAATTCGGCCAGGGTCAGGTGACGATGCAGGTCAAGGGCGAAAAACAGCCCGACCAACACCGCGATACTGACAATAACGAGAACCTTGCTCCAACGAGCTGACATGAATACCCCTCTCGATTAACGGATGGTTAACAGCAACCGGACACGGGCTGTGCTGTCTTCCCGGAACT
Organism: uncultured Desulfofustis sp.; assembly: GCA_964620665.1. GTDB lineage: Bacteria > Desulfobacterota > Desulfobulbia > Desulfobulbales > Desulfocapsaceae > Desulfofustis. Next base: position 2,857 of record CAZUJZ010000188.1, on the reverse strand, counting down.
GACACAGTAGAGCTTTTCCCTCAAACTCAGGCCGTTGCCCCTGCCGGCATGTGGTCGCCTGTCGCTTCTGTCGATTCATCTTTCCTCTCCATCGGCGCGCCTGCGGGCGGATGAAACATATCCGGTTGTACCGGCGACTCGGCTACCTTCAGCTTCAGCATGCTTCGCAGGGTCTCCAGAACGCCGGCAAGCGGTTCTTCTTGTTTATGCAACCGTGACAACATAATCGCGCCCTCCAGTGCACTGACCACAAAGCCGGCAAGATCCGCCGCCGGCAGATCGCCCCGGACCTCCCCGGTGGTCTGCGCCGCGGCGATGGTTTCCTGCAGGGTCCCGATCCACTCGGCGAAAACCTGTGCCGCCACCGCAGCGAGCTGCGGCGCCGTGTCGCTGGTCTCAAGCGCGGTATTGCCAAACAGACAGCCACCGACGAAGCCTTTGCTGCGGTTCCTCTCCAGGGCCTGACGGAAAAAATTATCCAGCCTGGCTCCCGGTGTCGGGCCCTGCAGCGAAGTGGCCAGAAAAATTCTGAACCGCTCGTGTGCCTGCCTCAACACCTCGGCGGCGACCTCTTCCTTGCTTGAGAAGTGGAAATACAGATTGCCCTTGGTGGTTCCGGTCGCCGCCAGCAGATCATTGATGGTGGTCGATAGAAAGCCCTTGCGATGAAAGACCTGCGTTGCCTGATCGACAATTTTTGCTCTGGTTAATTCGCCTTTGCTTGCCATGTTACCCCTCGTAATAAACAGACCGTTCGGTTTGTTTATTACAATCGGCACACTCTCGGCAGTGTCAAGGAGATCTTTTTTGGTACTGTGTCCTGGAAAACTCTTTTTACCCGGTAGCGGGAAAACGTGTAAGGATAACGGCAGCGCCTCGACTAACAAAGAAAAAAGTTCTTATCATTCATTGAGCACTACCATAGCTGAAGGAGGACCTGAACAATGTTTCGTTATCTCTTGACAATCGTTATACTGTCACTGCTTGTGGTACCAGACGTCTTTGCCTTTGATCATGACACCTTTGATACCGTGGTCAAAAAACATGTCGTTTTGCTTGAGGAGGGGAAAGCCAGCGCCGTCGACTATCGCAACCTGCTGCAGGAGGAAGCGACGCTTGATCGCTATCTGGAGCGCCTTGCCGCGGTTTCCCGGGCCGATTTCGATTCCTGGAAAAAACCCGAACAACTGGCATTTCTCATTAATGCGTACAATGCGTGGACGCTGAAGCTCATTCTCGGCGCGTACCCGGACCTTGAATCTATCAAGGATCTCGGCTCGTTTTTCCAATCCCCGTGGGAAAAGCGCTTCATTCCCCTGCTGGAAGAAACGAGATCACTGGACGATATTGAACACGGCCTGATCAGGGGGTCCGGAAGGTACAACGACCCGAGAATCCATTTCGCCGTAAACTGTGCCAGTATCGGTTGTCCGGCACTGCGCAACGAAGCCTATCGGGCGGACACACTCGAAGAACAGCTCGAAGAAGCAACCCGGCTGTTTCTTGCCGATCGTTCGAGGAATCGACCGGGCAGCAACACAACCCTGGAAATATCCAGCATCTTCAAGTGGTACAAAGAAGATTTCGAGAGCGGGTGGCGCAACACCGCAACGCTTGACGAATTTCTGGCCCGCTATGGCACCAGCCTCGGCCTCGATGCCGAGCAGACCGAGCAATTGAGAAACGGCGCGTATGACATCAGGTATCTCGATTATGACTGGGGGCTGAACGATTACCGCCAGAAATAGTCGGCCAGGAAAACGTGATACAAACCACTCGCTTCAAGGGGAACTTCTGAAAAATCTCTGGTGCTCCCTGTTTTCCATCACGCTGGAAGCGGCAGGGACTTAACATGCGACGAGGAGTAGCGCCATGAAATCAATTCTCGCTGCCGATATCGGCGGCACCAACAGCAGGTTTGCCTTTTTCCGGAAGCCCGATGAAAAGCCTTTGTCTCTGGTGGCCAGCCAATGGCTGCCGACTGAAGCTGCCGGCACGTTTGCCGAACTCCTGGCACAGCTGGCGCAATCAGACTTCCCGCTGACTCCGGCAACGGCGGATATCACCGTTATCGGAGCTGCCGGACCGGTCCAGCGGGGAACGTATTGTAATCCGCCGAACATCGACTGGGATATCGACCTCGACCGGCCGCAGGATCGCGCCGGCGCGCAGCGTATGGAACTGATCAACGATTTCGTTGCCCAGGCCTATGCCTGCCACTCGCCGGTTGGCCAAACCGCCCGGGTCATCATAGCCGGAGAGCCGGTGACCGACGGCACGGTCGGCGTACTCGGTGCCGGCACGGCGCTCGGCAAGGCGATTCTGATATCACCGGGGAATGCTGCCGCGATAGCGCTCCCCTCTGAGGGCGGACACGGATATTTTCCCTTTGTCGGCGAACGTGAATACGCGTTTCAGCAATTTTACCAAAAACAAAGCGGCCAGCATCATATCACCGGCAATCTGGTGGTTTCCGGACAAGGGCTACGCTATCTGCACTGGTTTCTCACCGGTGACGACCTGCCGCCCAAGCAGGTGACCGCCCGATTTACCGGATCATCGGAGACACTGGTCTGGGCCGCACGGTTTTATGGTCGTGCCTGCCGGGATTTTGCTCTGGAGGTTCTCGCCCAGGGTGGACTGTATATTGCCGGCGGTGTTGCGGCAAAGTCGCCGATGATCGTTACCCATGAAGAATTCCGCAGGGAATTCACCGACTCGCCGACCATGGGCCACCTTTTATCCCGTCTCCCGGTATACTTGCTGGAAAACGAAGAAAGCGGCCTCTGGGGGGCCGCCTATTTGGGGGAACTGTCGCTTCGACAAAGATAAGACTGGGAAATCCGCAACGTTCAAC
>CAZUJZ010000187.1:0-7930 GCA_964620665.1 uncultured Desulfofustis sp. | reverse complement strand
AAAATAATATCACATTGTGGTATAGAAAATCCCTGTATGATGGCTATTATCTGGGAATGCCCGGAATAATCACCGGCTCCCAAAACCACAAACCGCAAGCTACCACTCTTTCGAGGAGCGCATGGCACAGGACTCGGCAACCATCGGCAAACAAAGTTTTTATCTCACCGTCTTTCTCGTCTTTATCGCCGGCTTTCTGGCCGGTGTGGTCTTTACCGTCTACCGGACCGGCGATGCGCCGGCCGACAGGCCCGTGGCCACGCAAAGTCAGCAAGCCCTGCCGCAGCAGCAGGCGGACGCGATCATCCACCTTGAGGCGGAAGTCACGGCCCACCCGGACAACGTCGATGCCTGGACCCAGCTCGGCCACCTCTATTTCGACACGGATCAGCCCGAAAAAGCGATCGGCGCGTATACCACGGCCCTGGAACTCGGCGACGGCAGCCCCGACCTGTGGACCGACCTCGGCGTCATGTACCGGCGCACCGGCAACCCGGCCAAGGCCGTCGAAAGCTTCGACGAGGCGATCGCCATGGACCCCGCCCATCTGCAGTCCCGATTCAACAAGGGCATCGTCCTCCATTTCGATCTCGAGCGGACCGAGGAAGCACTGGACGCCTGGCGCTCGGTACTGGCCCTGAACAACGACTACCGCATGGCCAACAACCGGCTGCTCCGGGAATTTATCGACAGCGTGGCCAGTGAAACCAACAACTGAAACGGTCCCCGGCGACCGTTTTTTTGCTCAAGGAGAACACCATGAAATTTGAGACCATCGCGCTGCACGGCGGCCAAACCGTCGACCGGGACACCCTGTCGCGTGCCCTGCCGATCTACCGCACCAGTTCCTTCGTGTTCAAGAGCACCGAACACGCGGCCAACCTGTTTGCCTTAAAGGAACTCGGCAATATCTATACCAGGATCGGCAACCCGACCCAAGACGTGCTCGAACAGCGTATGGCCCACCTGGAAGGCGGCGCTGCCGCGCTGGCCCTGGCCTCGGGCACCTCGGCGATCTTCTACACGATCATCAACATCTGCTCGCAGGGCGATGAGATCGTCGCCGCCAACAACCTCTACGGCGGCACCTATATCCAGTTCACTTCGATCCTGCCGCAGCTCGGCATCACCGTGCGCCTTGTCGACCCGGAAGACCCGGCCAATTTCGAGGGGGCCATCAACGAGAAGACCCGGGCGATTTTCTGCGAGACCATCGGCAACCCGGCGCTCAACGTCATCGATTTTGCAGCCGTCGCCGCCGTGGCCAGGGCCCATCACCTGCCGCTGATCGTCGATTCGACGTTCACCCCGCCCTGCCTGCTGAGACCGATCGAACACGGTGCCGACGTGGTCATCCACTCACTGACCAAATGGATCGGCGGGCACGGTACCGGCATCGGCGGCATCGTCGTGGACGCCGGCCGTTTCGACTGGACCGACCCGAAATTCACGCTCTACAACGAGCCGGACGACTCCTATCACGGCCTGCGCTACGCCCACGACCTCGGCGATCTCAACCCGGTAGCCTTTGCTCTGCGGATGCGGCTGGTACCGCTGCGCAATCTGGGCGCGGCCATCTCACCGGACAATTGCTGGCTGTTCCTGCAGGGCATCGAGACGCTGGCTCTGCGCATGGAGCGCCACTGCAGCAATGGAGCAGCGGTCGCCGAGCACCTGAAAAAACACGACCGGGTCGACTGGGTCTACTATCCGGGCCTGGCCGGTTCACCGGGCCACGACAACGCGCTGCACTACCTCAAGAACGGCTTCGGCGGCATGGTGACCTTCGGCATCAAGGGCGGCCTGCAGGCCGGCCGCAGCTTTATCGAGAGCCTGTCTCTGATCTCGCACCTGGCCAATGTCGGCGACGCCAAGTCGCTGGCCATCCATCCGGCCTCCACCACCCACTCTCAGCTCTCGCCGGAGCAACTGGCCGAATCGGGCATCAGCGAGGCGATGATCCGGCTGTCGATCGGCATCGAACACATCGACGACATCCTCGCCGATATCGACCAGGCGCTGGCCAAAGCGACGGCTTGAGAAACCACCCGGCACCAATGAACCAGGCGATCGAGACACACCTGCAGATCGGCTCGGCGGGCATCAGCGAAAAGAGGCTGTTCACCTTTGCCGAGCCGCCCCACGAGCTGACGCTGGAGAGCGGCGCCCGGCTCGGCCCGATCACCATCGCCTACGAGACCTGGGGCACCTTGTCCCCGGCCGGGGACAATGCGGTACTGGTCACCCACGCCTTTTCCGGCGACTCGCACGCCGCCGGCTATTACCAAGACGATCCGCCCGGCGCCAAACCCGGCTGGTGGGACAGCCTGATCGGCCCGGGCAAGGGGCTCGATACCGACCATTGTTTCGTGATCTGCGCCAACATCCTCGGCGGCTGCTCCGGCTCCACCGGCCCGTCGTCGCTCAACCCGCGCACCGGCAGGCCGTACGGCCCCGACTTCCCGATGGTGACCGTCGGCGACATCGTCGAGACCCAGAAGGCGCTGCTCGCCCACCTCGGCATCACCTCGCTGCTGGCGGTGATCGGCGGCTCCGTCGGCGGCATGCAGGTCCTCGAGTGGTGCGTCCGCTACCCGGAACTGGTTCGCGCCGCCATCCCGGTCGCCACCACGATGAGGCATTCGGCGCTGGCCATCGCCTTCAACGAGGTGGCCCGCCAGTCGATCATGGCCGACCCGCGCTGGAGACGGGGCAACTACTACGACGGTGAGCCGCCGCACCTCGGCCTGGCGGTGGCCCGGATGATCGGCCACGTCACCTACCTCTCCGACGAGGCGCTGCGCCGCAAGTTCGGCCGCCGGCTGCAGGACCGGGAGCGGGTCGGCTACGGCTTCGATGTCGATTTCCAGGTGGAGAGCTACCTGCGCTACCAGGGCTCCAAGTTCGTCCACCGCTTCGACGCCAACTCGCTGCTCTACATTACCAAGGCCGCCGACTACTTCGACCTGGTCGAGCGCCGGCCGCCGGCTCCCTCGATCCGCGACCTGACCGGAGCCGCCACCAGATTCCTGGTAATCAGCTACACCTCGGACTGGCTCTACCCGACCTACCAGGCCCGGGAACTGGTCAAGGCGCTGAAGCGGGTCGGACTCAACGTCAGTTTCTGCGAGATCGAGGCCGACTGCGGCCACGACGCCTTCCTGATACCCGACAAACGGCTCGGCAGCCTGGTGGGAGGATTTCTCGACAATGTCCGCCGTTCCTGACACCATGCGCTACGACCTGCGGGTCATCGCCTCGAAGATCGAAGCCGGCAGCCGGGTGCTCGACCTCGGCTGCGGCTCCGGCGACCTGCTCGCCTGGCTGGCCGAGAACAAGCAGGTAATCGGCAGCGGCATCGAGCAGGACAAGACCAAGGCGGCCCTGTGCATCAGCCGCGGCCTGAGCGTCGTGCAGGGCGACATGAACGAGGAGGTCGACGATTACCCGGACAAGTGCTTCGACTATGTCATTCTCAGCCAGACTCTGCAGCAGGTCTGGGAACCGGCCCGGCTGCTCTATTCGCTGTCGCGGATCGGCCGCCGCTTCATCGTCAGCTTCCCGAACTTCGGTCACCACTCGATCCGCTTGCAACTGCTGCTCAAGGGTATGGCCCCGAAGAGTGATGAATTACCGTATAACTGGTATGATACCCCCAACATCCGAGTCATCACGCTGAAGGATTTCCGGCGTTTCGCCCGCGATGTCGGCTACCGCATCGTCGAGGAAATCGCCGTCAAGGCGGCCGCCCATGCCGGCAGCGGCAGCGTCATCCGCCGTTTTACCGATCTGCGTGCCACCTATGGTATCTTCATCATCGAAAAACAAACCGGCCCATAACCCTCAACCGTCATCGAAATTGGACCTGCCATGAGCACCGACAACGACACCAGCCTGAAAACCGGATTGACCATCCTCACCGAGACCTGTGAACACCAGAAGGTCAGCGCCTCCTCCAAGCATCACCTGCTCCCCGGCGTCGTCAAGAAGCTGATGGAGTCCTGGAGCACCAAGGAATGCTACGAGCACATCAGCCCGGTCTCCATCCCGTCGCACCGCGCCGTTGTCGACATCATCAAGCAGATCCGGCGGGTGCTCTTTCCCGGCTATTTCACCTCGGCCCGGCTGCACGCCGCCAACCTCGAGTACTACATCGGCAACGAGACCACCGAACTCTACGATAAGCTGACCGAGCAGACCACCATGGCCATCCGCCACGATTGCCGGCGGCACGGCCAGCCCTGCACCAACTGCGAGATGCGGGCCAACCAGATGGCCTACCAGTTCATCGAGAAACTCCCCGACATCGCCTCGGTGCTGGCCCAGGACATTCGCGCCACGCTGGAGGGCGACCCGGCGGTCAACGGGCCGGACGAGGTCATCTTCTCCTATCCGGGCCTGCTGGCCATCACCGTCTACCGGGTGGCCCACGAGCTGCATCTGCTCGGCGTGCCGATCATCCCGCGGATTATGACCGAGTGGGCGCACGGCGAGACCGGCATCGACATCAACCCCGGCGCTACTATCGGTCCGGGACTGTTCATCGATCACGGCACCGGAGTGGTGATCGGCGAGACCACCGTCATCGGCAATAACGTCCGCCTCTACCAGGGGGTGACGCTCGGCGCCCTGTCCCTGCCCCGCGACGCCGGCGAATCGATGAAGGACAAGAAACGTCACCCGACCATCGAGGACGACGTGATCATCTACTCGAACACCACCATCCTCGGCGGCGATACGGTCATCGGCGCCGGCTCGGTGATCGGCGGCAATATCTGGCTGACCCAGAGCGTCGAGAGCGGCACCAAAGTGCTGCTCAAGCGCCCGGAACTGATCTACCAACATTCGCGCGCCGACGCGTGACAAGGAGGAGATTATGGCTCTTGCACTAACCCAGACCTACGGCTGCACCCCGCTGCTCACCCTGCAGCATTTCGGCGCCGAGAGCGGCGCCACCATCCTGGCCAAACAGGAATCGCGTAACCCGATGGGCAGCGTCAAGTGCCGCATCGCTGTGGCGATGATCGAGGCCGGCATCAGAGACGGCCTGATCACAGACAGCACGACCATCATCGAACCGACCAGCGGCAACACCGGCCTCGGCCTGGCCTTCGTCTGCGCCGCCAAAGGGCTGAAGCTGATCCTGACCATGCCGGAATCCATGAGCGTGGAGCGCCGCATGTTGCTCAAACATCTCGGCGCCGAATTGGTCCTGACCCAAGCCGCCAAAGGCATGAAAGGGGCGATCGCTGCCGCCGAAGAGCTGCTCGCCGGCCATCCGGACAGCTTCATGCCCAACCAGTTCAGCAACCCGGCCAACCCGGAGGTGCACCGCACGACCACCGCCGAGGAGATCTGGCACGACACCAAGGGCGCCATCGATATCTTCGTTGCCGGCGTCGGCACCGGCGGCACCATCACCGGGGTCTCGGAAGTGCTCAAAAAGCGCAAGCCAGGCCTCAAGGTCGTGGCCGTCGAGCCGACCGCCTCGCCGGTACTGTCCGGCGGCGAACCGGGACCGCACAAGATCCAGGGCATCGGCGCCGGATTCGTACCGGACATCCTGAACACCGGGGTCATCGACGAGATCGTCCAGGTCAGCAACGAGGATGCCATCGAAACCGCCCGGCAACTCGCCCGCGGCGAGGGCATCCTCTGCGGCATCTCCTCCGGGGCCGCCGCCTGGGCGGCGCTGCAGATAGCCGAGCGCCCGGAAAACAAGGGCAAGACCATCGTCGTCGTCCTGCCCGACACCGGCGAGCGCTACCTGAGCACCGACCTGGTAGCGGAAAAAGAGTAGCCTGCTGCTAGGCGACCCCGGCGAGAAAGCGGTGCAGCGCCTCGTTGAACAACTCGGTCTGCTCGATATTGGGCAGATGGGCGGCATCCGGCAGCACCACCAGCGTCGAGCCGGCAATGCCCTCGTGCAGGGCCTGGGCCGAGGCGGGCGGGCAGGCCGGGTCGTCGGCACCGACAATGACCCGGGTCGGCGCGGTGATCTCTGCCAACCGACCGCACAGATCCATATCGCGGATCGCACCGGCGCAGCCGATATAGCCCTCTACCTGGGTGCCGAGGATCATCTCCCGCACCTTGTCCAGCCGCTGATCACCCGACTCGCGAAAGGCCTTGGTAAACCAGCGCTCCAAGGTGGCCGGCAGCAGCGCAGCGATCCCGTCCCGGCGGGCCATATCGATCCGTTCCTGCCATAGCGACGCAGGTGGCATCGCACAGGCGGTATCGCAGAGGCAGAGAGAGCGCACCTTGTCGGGATAGTCCATGGCCATCAACTGGCCGGTAAAGCCCCCCATCGACAGGCCGACGAAATGGACCGCGGCGATACCGAGCGCCTCGACCAGGGCGACCGCGTCCGTGGTCAACTGCTCGATGGAATAAAACCCGGCAGACACCTCGGTGCCGCCATGGCCGCGCTGGTCGTAGCGCAGGACTCGATACGTTTCGGCAAGCAGCGGGATCTGATCGTCCCACATGGTGTAATTGGACATCAGGCTGTTGCTGAGCATAACCACCGGCGCTCCGGCGGGGCCGTCCAGCCGGTAATTGATACTGATGCCATTGGCAGTAATGGTTGTCTTCATGGCCACTCCTTACACATTGTTTGAGTTCAGGCAAGCACCGCCAGCGTGAACAGCGAGGCGATGGTCGAGTAGACGATGGCCCGGCCGATGCTCGCCGACGCGATCCGGTACTGCAGGGCCAGCACGAACGGCATCGCTCCGCACGGGCCGGCGGCGATCAGCAGGGTCGCCTCCCCGCCGAGCCGATCCACCCCGGCCACGCCCTGGAACAACAGCCAGGCCACCAGCGGGTGGAGCAACACCTTCAGGCCGGTGGTCGTCATCGCCACCCCGTCCCAGCCGCGGCCGCCGGCCCCGGCAAGAATGACGCCAAGCGAGAACAGCGCGGCGGGCGCGGCGGCACTGCCGGTAAACGTGCAAAAGGTCCGGATGCCGGCCGGCATCTCCAGCCCGAGCAGATTCACCGCCGAGCCGAGCGCGATGGCGACCAGGACCGGGTTGCGGATAAAGAACCGCCCCACCTTCCACAGCGGTTCTTCGCGATGCGAGGCGATCTCCAGGCCGATGATGGTGCCGGCGAAAATCACCGTGGTATCGACGACGATCACCGCGGTAATCGGGATGGCCGCCTGATCGCCATAGAGAAACTGGGCTATAGGCAACACGAAGAACACGTGATTGACGAAGCAGGAGGCCATGCCAATCAGCAGCGCCTCCCCCCAGTCCCGCTTAAACACCAGCCGGGCCAGCGCGGCCCCGACGGTAAAGAGAATTATCTCGGAGAGAAAATACAGGGCCAGCAACCGCCAGTCCACCTGCCGAAACGCCGCATCAGAGAGCAGCGAAAAGAGCAGCGCAGGCACGGCCACGAAAAAGACAAAGCGGTTGATCGCCTGGGCGCTGGCGTTATCGAAAAAGCCGCGACGGCCGAAAAACAGGCCGACCAGCATGATCGCAAACACCGGCAGGATGGGATTGAAAAAGGTGGCGATGATCGCCTGCATGATAACGTGGCTCCGATAAGCGGATCAGCCTGACTCTCTGCCGGGACCACTCCTCCCGGCGCCCCTTCCCTACCCGCGCAACTCCCGATTCCGCCTCCGGCCAGCCCCTAAGCGAATCCTCCACACCAGCAGACGAAGGACTCCGAGCATCGCCAGCGCCCCGAAGAAACCGAACACGCTGGCCGATCTACTACCAAACGCCAGACCAAGTCCGCAGACCATGACCAGCACGGCAACGAGCGTCAGCCCTCCGTAAAAGCACGCCTGCAAGACCACACCTCGTTTTCCTGATTCCACTCCCCCACCTCGGCCATAAATACAGATAAGTCCACTATAGCATCTCAGCCCCTGAAAACACAGCCCGGATCTCGGTTCTGCCGGCATACC
>CAZUJZ010000186.1:1267-7959 GCA_964620665.1 uncultured Desulfofustis sp. | reverse complement strand
AGACGGTGCCGGGACGATAGCCGATCGTAGCGTTCATCTCCTGACACGAGACACACCCGCGATGCCGATCACGCTGATCAACCACCACCCGGCAATTACCCCGCCCCTGGCCCAGGCCTTACGCCGCGACTGCGCAACGATGCTCCGCATCCGCCGCGCTGCCGCCGGAGCGGTCACCGTGCTGTTGACCGACGACGAACAGATTCACGGGTTAAACCGGCGTTTTCGCCAGCAGGACAAGCCGACCAACGTGTTGAGCTTTCCCTTCGGTGACGGCGCTGATCCCGCCGTGCAATCACTCGGACTCAGCGAACTCGGTGACATTGTCATCTCGGTCGACCGGGCCGAGGACGAAGCGCGCACCGCCGGTATCACGCTCTATCGGCGGGTGCAATGGCTCATGGCCCACGGCCTGCTGCACCTGCTCGGCCGGGACCACGAACGATCGCCGGACGAGGCGCGCCAGATGGAAATCGAGGAAGAACACCTGCAACAATCAGTGCTGCACTCAAGGAGGTTTAGGATGATCAATTTAGCCATCAATGTCGATCACGTCGCCACCATTCGACAGGCCCGGGGCATCAACGAGCCGGACCCGGTCACCGCCGCCGCGATCTGCGAACTCGCCGGCGCCTGTGGCATCGTCGTCCACCTGCGGGAAGACCGGCGGCATATCCAGGATCGCGATGTCCGGCTGCTGCGGGAGACGGTGAAGACCAAGCTGAATCTCGAGATGGGCGCTGCGCCTGAAATCATCAAGATCGCCCTTGAAATCGGACCGGACATGGTCACCCTGGTACCGGAAAAACGCAAGGAACTGACCACTGAAGGCGGTCTCAACGTCGTCTCGCAGAAAAAAAAGCTGGCCAAGACGATTGCCCGAATGGAGCGGGCCGGCATCCCGGTGTCGCTGTTCATCGATCCCGTTGATGACCAGATCGCCGCAGCCGCCGAGATCGGCGCCACATTCGTCGAGCTCCACACCGGCACCTACGCCGAGGCCCGCCAGGAATCTCACCGGCAGGAGGAACTGGCGCTCCTTGCGACAGCGGCGGAACAGGCCGATCAACTCGGTTTGCGCGTCAACGCCGGACACGGTCTCAACTACACCAATACCGCGGCCGTCGCCGGTCTCGATTATATCGAGGAATTATCAATCGGCCATGCCATCATCAGCCGCGCCGTATTCACCGGCCTGGAGGAGGCCGTCAGGGAGATGCAGGCCATCATCGATGGGGCATGCTGGTAACGGGTGTACCGACGGCGATGAGACCCTTATCTCAATTGACAACCGGAAAGAGCCTGTGTTAAAGACACAGATCCAGCCTCGGTGGTGGAACCGGTAGACACCAGGGACTTAAAATCCCTTGGACCTTGCGTCCGTGCGAGTTCGAGTCTCGCCCGAGGCACCAGCAGGATTCCCTGTCAATCCTGATCGTTGGATACCGCCAACGATATACTCTGCAGTCAGCAGGCAGGGAATAACAAACCGGGCGGTACGTGTGGCCGGCTGTCTGCCGCTCGGGACCACTATGGTCCGGTGCCACTATGTGTCTAAAACGTCTCCGTTTTCTCCAACGGATCACTATCGATCCCTCTGCCTCTCTCAAGGTTACGCCTGGCTCTGCACGGATTTTCCGGACCCATGAGTACCGGCTGCCCCGTCGTCCAAGGATCCTGTCTTTCAACTACCGTTTATTCGAGGTAGAATAAGGATCCAGTTACAGCTGCTGCGTGTTCGAGGTCATCGGCCACTCGACACGTCGCGCCTCAGATCAAGGAGTTTGTCATGCACGTGCAATTCGAATCATACGCGAAACGCTATCCGGAAACGCTCCACGAGCTGTTCGATCATTACCGGGCGACCGGCAAAAACCTGCTGTTGGGCAGCGAACTCTGGGACGGCTATCAGTCCTTCGCCGCCGACCGGATGCTCCAGGTGGAGGATTCTCCGCTGGCCGACGCAATCCGTAAAAGTCAGGAGGCCTCGCTCTCCGATACCGATTTTTATGTGATAATCCGGCCCGGAGTGGCGCGATGGCTCTATTATCACTACTCGTTCGAACACAAGACCCTGTCCACGGTGTCTGCCGCGGAATTCCTAACCTTCAAGGAATCGTTGATCTCGGAATCTCCGAGCGATCGCGTACTGGAAATCGATTTTGCCCCCTTTGAACGGGATTTTCCCAAGATGAACCAGACCCGGTCCATCGGCAACGGGGTTGAATTCCTCAACCGGCATTTTTCCAGCCGCTTGGTCCGCGACCTGACCCGGGGCGAGGAACTGCTCCTCTCTTTTCTCAGCGTACACGGGTATAACTCGCAGCCGTTCATGATCAACTCGACGATATCGACGGTCAAGGAACTGCGGGGCGCGCTGGTCAAAGGGATGAACTATCTGGAAGGCCAACCGGCCGATCAACACTGGTCAGACTTCGAGAACACCCTGCGCCTGATGGGATTTGAACCGGGCTGGGGACGATCGCGCGACGGCATCATCAAGACCATGAGCCTGCTCGCCGATCTGCTGGAAGCTCCCGATCACCAAATTCTCGAGACCTTTCTGGCCCGCATCCCGATGATCTTCAATATCGCCATTCTGTCCCCCCACGGTTATTTCGGGCAAGCCGGGGTCCTCGGCCTGCCCGACACCGGTGGCCAGGTCGTCTATATCCTCGACCAGGTCAAGGCATTGGAAAAGGAGATGCAAAAACGGCTGTTCAACCAGGGACTCGATATCCAGCCACGAATCCTGATCATCACCCGGCTCATTCCCGAAGCCAACGGGACGACCTGCAATCAACCCGAAGAACCGGTGGAAGGGACAGAGGGCGTCACCATCATCAGGGTCCCCTTTCGCCGAAAAGACGGCTCGGTCATCGATCACTGGATTTCCCGCTTCGAGGTCTGGCCGTATCTTGAACGTTTCAGTATCGAGGCCGAGCAAGCCATTGTCGAGCGCCTCGGACGGCAACCTGACCTGGTGATCGGCAACTATTCGGATGGCAACCTGGCGGCTTACCTGATCGCTCAGAGTCTCGGCGTGACCCAGTGCACGATCGCCCATGCCCTGGAAAAGACCAAATACCTCTACTCCGCCCTGTACTGGAAGGATATGGAAGAGCAATACCATTTCTCCTGCCAGTTTACCGCCGATCTGATCGCGATGAATTCCTCGGATTTCATTATCTCATCAACCTACCAGGAAATCGCCGGTTCAAACGACGTGGTCGGTCAGTATGAAAGTTACGGCTCATTCACGATGCCCGACCTGCAGCGAATCATCCAGGGAGTGGACGTATTCGATCCGAAGTTCAACATCGTCTCCCCGGGCGCCGATGCCGACATCTATTTTCCCTTTACCGACCAGGCGCGCCGTTTTGTCGATCGACACGACCAGATTCGCGACCTTCTGTTCGGCGAAGCCGGCGGCAACTATCGGGGCACTATGAGCGACCGGAACAAACCGATCATCTTCTCGATGGCACGACTCGATCACATCAAAAACCTGACCGGCCTGGCCCGCTGGTTCGGCGAACACGAAACACTGCGAAAGCAGGCCAATCTGCTGATCATCGGCGGCTCGATTTCCGAAGAGCAATCGGGGGATAGCGAGGAGCGTCAGCAGATTCGCGTGATGCATGAGCTATTCGAAGGCCTCGAACTCGATGGACACGCCCGCTGGCTGGGAACCCGGCTCGACAAGGAAACTTCCGGAGAATTGTATCGCTTTATCGCCGATAAGAAAGGTATTTTCGTTCAGCCGGCGTTTTTCGAGGCCTTCGGCCTGACCGTCATCGAAGCGATGTCGTGCGGTCTGCCGACCTTTGCCACCCGCTACGGCGGTCCGCTGGAAATCATCAGGAACGGTATTTCCGGTTTTCACATCGACCCGAACCACGGCGATCGCGTGGCTGCGGCACTCTCATCCTTTCTGAAACGCTGCTGCTCGGAACCCGACTATTGGCAACAACTTGCCAACGGCGCCATTGCCCGGGTGGAAGAGCGCTATACCTGGCGTCGCTACGCCAAACGACTGCTGTCGCTGACCTGCATCTACGGTTTCTGGAAGTATTCGACCAAATTGGAACGCCAGGAAACCAGGCGCTACATGGAGATGCTCTATCACCTGCAGTTCAAGCATCGCGCCGCGACCATCCATCTACATTGAGCGTTTTTTTTCAGTCCCTTCCCTGCGGGGCTAGACAAAACCGTAATGGCGCAGGCCGTCAATAATGCCTGCTGCATACGATTCCGGCGTGAAGTAGATATTGGGCCGATCTCGCAGGTGATTCAACTCGTCGCTGTGATTGCCGACCACCAGCCCCCTGGTGCGGCCGTCGACCATGTCGGCATCGTTGCCGGAATCACCGGCAACCATGATGTGACGAGGGGAAAAATCATATTTCTGGATCAGGTATTCGATTGCCTTGCCCTTTGACGCCCGAAGCGGCAGGATGTCGAGAAACTGGCCATGGGAATAGATGACCTGACAGCGCAGCTTCATCTGCTCCAGGGCATCGCGAACCTGCTGCAGCCGGGAATCTTTTTCCTCGAGGTAATAGCTGATCTTGTGGCTTCGCTGCCCTTCCGCTTCCTGTGAGACGAGGAAATCAAAATCGGCAAGCGCTCTTTTGATTGCCTCCGCCTGCCACTGCCAGGAGATGTGCTGCTGCCAGCCCTTGTCCATGCGAAAATCGGGACCGTAATAAATTTCAGTCCCCACCGAGCAGATCATGATGTCGGGCGTCGGGAAATTGTACTCCGTCATAACCTCGATGGTCAGCTCCAGGCTCCTGCCGGTCACCACCCCCCAGGCGATCATATCCCGGTTTTCCTCGAGCAGACTGAACAACCGTTCCATCGCCTCGTCGTCGCCGACCAGCGTGTTGTCGACATCGGTGATCAACAGATGCCTGACGTTGGTCAGCCGCCGGCCAAAGGACGGCCGCTTGTTCGTATGTGCTGCCAGATCGTCTCCGTGCAGGTCGGGATGAGACCCTTTGGGCAGCAGCCCTTTTAAGGCATCGAGGTATTTTTCGCAATGAGCCCGCCAGGAGTAATGCGAGCGAACACCGTTGATACCGTTATTGGAGAACATCGTCCATTGTTCCCTGTCGAGCAGGATGGACTTGCTCGCCGCGGCTATCTGCAGGGCGTCGGTCACATCCACGAGAATCCCGTTTTGGCAATTGGCGACGATGTCCCGAGGACCGCCATCGTCGGTGGCGACGATCGGCACGCCGCAGGCAGACGCCTCAATCAGCGTCAGACCAAATGGTTCAACCAGAGCAGGGTTCACAAAAACACCGCCACTTTCAGCACATAGTCGGTATAGTTCAGGAACTTCTGTAGCAAAATCATGCTTTTTCGGGATGGCCAATTTGCCATAGAGGTCGTAGCGATCCATATGCAGCAGCATATCGGTCAAGACATCCTTTTCATTTTCTTCCATGTCACTGATATTGCTTCGAATACCGGCAAAGATTGCGAGATTGGCAACGGCGCGGAGCTCTGGATCGGTACCGTAGGCGCTGATCAAACCGGCAATATTCTTCCGGTGATCGGGACGGCACAGCGCCAGGATAAAGGGCTTGTCCGGCGACATCCAGAATCGGTGCAATTCCCGCAATAGTGTATGCCTGGTCTGTTTCACCTCATCACTGAAGAGGTCCGGGTCAAACTGGATGTCGTAATAGGGGTAAAACGCCTCGAGATCAAGTCCGGGCGGAATTACCTGCAGTGCCGCCTTGGCGGTATTGTCATAGAGACCGTATTGTTCTTCTATTTCCTGCTGCGTCGACACGACGATCAGATCGGCCGTTTCGATAATGCGCTCTTCCCGGTCGATACGGGTTCCGATTTTATACTGGCTGTCAATCTTCGCCTTGGTCAGGCCATCGCCGAGAAGCTTGTTTTGCTTGTTGCGTCCAAGGGAATGGCCGGTAAAGACAAATGGAACATCGAATGCGGTGGCAAGTTCCATCGCCACATAGCCGGCATCGGCATAGTGTCCGTGGATCAGGTCCGGGGTTCTGCCCTGTTTGGTGATAAAGGTGATGGTGTTGTCGATAAATTCCTCCAGGTGGGGCCAGAGCAACTCTTTTCTCAGATACTTTCTGCCGCCGCAAGGCAGTCTGACCAACCGGGCATGATCGGATATCTGTTCCACCGGTACGGCATAGTCGGGACTGACCCGCTTGTCGTCTATCAACCGGGTCAACAGATCGACTCGATCGACACCTTCCACCTCACCGAGAGACTTGGCCAATTCAAGGACATACTTGATTTGCCCTCCGGTGTCGGCATCACGACCGAGTTCCGGTCTCTGCTGTCTGATCAGACCGTGTATGCTGATGTGCATCACATAAAGGCCGTTTTCTTTCATTATGGCTCCTCTACAGAAAGGCTTGGCGGTAAAAACGAGCGCATTTCATCCCGATGCAACGCGCATGGGCACCGATCGGCCCTTTGCAATGAACGCGTCTAGATGGCATCACCCGGCACCGAAAATGATTCGCAAACAGCGGGCACGATAAAAAAGACGGTGTGCCGTTCAACTCGCCTCGGGCAGCCTCTCGCATGACAATATGACCACGTAATATTAGTACAATCGGCCCCGAGATGCCAGTGCGTTGTGCCCCAAGTCGACGCAGGAACGACTCATGACTACGGCAATAACGCTTTCTCAC
>CAZUJZ010000186.1:0-1257 GCA_964620665.1 uncultured Desulfofustis sp. | reverse complement strand
TTGTGCCTCCTCACACATCAATGTGTTGTCTGAAGCGATGGAACTTTGTTTGCATTTGCCCCGACCCTCCTTGTTTTGCTATACTTTGAGGAAAGAGGGAATCGCAATGACGAATCATTACCCATTTTTCATCCAGTACCACGTCAGGCAGAATTCTCTGTCTCCCTCCCCTTCCCCCGTCCGTGAAGGTCTGGCAACGATTATCGTCTTTGCCGACAGTTGGGAGGTTGCCCGCAGCCGTGCCGGACGGGCAGTGGCCGAAAACGAGTTGGAAATCGTACAACTCGCCCGCATCCATCTCATTGGCGAACACTCACTCCTCGGGTTCGACGCGACCCTGCGCTCTCTCCATCGTCGCGCCGAATTGTATGGTATCAGTCTGCATTGTGATTACTGGCCGATCCGTTCGGGCTGCTGTGCCGATCGTTAACCGAACCATCGCCGGGTCAGGACAACAGCACTACCAAAAAAAAATTGAACAAAATACTCAAAAAAAATCAGCGGGCGAAACAATTCTAACCAGGGGTTTTTAATAAGATTTATTACTTTTACCAACGGATCTTCAAGGCAAAACTGCGTATATATACCTATTTACTTCACCGATCACGACAAGTAACAATGGAGGAATAAGATTACGATAAGCGTAATGACGTCAGGAGGGGTCCATGGACAGTCATTCCCGAGGGAACAAGCGGCAACCGAAAGGTTTTCCGGTACAGGGAGAGCCGTCAGAGAAAAAACCGGGGCATATTCTGCATGCCAAATCGTCTTTGAGGAAACGGAAATCCCGGGCCGTCGCACCGTCTTTTCAAACGCCCAAGTCGTATCTTATCGTCAGGGCTTACCGGGACGTTGAAGGGTCTGATTTTATCGAGGAGTTCATCATGCAACGGGACTATATCATCGATTAGCAACACTCCGCCCCACCAGCACCTGGCGGTCCATCGAACCGCTCTCCCCCTTTATCAAACAGTACCACCCCGTTTATCGTCTCAGGCAAACCAGCAGCTCTTTGATCCTACTTCTCTTTTTTCACGCGCCAACGATTATTCGACGCTCTAGTGCCACAACCGTAGGCTCCCGCCCTCAGCTCCTGGCTGTGAATCCTCTGACCCGGTGATCCGTCGACAAACCATTGTGGTCCACGCATTTCCGCAACGTTACCGTCTTGGTTCACGTGTCCCCGCCGGCACCGATTGTGCTTGTCAAAACGGCCAGATTAACGGGATCAAGATCGTGCCGGTAATAACCACGAGC
>CAZUJZ010000185.1:0-8082 GCA_964620665.1 uncultured Desulfofustis sp. | reverse complement strand
ACCTGGTCCGAGCGCCATCAGGCGTATGCCGCCGGTCTTGGCACCTTCGGCCTGTGCGACGGCCTGATCACCCCGAAAGGCAAAGCGATGCGGGTCGGCTCGGCGGTGGCGGCCACCACCGAACTGCCGGTGGCGCCGCGTCCCTATAACGATCATCACGCCTATTGCCTCTTTTACACGACCGGCGGCTGCCGCGCCTGCATCGAACGCTGCCCGGTCGGCGCAATCACCGAGCGTGGTCACGACAAGCGCCTCTGCCGTGACCATGTCCATCAAACCGCAAAAGCCCACGTCAAGGAGTATTACGGCTTCGACGGCTATGGCTGCGGTCTGTGTCAGGCCGGGGTCCCGTGCGAATCCGGCATCCCTGCTGCCGGAAAGGCCGGAGCGAAACACCCGACCTGATCGCCGCCAAGACAAGCGCGGCCGAAACATCACGTTTCTCCAAACCGGCGACAACGATTCTTTGCATTGGTGCCGATAATTTGCGAAACTAGCAGCTGACAGCCGTCGCATCCGGTTACCCCGACGATGATCGACAACCACCAACAACACTGAGCCAGTCATCGTGAAAGACCCGTCGCCACCCGACTTCAACCAGGCAAACCGACAGGACAACGACCATTTTCGCCGTATTATCAACGTCCTGCCGCAATTTGTCGCCTATGTGAATGCCGATCTGACCTATCGCTATGCCAACCCCTCGTCGCAGGCCTTTTTTGGCCGGCCGCCCGAGCAGCTGGTGGGCAGGAAGACCCGCGATGTCATCGGCGCCAAGGCCCACGACGCCCTTCAGCCGTATCTGCAGAAAGTCCTCTCCGGCGAGACCGCGCACTACCAGCGGGACCTCGTCTATCCGGACGACAAGGTGCACACCATCGACGGCTGGCTGATTCCCGATCTGTCGGAGAGCGGCGAAATCCTGGGTTATTACGCTATCCTCTACGACATCACCCACATCAAAACGGCCCACGAAGCCCTGCGCGCAAAAGACGAGAAGATGCGCAGCATCTTCCGGGTCGCGCCGATCGGCATCGGTATCACCAGCGACCGGACCATCGTCGAAGTCAACGACCGGCTCTGCCGGTTGCTCGGCTATCGGCAGGATGAGCTGATCGGCCGCAACTCCCGCCTGCTCTACGGCAGTGACGCGGAGTATGAAGCTGCCGGGGCCGAGCGGCGGCGACAGATCCGGGAGCATGGCAGCAGCTCGGTCGAGACATGGATGCTCCGGAAAGACGGCACGGCCGTCACCGTATTGACCAACGCCACGTCGATAGACTTGGATGACCAGGAAACCGGTCTCATCTTCACGGTACTCGATATCAGCGGCAGAAAGCAGGCGGAACAGGCAATCCGGAATCAGTCAAAGACCCTGGATGCAATCTTCAACAGCACGCCGAGCATGCTCGTGCTGGTCGACGAAACGGGCCGGGTGGAAAAAATCAACCGCCGGGCCATCGAGTTCTTCGGCAGCGAGCAGGAGCAGGTCGTCAGCCGGCTCTGCGGCCTGCTGTTTCAGTGCGTCAACATCGTCGGCCCCGATGACTGCGGAACGATGGAGGCGTGTGCAAGCTGTCCAATCCGCAGCCGTTTCTCCGAAACCTTTCGCAACGGCACTCCCTTCCAGGAAGAGGAAGGCGAGATGACCCTGCGCCGCGGCGATCAGGAAATCACGTATCAACTGCTCATTTCCACCGCCATCATCACCATCGAGCAGACCGACAAGGTCCTCATCTCGATCACCGATATCTCCGACATCAAGCGCAAGGAGGCGGAGCTGACCCGCCAGCGCATCGCCCACGAGCAGTTGGAACAGCAATACCGACAGGCCCAGAAAATGGAACCGGTAGGCCGGCTCGCCGGCGGCATCGCCCACGACCTGAACAACCTGTTGGCACCGATTCTCGGCTACAGCGAACTGCTGGCCACCGATCTGACCGAGAACGACCCGCGCCGGACCGCGGTGGAACAGATTCTCTACGCCGGCCAACGTGCCCGCGACCTGATCAAGCAGCTGCTCGCCTTCAGCCGCAAGCAGACCCTCACCTTTCGCAGCATCAATATCAACGATCTGCTGTCGCACTTTTACCGGTTGTTGCGTCGCACGATCCGGGAAGATATCGGGATCACCCTGCAGCTTGCAGACTCCCTGCCGGACATCCAGGGCGATAGCGGCCAACTCGAGCAGGTGATCCTGAACCTGGCGGTCAATGCCCAGGACGCGATGCCCGGCAGCGGCGAGCTGAGTTTCCAGACGGCGCCGGTCATGCTGGACGCAACGGACAGCGCCGAGAAAGATCTGATGCAGGCCGGGCCCCATGTGCTGTTTTCCATCACCGACACCGGTCTCGGCATGGATGAAGACACCTGCGCCCAGGTCTTCGAGCCGTTTTTTACCACCAAAGACCAGCATAGCGGCACCGGTCTCGGTCTCTCCACCGTGTACGGCATCATCAAGCAGCACAAGGGGGCGATTGGCGTCACCAGCACGCCGGGACGAGGGACGACCTTTACCATCTACCTGCCGGCGACCGGCAGTGACACCAATCAGATCAAGAAGGAGAAGAACACTTCGCCCGCGGGGGTCCAGGGCAGTGAAACCGTCTTGCTGGCCGAGGACGATCACAATCTGCGCACCATGGTCGAGACGGTCCTGCAGAAACACGGCTACACCGTTATCGCCGCCCCAAACGGCCACCAGGCGGCGGAACTGGCTCAGGGCTACCCGGGCCGGATCGATCTGCTGCTCACCGATGTCATCATGCCGGAAATGAACGGTCGGCAGCTCTACGAGCGTCTCGTCGGACAGTTCGGGCCCATCAAAGCACTCTATATGTCCGGCTATACCGCCGATGTGCTGGCCGGCGAAGGTGCTCTCGACAATCGGATCGAGTTGATCCAGAAACCGTTCTCGGTCATGGATCTGCTGACCAGAGTTCGGGCACTCCTCGACCGGCCCATTCCATCGATCTGAGCGGACCGCCGGCAACCGACGACACGCCACAATCAGCGATTCACCTCCTTCTGTACGCTCTCTTGGTACGGCATCTTCAGCGGATAAAAACGATTTATCAGCAGCCAGCCGGCCAGGGTCACCGCTGCTGACAGCAAGCCGAACCAGCCCAGGACGGTCACTTTATCCGGCCAGTTCAGCGAAATGAACCACATCGAGCAGGCACCGGTGATGAAGTAGAAAAAGACCATCAGCGAGGATGCCGAGCCGACATCGTACTCGACCTGCTCCAGGATCAGATTGTTGCTCGGTGGCCGACCGAAGGCGAAAAAGAACGTGAACAGCCACATCGGCACGGCCAGCCGAAACGGTTGCGGGATCGCTCCGCCAATCATCGGCATCGAGCAGACAAGCATGCCGCCGAAACTGACCAGCAGCAAGCGAGACAAAGCAAACCGTTTTACGAGTCGGGAAAAGACGAATGGGGCGAGCATGAAGGCGGAGGCATTGAAACCGAAGAAATATCCGTATTGCCGCTCGGTGTACCCGAGCGCGGTAATGTAGATATCCGAGGACGCCGCGATGAACGCGAAAAACGGGGCTCCGAGACAGGCAAACACCAGGACCAACAGGAAAAACCGGCGATTACCGATCAACCGCCGATAGCCGCGATAGACCAGCCACATCGGCTCCCGTACCCGCTCCTGCAAAGATTCTTCCAGCCGTATCACCCCGAGAACGGCGATCAGACCGAGTACTGCCTGGACCACGAAAACCAGCCGCCACGTCGACAATTCGATGATCCACCCCCCGATCACCGGGGCGATCATCGGCGCCGCCGCAACGATAATGCCGAGTTGAACAAAGATCCGTTGCCGCAGCCGCCCGCCGAACCGATCCTTGCAGATCGCAAAAGCGATTGACGAGGCCGCGGCGGCTCCGGCACCTTGCAGCACCCGGGTGGCGATCATCACTTCGATGGTGGTGGCCAGTGCGCAGAGCAGGCTCGCGCCGATATAGACGAGCAGGCCGATGAGTAGCGGCGGCCGTCGCCCGTAACGATCGGACAGCGGACCATAGACCAGCAGAAACAGGCAATAGGTGACGAAAAAACCGACCAGGGTCAGGTTGACCGTGGCCAGCGGCTCCCGCCATGACGTTACCAGCAGCGGGATAGCGGCCAGATACATGTCCGTAGACAGCGGCGGAAAAGCGGCGAGCAGGGCAAGCAGACCAATCAGTTTTTTCATGCACGGTCCCGCAGGTAAAACAACCGGCAAACGATACGGCCGGCGTTATTGAAGAGACTTCAGAGGTGATTGATGCCAGAGGCAGCGGCTCAATTGATTTCTCTGACCCGCTCCAGGAGCCGGAGAGCCTTTTGTAGTGAATCTGCCGCATTGGTGTGGTTTGGATCGAAACGCAGGGCTCTTTCCCAGGCCGCTATGGCGCCGACCAGGTCTTCTTCGACAAAGGACTTCACCCCTTGCTTGAACTGCTCCTCGGCCTGGGCGGCAAGCTGCTTTTTGACGTCGGCGATGGCCCACTGGATTCCGTCATGCGTCGAGTCAACCTGCAGAAACGTCTCCAACGCCTCAAGATAATGCCCCCGGGCGGCAAGCTGTTCGCCGCGCCGGAACAATTCGGCATTGGCCTGCAACCGGTCACGCTCCATCTTCTGCCGCTGCTCTTGCCCGAGCTGCTCGATCAGCGAAGAAACATTCTTGAAGGCCGGATCGACACGGTTCAACATGGCGATCGCCTCATCGTAACGCTGCTCGTCCCGGAACCGCTCGGCCAGCAGCAACAACGACCGGTTCAGGATATAGGAGGCCTCTTCATCGCCGGGATTATCGCCCAGGATCGACAGGGCCACGGACAGCACCGCTTCATACTCCTTGTCGGCAAACAGTCGGCGGGCAACCCTGATCTGCTTGCCGTAATCGATCAGGATCTGGGAAAACAGCGTGTCCAGATCGGCAAGCAAAAGTGTATCACCGACCTCCGGTTCATCCTGCAGGCCGCCACCTGATGACAGGTACCTGACGGCAAAGGCGTCGTCGACCGAACCGTAGACCGAATCGGCAATGGCGGCAAACGAATCACCCTCACGCACGGTATACTCGATCGTCCGTTCGGCCTGATACCGGTTTTTCAGGTAATCGAGGGCCGTCTCATTCTGCGGGTCGAGCCGCAACGCCTCGAGAAAGGCCTGCCGGGCCCCGTCACTGTCCTTCCGGTCAAACAGGGCCACCCCCTGCCGGGCATAAATTTCGGCCAACTCCTGCAATTGCGCGCTCAGGATGGTAATTTTTCCATCGACCAGTGCCTCGGCCTTTCGCCAATACGTCAAGGCTTCCTGGTAGCGTCCCGACTGCTCGTCTCGAATCGCCTGGAATTGGGCGGAGTCCGGCAGCAGCGCCGGCGAGTGCTCGGCCATGGCCGGCGCTGCCGCATCATCCCGCGACTGCGGCCCGAGGGGAGCACAGCCAAACAGTGGTGGCAGCAGGGCAAGCAGACAACACAGGGTTTTGACGACCCGGAAGACCTCGACGAGTTGCTCCCGGTTCTTGATCTTTTGTGGAGGCAACGCTTCAACCTCGGCAAAACCGCCCAGATCGGTGGCGCCGTCACTGTCGACGATGATCTCCCCGGCCCGGGCCAGGCTATTCAAAGACGAGGCGACATTGACGCTGTCGCCGATGACCGTGTATTCCATTTTCACCGACGAGCCGATATTGCCGGCCACCACGATGCCGGAAGAGATGCCGATGCCGACCGAAGCGAGCAACGGGTTGCCCGCTCCTGCCGCCCGGGCCAACTGGCGCTGCATCGCCACCGCCGCCCGGATACATCGCTCCCGGTGGTCGGGATGGGCTACCGGAATACCAAAGACGGCCAGTACCGAATCACCGATAAACTTGTCGACATAACCGCCATGGCTGAAAATCACCTCGGTGGCAATGGCAAAAAAATCGTTGAGTTTTTCCACCACCTCTTCCGGCTCCCGCCCCTCGGCATAGGCGGTAAAACCGCGGATATCGGCAAAGAGGATCGAGGCCTCGCTGCGCTGCCCCTTGAGCCAGGGCTGCCCCGGACTCCTGGTGATCAGATCGAGGACTTCCGAACCGACGTATTTGCCGAACGACTCCTTGATCATTGCCTGCCTTGACAATTCCTCGCCCATGCGGTTGAAGGCCTGGCCGAGCTGTCCCAACTCGTCGTTGCGACTGCCGTCGACCTTGAAGTCGTAATTACCCCGGGCAATCTGCGACGTGGCCTGAACCAGTACCGAGAGCGGTCTGGTGAACCGCAGGCTGTACATGACCGCGACAACCATCCCGAGAGCGATGATGATCAACGTGGCGACAACGAGAAAGGCACGCTCGTCGACGAACAGCTTTCTGATAAAATCGATGGACAACCCGACGTGCACTTCACCGAGCTGCTTTTCCTGAAAGAGAATCGGCATGCTCAGGTTGAGCACCGGCCTGCCGTCGGGCAAAAGATAGTTGAAATAGCTTACGACACCCTGTTGCACCCGCTCACCGGTGCGCGTGAACGGTTCAAACCGGGTGTCGACTTTTTCATGGTCGGTATGCGCCTTGATCACGCCATCGGTGTCGACGATCATCGCATAAAAATGTCCGTCAACCGAGGCAACGTTGTTGATCAGGGTGCTGAGCGTCAACGTATCGTTGGTGAGCAGCGGCACTTTGGCATTATCGGCAACGTAGCTCAGGCTGACCGAACCGAGCTTGACGATGTGGTCATAGAGACTGGTGCGCTGGCGCTCGATGATCACATAGCTGAGAATGCCGATGGACACCGCCAGCACCACCATGGTGGCCAGGGAAAGCTGCAGCCAGATCGGTATCCTCGGCGACGGGATGGTTTCGCTCTTCACCGTGTTGCTCTGCCCTTCAGGTGTCCGAAGCGGAAAAAGCCGGCCGGTCGACAAAACGTATACTGACGAGGCATGCCCTTCCCGGCACGCATCGCTCCCGGCTCACTGTCTACCAAAACTTTCAACATAGCACGTTCAGCGCTTCAGGGGAACCGGTTGGCGGCACCCCTCAGGCATGGTTGCGCAGTTTCAGCTCAATCGGGTGCGGATTGAGGTAGTATTGGCTCTTCAGATACGGCTCGTCGTATTTCCGGATATAGTGGTTGAACAGGGTCAACGGCACAATAAGCGGCACGTGGAAATGGCGAAACCGCTCGATGATCTCCAGGAGTTCCTGCTTTTCATCAGCGCTGAGCAGTTTCTTGAAATACCCCATCATGTGCATCAGCACATTACAATGTTTTTTCACGGTCGGTTTGAGCTTCATTGCCGCCATCAGAAGCTCCTGGTACGCGGCAAACAACGGTTGCGGCTCACTGCTGCCGGCCCCCGCGACCAGGCGCCCGAGTTCACGGTAATGCTGCTCGCTATGCGAGCGCAGCAACAGCTTGTGACTGGTATGAAACGCGACCAGCCCCGCCGCCGTGGCCTGCTCACAGGCGGTGCGCCAGCGACGGTAGACGAAAACGGACTCGATAAAATTCTCGCGCAGCACCAGATCGTGCAGCCGCCCTTCCTCCTCGACCGGCAACCAGTGAAAATGATCGATAAAGGCCCGGGCGAACAGACCGATACCGACCGAGCGAGGAACACCGTTGGCATCATAGACCTTGACCCGCTCCATGCCCGACGACGGCGACTTGCTCTTGAAAATAAAGCCGCAGAGCCCTTCCTCGGCCAGTTCCCGTACCCGGCCGGCCGCCCAACGGGTCATCCGTTCGGTCATGTCGGTGCCACTCCTGACGGTGACCAGCCGCGGCTCCGCCGGGTCGCCGACCAGACGCATCGCCTCCCGCGGCACCGGCAGACCACACTCCACTTCCGGACAGACCGGCACGAAGGTAAAAAACTGGCCAAGGATATCGGTAACATAACGATCACGTTTATGCCCCCCGTCATAGCGCACCTCGTTGCCGAGCAGACATGAACTGACGCCGATCCTGATCGATTCATCCGTTTCGCTGACCATGGGTCGTTCTCCTTTATCGCTGATGGGTGATGTGAAATTGATATTCCGAGGATAAAATTTTGAGCATAACGCAGAGTTTGGGCGAAAAGA
>CAZUJZ010000184.1:0-8096 GCA_964620665.1 uncultured Desulfofustis sp. | reverse complement strand
CCGGGGCCTTGGCCCTCGGCCAGCACAGAATAATCCGGCAGCCTCCGGCAGGGCCGGCCAGCCCTACCGGCGACGCTGCCGATTCTCATTGTTCGTTGGGGTCTCTCTTATGGAGTTAGCCGAGGTTGCGCCGGATGATTTCCTTGGCCGGGATGAGTGCCGTTGCGGTGGCCGATACGATATTGCCGGCCACACCCGGGCCGTCACCGGCCATGAAGAGGCCGGCGATCGCCGTTTCCAGGTTGTTGTCCGTTTCGACCTGGGTGGCGAAAAATTTGATCTCCGGGGCATACAGCATGGTCTCGTCGTTGGCGACACCGGGCACGACCTGGTTGAGCTGCTCCAGACCGTCAATGATGTTTGACAGGATCCGCTCCGGCAGGGCCATCGCAATGTCGCCGCAGGTCACGTTTTTCAGGGTCGGATCGATATAGCTGTTGCGGATCCGGTTCCAGGTCGAGCGCCGGCCCCGTTTCAGATCCCCGTAGCGCTGCAGGATCGGTTTGCCGCCGCCGATCAGCGTGGCCAGTTTGCCGATCGACTCGCCGTAGGCCTGGTTGTCCTCCACCGGGTCGGTCAGTACGACTTTTGAGAGGAAGGCGAAATTGCTGTTGTCGCTTTTCCGGTCGGTGTAGGCATGGCCGTTGACGCAGACGAAATGCTGGTAGTTTTCCAGCGCGACAAAGCCGCCGAAATTGGTGCAGAAGGTCCGGGTCTGGTCATCGTAGCGGCTGGTCCTGATGAAAAACGTCGGGTCGTAGATGATCGAGCAGAGATCCTGCATGATCTCGTTATGCACTTCGACGCGGACGCCGACCTCGATGCCTCGCTGAGAGACACCAATGGTGTTTTTCCTGGCCAGCATGCCGATCCATTCGGCGCCGACCCGGCCCGGTGCCATGATGATATGCGGGGCATGGTAGGTGGCCTGGTTGGTAACCAGTCCGGTGACCCGGCCGTGGTCGACGATGATATCGCAGGCTTCTTCCAGATGATGGAAGACCACCCCGCGCGACTCGATGTAGTCGGCCATACCGGCGATATGGGTCGGCAGGTTGTTGCTGCCCAGGTGTTTTTGCTTGATGATCAGCAGGTCGATCCCCCGTTTTCGTGCCTCCAGTCTGATCCGGTGGGCCTTTTCGAGATCGGTGGGGTAGACCGGCCCATCCATGCCGAAGCGGTTGAAGATCTGTTCGGTCTCGTCGATCAGCTCACAGGCGGCGGATTCGGGTAGAAACTGGGTCAGATCGGTCTTGCCGAGTTTGTGAATGAAGTTGAGCTTGCCGTCGGAGAACAGGCCGGCGCCGCCGATGCCGCAGAGAATGTTGCAGGGCTGGCAATGGGTGCATCCCTTGTCCTTGATCGGGCAGTTTCGGTTGAGCGGGGCCCGGCCCTTGTCGATCACCAGCACGCGGAGCTGCGAGTGCTCCGCCAGGTAGTAAGCGCCGAAAAGACCGGCCGGGCCGCCACCGACGATAATGACGTCGAAGGAGCGCTTGTCTATAGATTGTTTCATGCTATCTCCAGCGGCGGGACAAATCTCACCCGGCGGCGGGACAATTCTCAACCAATGGTGGGACAAATCTCAACCAACGGCGGGACAGGTTTCAACCTGTCCTCCGCTAACCTATAAGCTACGGCCCACCGCACGCCAACTAGTGCCCTCTGCACGTCCTCAACGGCGGGCAGTTGCCACCGTAGTCAGCTACCTGTCAACAACCGACGCGACTTATTGAGCAAGTTTGTCTTCAGCTGCGTCTTCGTTGACGACCAGGCCATAGCCGAGTCGAACCTTGTTCTCGATTTCCCGGATCATCTCCGGGTGGTCGACGAGGAATTGTTTGGCGTTTTCCCGGCCCTGGCCGATCCGTTCGTCGAGATAGGAGTACCAGGCGCCGCTCTTGTCGACGATCTCTTGCTCCACGGCCAGATCGAGAATATCGCCGGCCCGGGAGATCCCTTCGCCGTAGATGATATCGAATTCGCAGCTCTTGAAGGGCGGGGCGACCTTGTTCTTGACCACTTTGACCTTGGTGCGGTTGCCGATCACCTCCTGGCCGTCCTTGATCTGGCTGACTCTCCTGATATCCAGGCGCAGAGATGAATAGAATTTCAGCGCGTTGCCGCCGGTAGTCGTCTCCGGATTGCCGAACATCACGCCGATTTTCATCCTGATCTGGTTGATGAAAACGAGGATGCAATGGCTGCGGTTGAGCACGCCGGTGAACTTGCGCATCGCCTGTGACATCAGCCGTGCCTGCAGGCCGACATGGGCGTCGCCGACGTTGCCGTCGATTTCGGCGCGGGGGACCAGGGCCGCCACAGAGTCGATGACGATAATATCGACGCCGTTGGAGCGGATCAGAATTTCGGCGATCTCCAGGGCCTGTTCGCCGAAATCGGGTTGGGAGACGAGCAGATTGTCGACATCAACGCCGAGCCGCTGGGCGTAATTGGTGTCGAGAGCGTGCTCGGCGTCGATAAAGGCGGCCGTACCGCCCCGTTTCTGCACCTCGGCGATACCGTGCAGGGCCAGCGTGGTTTTGCCGCTCGATTCCGGTCCGTAAATCTCGGTAATTCTGCCCCGTGGCAGACCGCCGACTCCGAGGGCGATGTCCAGGCTGAGCGAGCCGGTCGGTACGGCGGGGATGTTTTCGGTTTCCCGGGATCCCAGACGCATGATAGACCCTTTACCGTATTGCCGCTGGATCTGGCTCAGCGCGCTTTCAACGCTACTCATTTTGTTTTTATTGTCCGCTGACATCGATTGCTCCTCGTGTCCAAGAGTTGATTTCAATAGAAAAAATGGGATGACGGCTTTCTAGCATAAAAGGAAGTGAGACAAACATCAAGGGTGATCGGTGGCCGGTCCCGTTTCTCGTTCGGTCTCCCCGCGCAGCAGGAGACGGAGCACGTTCAGGCCGGTATGGGCGGCCAGGGTCTGGATGCGGTGACGATCACCGCTGAAATGGTGGTCGGTCACCCGGCAGCCGGAACCATCGGCAACTCCGATAAAAACGGTGCCGACGGGTTTGGCGTCGCTGCCGCCGTCCGGGCCGGCAATGCCGGTGATGCCGATGCCGATATCGGTGCGGCAGCGCTCCCTGATGCCGCCGGCCATCGCGGCGGCCACTTCGCTGCTGACGGCGCCGCAGCGCTCGATCAGCTTCGGGTCGATGTCGAGCAGGTCGGCCTTGAGGCGATTGGCATAGGTGACGGCACCGCCGACGAAATAGCTTGAGCTACCGGGCACACGGGTGATGCGATGGGCAAGCAGGCCGCCGCTGCATGACTCGGCGGTCGCCAGCCACCGGTCGCTTGCCTTGAGCAGCGCGCCGACGACACCTTCCAGTTCGTCGTTGTCCCGGCCATAGACGGCGCTGCCGAGCGTGGCTTCGACCTGGCGGCAGGCTGTTTCGAAGAAGGGGCGGGATGCGTCCTGCTCGCTTGCCCGGATCAGTACACTGAGATGAACATCGGGAAAGACCGGATAGTAGCCGATCCGGATCGACGGTGGCAAGCTCAGCGTGTTGATGCGGCGGTTGACCTCCGACTCGCCGATACCGAAGATCTTGTATATCCGCTGACAGGTTCGCAGACCGCTCTCCGCTTGCCAGGCGGCCAGTTTCGGCAGCACGATCCGGTTGAGCAGATCGATCATCTCCTCGGGCACGCCGGGAAGAAAGAAGATCGGTGTATCGTTGTGCACGAGTTGGTAGCCGGCGATCGATGCCGAGGGGTCGAACGCTTCGGCGCCGCTTGGCAGCCAGGCGAGCTTTTCCAGCGGATCGTCGGGCGCGGCGCTGCGCCTGTGCAAATGCGTTCTGATTTGCGCGAGGATGTCAAGGTTGGGCATGGTCGGCCGGTTCAACGCCCGGGAAACCGCCTCGTTGGTCAAATCGTCGTCGGTGGAGCCGAGTCCGCCGGTGACGATGATGAAATCGACCCGGGTGATTGCCTGCAGCAGTGCTTCGCCGATCTGTGCCGGCGCGTCGCCGATGGTGTTCATTGCGTGGATGGTGTGCCCCGCTTCGAACAGTTTGCGGGCCGCATAGCCGCTGGTGGTGTTGAGAATCCTGCCGGACGTCAGTTCGTCGCCGATGGCAATGATTTCACCAATCATGTCATGCTCCCGCAGAGGTGGGCCGTCACGCCGGATTCCGTCAGCTTCGCCAGTTCGACGGTGACGACGGAATTGATCAGCACATCGTCTCCCGCCAGGTGGATGGGGATATAGTTGTCGGTATAACCGCGCAGCAGCCCCTGCCGGTCCCGTTCAGTTTCGATCACGGCGCTGCGGCGGGAGCCGAGAAAGCGGTGGTAAAATGAGGCCTTCCGCTGCTCGCCGAAGGCCCGGACCAGTCGTACCCGGCGCTGCTTGTGGTCCTGTTCGACCTGGCCGCCAAAACCGGCCGCCCGCGTGCCGGGCCGCGGCGAGAAGGGAAAGGCATGCAGGTAGGTGCAATCGGTCTGTTCAAGCACGGCCATGGTGTTGTTGAAGTGGGTTTCCTGCTCGCCGGGAAAGCCGACCAGTACGTCGATACCGATGGCGGCGTCGGGGACGATCTGCCGGCAGAGGGCCAGTTTCTCGATGAACTGCTCCCGGCTGTAGTGCCGGTTCATCCGTGTCAAAATCTGGTTGTCGCCGCTTTGCAGCGGGAGATGCAGGTGCGGCATAAAATTATCCCGTTGTTTCATCAGCGTCAATAATTTCGTGCTGATTTCCGTCGGTTCGATCGACGAGAGACGGAATCTGAGCCGGGGAAAGCGCTCGCAGAGGGCGCTCATCAAGGACGTGATGTCATGGCCGGAGCCGAGATCGGCGCCGTATTGGCCGACATGGATACCGGTGACGACGATCTCGTGGTGACCGTGGGCCGCGTAGCTGCCGGTCTGGGCGATCACCTCGTCAAGCGGCAGGCTGCGGCTGCGGCCGCGGGTCAGCGGGACGATGCAATAGCTGCAGTAATTGTCGCAGCCGTCCTGGACCCTCAGAAAGGCGCGGGTCCGGCCGGTGAACTGACCGACGGGCAGCCGGCTGATGGTCCGGACCTCGTTCATGTCGGTCAGCCGTGGGTCAGCCAGGTGTTGGCGGCGTGCGGCGACCTGGGAGAGCAGCGAATCCTTGGCGTCGTTGCCGATCAGCAGTAATCGTTCGGCCTCCAGGTCCGGCAGCCGGCGCAGCTCGGCGGCGCCGAGTTGGGCCTGGCAGCCGGTCACGACGAGCAGCGCGCGGGGGTTGGTCCGGGCCAGACGGCCGAGATCCCGGCGCGACTGGGCGCTGGCCTTGGCGGTTACCGCGCAGGTGTTGATGACGATCACGTCGGCGCGGGCCGGGTCATCGACCACCGTGAAGCCGGCGGCGGCAAAGTCGCTGGCAAAGGAGGCGGTCTCGAACTGATTGACCTTGCAGCCCAGGGTATGGAAACAGACCAGTTTCATCGGGCCGGCGCGGAGCAGGGAGGGAGGTGCGGGCAGATTTCTCCGGAGCCGATGACCCGCTCTCCGTCGTACAGTACCGCGAACTGGCCGGGGGCCACGGCCCGCTGCGGTTCGCTGAAGTGCAACGCAAACGAGTCGTCGTCGATCTCCTCGATAACGGCGCCACTGCCCCGATGGGTGGAGCGGATCCGGACCAGAAAGCGCTCTCCCGCGCGCGGCGGCACACCGCTCAGCCAGTTGGCCCGGCGGGCCAGAAGTCTGGTCTGCAGCAGGTCTTCGGCCTTGCCGACGGCCAGCGTATTGGTCTCGGCATCGATGGCCGTCACGTACCACGGCGACTGGTCCGGCAGGTCGATGCCTCGGCGCTGGCCGATGGTATAGTGCAACAGACCGCGATGGCTGCCGATCTGCTCGCCGGTCGTGGTGACGATCGGACCGGGCCGGGCCGGGTGGATGCTGGTAGCTGCCAGGTGTTCGGCAATGGTCGTATCGTGGAGAAAACAGACGTCCTGGCTTTCGTTTCCGCGAAAACCTTGAAAACCCTGCTGCTCAATGAAACGGTAGGTGTCCTCCTTGGCCATCGAGCCGAGCGGGAACCTGATCTGCTCCAGTTGTTCCGGGTGCAGCCGGGCCAGGAAGTAGGACTGGTCCTTGATCTGGTCCAGGCCGCGAAGTAAGGCGATTTTCCCGTCGATCCGGGCGATCCGGGCGTAATGTCCGGTGGCCATGACGGTGCAACCGTCGGCCCGGATATGGTCCATGAACAGTCCGAACTTGACGCTCCGGTTGCAGATCATGCAGGGGTTCGGGGTCATACCGGCGCGATACGTAGCGGCGAAGTAATCGAGTACGAGTCGGCTGAAGTCCTGCCTGAGATCGACGACCCGCAGGTCGATGGCGAGGCGCCGGGCGATCGTTGCGGCCTGCTCCTGCTGCCGGTCAAAGTCCGGCTGGCCGATATTCATCAGATAGCCCCGGACCCGGTGTTCCCGGCCCAGCAGCAGCGCGGCGGCGGTGGAGTCGACACCGCCGCTCAGGGCAATACCGATCGGCGCCTCGTTCATGGCGTGGTGCCGCCCAGGAGCTGCGGTAGTGGCGGGTGCGGGCCGGAGGGGGGCGACTGACATGCGGGAGCGGTCATCATCTGCGGGGGAAGGTGGATTATCTGCGTCTTGTGGCCGATGATCGCGATACGCCTTGCCGAGCGACGTACCGATGGTGTAGAAACAAGAACCGTGAACCCATACTCTACTGCAGCATGACAGAAAAACAAAGCAAGAAAGCGGCAGTGCCGGTGTTGCCGGAACTGCTGGCGCCGGCCGGCAGTCTGGAAAAACTGATCACGGCCATCCACTACGGCGCCGATGGTGTCTATCTCGGCGGAACCGACTACGGACTGCGGGCCCGGGCCGGCACCTTCGACGAAGCGGGGCTGCGCCGGGCGGTCGCACTGGCCCGCCAGGCCGGGGTGGCGGTCTACGTGACCGTCAATATCATCGCCCATAACGATGATTTTGCCGGGTTGCCCGATTATCTGCGGCTGTTGCAGGAGATCGGCGTCGATGCAATCATCGTCGCCGATCCCGGCATTCTCGCGCTGGCCGCAACGGTGGCACCCGAGCTGTCCCTGCACCTGTCCACCCAGGCCAATGTCACCAACGCGGCGGCGGCCGAATTCTGGCGGCGCCAGGGTGTGCGCCGCATCAATCTGGCGCGGGAGTTATCGCTTGCCGAGATCAGCACGATCAGAGAAAACTGTACGGCCGAGATCGAGGTCTTCGTGCACGGGGCGCTCTGTATTTCCTATTCCGGGCGCTGCCTGCTCTCCCATTACCTGACCGGCCGTGACGCCAATCGCGGTTTGTGCGCCCAGCCGTGCCGCTATCGCTACGCGCTGGCCGAAGAACAGCGGCCCGGTCAGTGGTATCCGATCGAGGAAGACGGGCGGGGCGCCTACATCTTCAACGCCAAAGACCTCTGTCTGCTGGCGCGGTTGCCGGAGCTGGTCGCCGCCGGGGTCGACGCGCTGAAGATCGAAGGGCGCATGAAGTCGCTGTTTTACGTCGGTTCCGTGGTTCGGGTCTACCGGGCGGCGCTCGATTATTTACGGACCCTTGACGCCGGCGACTGGCGCCGGCCGGAAGAGATCGTGCTGCCCGGAGAGCTGCTCAGCGAGATTGCGCTGATCGGTACCCGGGATATGACCATGAATTTTATCGATGAGCCGCCCGGCGCCGCCGATATGCTGTACGACTCGTCTCGCTGGGTGGTGCAGAGCGAGCCGGTGGCGGTGGTGACAGCGGTGGCGCCGCTGCCCCTGGTGGAGATCAGAACTGCGCTCACCATCGGTGAGCGCATTGAATACATGCACCGCGGCGGTCGAAACAGCCCGGCGACGGTCGATGCTCTGTTCGACGAGCAGTGGCAGCCGCTGCAGCGCGCCAACCCGGGCAGCCGGGTCTACCTGTCGCTGAGTGAGCCGGTGCCCGGGATAGCGGTTCACTCGCTGTTCAGGCGCCGTTTCACCGCCCCGAGCGAGCCGGCCACCACCCGAGCGTGATTTTTCTTTATGAAAATCAGCTTTTCCGGGCTAACCGGTCCTACCTCCGGCTGCTGCGCTGCGGCCTGATCGGCTGGCCTCCGAGGCCGGCAGA
>CAZUJZ010000183.1:0-8129 GCA_964620665.1 uncultured Desulfofustis sp. | reverse complement strand
CGAACTTTTCCGCTTGAACCCTTTCTGGGGGGCGATTATAAATTGACAGGTGTGAAATATAAAGGTGAAAAATACGAGGGACCGAATTACCGGTCTCCTTATCCGGTCAGTCGTCTGGCGCCGGCAATCGATCTGGTCGAAATGGCCCGGGTAGTTGCCGAAGCGGATGATATCCTGGCCCTCCAGGCGGCTGGCAAGCTGCGACTGCTGGCCGAGCAGATGGCGGCGCTGCAGGAGAAGGCCCGCCAGATTCTGCAGGCAACGCAGCAAAACCAGGAACTGCACCGGGTAAGGTGCGCTTTTCGCAAGGTTCCCGGCCAGCTCTACCACCTGTACCGCCGCCAGGACGGTACGTCCTTTTTTTCGCTGGTTGCCCCCGATGAATGGGGCGCGATGGAAAACGCTCCGGCCGCGCGATTTGTCGGCAGCTATCGACTTGAAGCCGATCAGAGTTGGACCGTCGTTGTCACTCCATCGTGAGGGACGGTAACAACGTCACGATCCTCCGGGATATCAGATCAATCCACAGCACAACCGGAAGAACAGAGGCAATGGAGAAAAAGCAATTTGTCGAAGCACTTGCCGACGGCGATCTGCTCAACGACCTTTTTTTGATCAAAAGTGTCCGGCTGGCCGAGACCAGGGCCGGCAAACCCTATCTCTTGCTGACGCTGGCCGACCGAAGCGGCGAGATCAGCGGTCCGGCCTGGGATAACGCCGAGGCCCTGGAGCCGATCTGCGCTTCCGGCGCGGTGGTCAGGGTACGCGGGCAGGTGCAGACCTACAACAACAAGCTGCAGGTCCAGATCAAGGACGTCGAGGCGGTCGCTGACACGGCCTGGCAACCGGAAGCGTTCGTCGCCGCCAGCACCCGTAGTCAAGACGATATGCGGACCGAACTCGACCGGCTGATCAGCAGCGTCCGCACGCCTTATTTGCGCGCGCTGCTCAAGCACATCTTCGACGGCGCCGCGACCGGTGCCCTGTTCCAGACAGCCCCGGCCGCCAAGGGGATCCACCATGCCTATCTCGGGGGCCTGCTCGAACACTCCCTGTCGATGGCCGGGGTTGCGGCGCTGCTGGCCGATCACTACCGGGGGGTCGGGGTCGATCGGGATCTGCTGGTGACCGGCGCCCTGCTGCACGATATCGGCAAAACAGAAGAACTGCTCAACACGACGGGTGTTATCGAATATACCGACGTCGGTCGCCTGAAAGGGCACCTGGTGATCGGCTGTGAAATGATCGGCCGGGCGGCACGGGGCATCGACGGTTTTCCCGACGATGTGCTGACGCACCTGCAGCATCTGGTTCTCAGCCATCATGGCCGCCTGGAATTCGGCTCGCCGGTGGTGCCGATGACGGCCGAGGCGCTGCTGCTCAGTTTCATCGATGACCTGGATGCAAAAATGAACCTGGTGGAACAACTCAGCCGCAAGGTCAAAACGGACACGCCGCAATGGAGCGATTACCAGCGGAGTCTGGAACGCTTCCTGTTGCTGCGCCCGCCTGCCGGCGGCGGCGAAAAAGCGACGACCGATGAAGAGCGGGACATCTCGTTCAAACAACGGACCTTGTTCTAACGGAAACGAAGCCATGGCCGTCAATCGACTATCGTTTTCCGTGTTGCAGGGGCAGGAAAAGGCCAAGCGTCTGCTGGAGCGGATCTTTGCCTCGCAGCGGCTCGCCCATGCGTATCTGTTTCGTGGACCGGACGGGGTGGGCAAGCACTTGTGCGCCCTGCTCGTGGCGGCCCGACTCAATTGCCAGCGGCCGACCGAGGCCGGTGCCTGCGGTGGGTGTTTGTCGTGTCGTAAGTACCTGTCGGGCAACCATCCGGATTTCACCACCGTCAGTCCGGACGGGGCGGCTATCAAGATCGATACAATCCGTGAATTGTGCCGCTCGCTTGCCTATCCGCCCTACGAATCGCCGGTCCGGACCGTCGTCCTCGAGGATGTGCATACGCTGCGCAGCGAGGCGGCCAACAGCCTGCTGAAGACCCTGGAAGAACCCCCCGAGCACAATGTGCTCATCCTGACGGCGGAATCGAGCCGGGAGGTGCTGCCGACGATTCTCTCCCGCTGCCAGATCATTCCCTTTTATCCACTGAGCGGAGCCCAGATGACGGCGGTACTGAGACATCAGGAGCCGGAACTGACCGGCTCGGAAGCCGAGTCTCTGGCCGCGATTGCCGGCGGCAGTCCGGGGTTGGCGGTGCTGTTGCGGCGGCAGGGGATTGTCGAAATCTGGCGAGAACTGCTGACGCTGCTTGCCGGATCCGCCGCCGATTCCGCCGATACGGTCGGCGCAGCGCTGCAGACCGCCGAGCGGATTGCGGCCCTCAAACACCACCTGCCGCTGTTGCTCGATTTGCTTCGTTTCTGGGTCGGCGACCAGGCGACGGGGCAGCAGCGTCGGTCCGGTCTGCACCAGAGCGAATTGGTGCGCGCTCGATTGGCGGCCATCGATCGTGCCGAACGCCGGCTGGCAAGGAATTGCAACAGATCCCTGGTCTGCGAAGTGCTGCTTTTTGATTTACAATCACCGGAGCCTCGGGTATCGTTGTAGATTCGCCAAGAATTATTGAAATACACCGATTTCAACGGTTTGAAGATAATGAGTCAGCACGACGATACGACGACAGAGCACCATAGCCAGCCTGCCGAGGCCGCGTGCTCGTTCTACCGGATCAGATTTCGGGATGACGGGCAGGAACACACCGCTTCGGCCCCTCTGGCCGACCTGAAACGCGGCGACACGGTCATGATCAAGACCGATCACGGTCTTGAGCCGGCCCGGGTCTACGGCCCGGCACCGGCCGATCCCGAAGGCGCCGTTGAGAGAAAGGTCAGTTGTGAGATATCGAGGCGGCCGACCTCCGACGAGGAAAATCGCTACCTCAGTCTCGCTTCACATGAGCAAAACGCCTTTGCTGTGTGCGAGCGGCTGATCGATAAGCATGATCTGGTGATGCGGTTGATCAACGTCGAGAAATTCTTCAACGGCAGCAAGATGATTTTCTATTTCACCGCCGACAACCGGGTCGATTTTCGGGCCCTGGTCAAGGATCTGGTTCAGGAGTTCCGGACCCGGGTCGAGATGCGTCAGGTCGGTGTCCGTCACGAAACCAAGATGATCGGCGGGGTCGGCATCTGCGGCCGGGAACTGTGCTGCAGTTCGTTTATGAAGAAATTTGATTCGGTTTCGATCAAAATGGCCAAAGAGCAGGACCTGCCGCTCAACCCCGCCAAGATATCCGGAGTCTGTAACCGCCTGCTCTGCTGCCTGACCTACGAATACGACATCTATCGCAAACAGCGCAAAGGGATGCCGAAAGTCGGGCGTAAGATCAAGATCGGCACTGAAATATATCGGATCAAGAGACAGAACCCGTTGCAGCAGTCGCTGATTGCCGGCACCTCCGAAGGGGAGGAGCGACTCCTCAGCAAAGAGCAATGGACTGCCGGCGAACTGCTCCCGTCCGACAAGAGCCCGAAGAGAAACGGCAGGAGGTCGTCACCCGCTCCGGAAACCGAAGGAACCGGTGAAAACGGAGGCGACAACACCAACGCACCCACGTCATGACAACCTATATCACGACCCCGATCTACTATGTCAACGCCCAGCCGCATCTCGGGCATGCCTATACCACCATCATTGCCGACACCTATAGCCGGTTCAAGCGGCTCTGCGGCGACGAGGTCCGCTTTCAGACGGGGACCGACGAGCATGGCGACAAAATCGTCGAAGCCGCGACCCGGGAAAACGTTGAGCCGCGTGTTTATGCAGACCGGATTGCCGGGTTGTTTCAGCAGACCTGGCCGCTGCTGCAGATCGATTATGACCGGTTTATCCGGACCACCGAACCCGACCATGTTCGCACCGTGCGCTCCATTCTGCAGAGCGTCTACGACGCAGGGGATATCTATTTCGACAGTTATTCCGGACTGTATTGCACCGGTTGCGAGCGATTTTTGATCGAGCGGGAACTCGTTGACGGAAAATGTCCCGATCATCAGGTGGCACCCACGGAGATCACCGAGGAGAATTATTTCTTCCGGATGTCCAAATACCAGCAGCGCCTCATCGATCATATCAAGGCGCATCCGGAATTCATCACCCCGGAGCGCTACCGCAACGAAGTGCTTTCCTTTCTTGGCGAACCGCTCGAAGACCTCTGCATTTCCCGGCCGACCAGTCGTCTGACCTGGGGGATCCCGTTGCCGTTTGATGACCGGTTCGTTACCTATGTCTGGTTCGATGCGCTGATTAATTACCTGACCGGGATCGGCTATCCCGACGAACCGGATTACGCGCACTGGTGGAGCGGGGCGGAGCACCTGATCGCCAAGGATATTCTCAAACCCCACGCCATTTACTGGCCGACTATGCTGTTGGCGGCCGGCGTGCCGCTCTATCGCAAACTGCACGTGCACGGCTATTGGAACATCGAAAACACGAAGATGTCGAAAAGCCTCGGCAACGTGATCAGACCCGGGCCGCTGGTAGAGCTGTACGGTCTTGATACCGTTCGCTATTTCCTGCTGCGTGAGATGGTTTTCGGACTCGATGCCTCTTTCAGCGGCGAGGCGATCATCTCGCGCCGCAATGCCGATCTGGCTAATGATCTGGGCAATCTATTCAGTCGCAGTCTGTCGATGATTACCAAGTATCGCGGCGGCATGATCCCGGCGGCGGCGTCGACGGAGGAGACGGATCGTGCCCTGCAGAGTCAAGCGCGCACAATGCTTGACGACTATCGCCGGCAGATGGACGATTTCGCGTTTCACCGGGGGCTGCAGGCCGTCTGGGAATTTGTCGGGGCGGCCAATCGCTACATCGTCCAGAATGAGCCGTGGGCCCTGGCCAAACAGGCCGAGCATCGCGAGCGACTCGAGACGGTCCTCTATCACCTGGCCGAAAGCCTGCGTCTGCTCGCTCTGGTCCTGCAGCCGGTGATGCCGGAGACGGCAGGAAAAATGCAAGCTGCACTGGGTATTGACGGCGGGTCGGCACTGATGCGGACGTTGACCGATGGCGGCTCCTGGGGATTGACGCCACCAGGGACCAAGATTGGTGAGCTCGATTCTCTGTTTCCCCGGATCGATACGGCCGATGAGCCGGGCGAGGTCCGGAAGGGCCGAAGCAAAGAAAAAAAACCGCAGCCGGGTGGATCACCCGCACCTGGTGCCGGGTTGCTCGATGTCAAACGGTTTCAGGAACTCGATATGCGGGCTGCCCGGGTCGTGGCGGCCGAGCGCATCGAGAAATCGGATCGCCTGCTCAAACTGACCGTGCTTGCCCCGGAGGAGCGTACCGTGGTGGCCGGGGTGGCCGGTTCGTATCGGCCCGAAGATCTGGTTGGGCTGACGGTCGTGCTGGTTGCCAATCTCAAACCGGCTACCCTGATGGGAGTTACCTCGCAGGGGATGATCCTGGCGGCCAAGGGAAAAGACGAAAACGGTGCGCAGCGATTTACGCTGGCCACGGTTTCACCGGACGTGGCGCCGGGATCGAAAGTAGCCTAAGAACAAGGAGTAATCATGTTTGTTGCAGGTAATTTTTTGGCGGCAGTGGCCGGCATCATCGATTTTCTGCTCACCGTTTATATGTGGGTTATTATCGGACGGGCGGTGATATCCTGGGTTAATGCCGATCCCTACAATCCAATCGTTCGTTTCCTCTACGACGTGACCGAGCCCCTGCTCGGTCGGATCCGGCGCGCGCTGCCGGTCAGCATGGGCGGGCTTGATTTGTCACCGGTTATCTTGATTATCATCATTATGTTTTTGCAGAGCTTTCTTGTTCCGACGCTGCGGCAGTTGGCG
The DNA here is from genome assembly GCA_964620665.1 of uncultured Desulfofustis sp. Lineage (GTDB taxonomy): Bacteria > Desulfobacterota > Desulfobulbia > Desulfobulbales > Desulfocapsaceae > Desulfofustis. The sequence goes on along the minus strand of CAZUJZ010000183.1, from coordinate 2,298 downwards.
CATGGTCTTGGCTGATGGGAACATGGATGATATCCTTCATTGACTCAAGAGGAGGCAGGTTATGGCGATAACTCCGCAGGCGATCAAAGACCAGGAGTTCCAGACGAGGTTTAGGGGGTATGATGCGGTCGAGGTAAAGGCGTATCTGGAATTGATCGCCGAAGAGTTCTTCGAGCTGTTGGAAAAGCTTCGCCAGCAAGAAGAAGAAATTGCCGAGATCAAGCAGCAGAAAGAGCTTGCCGAAGAGGTGAACACCCGTTTACAAGGCGACGTCGACGCAGCGCAGCGAATGGTCGAAGAGTTGCGTGGAACCCTCGCTGAAAAAGAGGCCAGAGAGGCGGAGCGCGCCAGGGAAATCGAAGAAATGCAGACGGCGCTGGACGATTTTGAAGAGGAACGCAAGGAGTTTGAAGATGAGCTCAGCGAGGCTGAAGCACGGGTGTCCGACCGGGATGAAATGCTTCGGGAAAGCAGGATGGAGAAGGATAATCTGCGCAACAAGATCGCCTTTCTCGATGAGCAGAACCGCGAGCTGAAAAAAGAAGAGGTGGACTTCAAGCGGACTATCGGTGTGGCGCAGCGGTTTGCCGATGATCTGATGGAAAAGACCAGGGCGGAGACCGAGGATTTGGTCCGGCAGAGTGAGCAGCGCGCTCAGGCGGTGCTTGCCTCTAGTGAAGAAAAAAGTGCCAGGGCGCTGCAGGCAGCCCGTGATGAAATAGAGCGTTTGCGCCGGGAAGCCTATGCCGAGCTGTCCCGCCTTCCCGATGAAATCGAACAACTCAATCGACAGCGCCGAAAGGTTCGTGAAGAGTTGCAGGCGATTTTGACCAGTCATCTCGAACAGCTCGAATCATTTGGTGTCGATGACGAAGAGGTCGCCCGTTACGACTATGACGATTTATTCCAGAAAATCGACCTTTCCGAGCCGGACGACTTAAGCGAGATGAACGAGTTGAACGATCTCGGCGAGTTGGCTGCGTCCGACGAGCCGGGCGAATCACCGACGGGCGAGTCGGAGCCGGACGATGAGCTGGATGCGATCCATATGGAATTACCCATTTCCGAGGGGATGGTTGATCAGAAAGAGGATGACTTGCGCCGCAAACTGGAAGAAGGAGGTGTCGCCTATCTCAGCGACGACGATTGATCGCTCGGTGAGCCCGGTCGGCCGAAGCAAAGATGGCGCGGCGATTATCAGCGTTCATGTGCAGCCGCGTGCTGCGAAAAACCGCTGCCGTGGCGTCCACGACGAGGCGTTGAAGGTATCGGTCCAGGCTCCGCCGGTCGATGACAAGGCCAACAAGGCGGTCGGCGCTTACTTGGCCGAATTGTTCGGTGTGAGTCGCCGGAGCGTGGTGCTGCTGTCCGGCAGTCAATCCAGGAAGAAACTATTTTTACTGGAATCGTTGACCGAAGAGGAGGCGCAGGTCAAAGTGGCGGCGCTTGTGGCGTCGGCCGAGAGGTGAGGCTGACGCATGGGTGGAGCGCTGCCGCATCAGGGATATGCAGGGGGAGCAGATGAGCAAAGCGACAACCGCTCGCACCAAACGATTTGTCGTCGGAAACTGGAAGTCCAACAAAACATTGGACCAGGCCCAGGCTTGGCTGGCGTCTTTTGCCCGGAACTATCAACCGGAAGCGGCGCTGCAGGTGATTATCGCGCCGGCGTCGATATGGCTGGTGCCGTTGGCCCGGCAGCTGCAGGATCTGTCACTGCCCGGTGTTTATCTGGCCGCCCAGGATGTCTCGCCGTTTCCGCGCGGCAGCTATACCGGCGCGATTGCCGCTGACATGCTTGCCGGTTCAGCCGATTATGCCATTATCGGGCATGGTGAGCGGCGCCGTTATTTCCACGAAACCTCCCAGGATGCGGTGAACAAGGTCAGCGAAGCCGTCGATGCCGGCATCAAGCCGATTATCTGCGTCGATACGGCCACGGCAATGTCGCAACTCGTGCCGCTCGGCGACGTGGACTGCGAACAGCTGATGATTGCCTATTGTCCGGTGGAGGCAATGAGCTATCGTGAGGCGGAAAAGAAGGAAACGGTCGAGGAAGCGGTTCGATTTATCGACCAGATCCATCCCGTCCGGCCGATCATCTACGGGGGCGCGATAACCCCGGACAATGCCGGCGACTATGCCGCCATTCCCGGCCTCTCAGGCCTCTTTGTCGGACAGGCCAGCCTCGACCCGGATGCGTTCGTGGCGATTTGCGCTGCGGTTGCCGGTTTATCTTAATTAACGGCGGGACAGGTTTTAACCTGTCCTCCGCTCACTATCAAGGCTGCGGACGTC